>NZ_JABANE010000011.1 GCF_012844305.1 Flammeovirga aprica JL-4
AAAAAAAAAACACGAACAGAAATAAAGGCTTCCCCTGTTAAGCTAAACTTCCCTGTTTACTAACGCATCTGTTATAACGTATTGAGTACTCTCGAAAATGGGGCTTCGGCATATTTTGCAACCTTACCCACTACAACACGCCAAAATCAGTTCACTTTCGCTATGTTCAGTAAACTTGCTAACTCTTCCTTCACACCTTACCGTTGCCAGTAACGCACTTGAGGTCGCATTTTCTTCCCTCCGAGGGGCGAAACAGCTTTCTTTCAAGCTGTCGGGATAGTTTGCATGCAGGGCAAACAAAAAGGGTATAGACTAAAAGCCTATACCCCGGATACTTTCTGATAAAAGTATATCTATTAAATAGATTTCGTTTTCTTAGATGAAAGGATTCTTTTCTCTCTCTTCACCTAATTGATCGAATTTTTCGTCTAATTCAGCTAGTACTTTCTCCTCAGGAGTGTTCGAGCTCATTGTTGATGAAAGCGGAACGTTTTGAGGAATAAAGTCTGTGAAGCCATCTTTCTCAGCACCTGGCTTAGAGTAATCATATGGCCAACGGTAAACTACTGGTAAAGCACCTGGCCAGTTTCCGTGACCTGGTTTTCTTGGTGTAGTCCACTCTAATGTAGTTGCATTCCAAGGGTTCAATGGAGCTAATCTACCTCTGAACATACTCCAGAAGAAGTTGAATACGAAGATAAATTGAGCAGTTACTGTTAAGATTGCCGCAATTGAAATAAATGTATTCAAATCTGTGAAAGTAGAGAATGCATCAAAGTTTGTGAACGAGTAGTATCTTCTTGGGAAACCAGCAATACCGATGTAATGCATTGGGAAGAATACCATGTAAGCACCGATGAAAGTTAACCAGAAGTGAACATAACCCATAGCACTGTTCATCATTCTACCAAACATTTTTGGATACCAGTGGTAAACACCAGCCATCATACCAAAAAATGCTGCAGAACCCATTACTAAGTGGAAGTGAGCTACTACAAAATAAGTATCGTGTAATTGAATATCCAATGCTGAGTTACCAAGGATAATACCTGTAACACCACCTGAGATAAACAATGAAACTAGACCAATTGAGAACAACATTGCAGGTGTAAAGATGATATTACCTCTGAATAATGTTGTGATGTAGTTAAATGCTTTTACTGCTGAAGGTACCGCAATGATCAATGTCAAGAACATAAAGATCGTTCCTAAGAATGGGTTCATACCTGACACGAACATGTGGTGTGCCCATACAATAAATGAAAGGAATGCAATACCTAACATTGAACCGATCATCGCTCTGTAACCGAAGATTGGCTTTCTTGAGTTCGTAGAAATTACCTCTGAAGTCAAACCTAAAGCTGGTAATAATACGATATATACCTCTGGGTGACCTAAGAACCAGAATAAGTGCTGGAATAAGATAGGGCTACCACCTGAGTGCTCTAACAATTCACCTTGAATGTAGATATCTGACAAGTAGAATGATGTTCCAAAGCTACGGTCAAATACTAATAATAATGCCGCTGCAAATAATACAGGGAATGATAAAGTACCAATGATCGCTGTGATAAAGAATGACCAGATAGTAAGTGGCATTTTAGCGAAAGACATACCTGCTGTTCTTAAGTTGATCACTGTTGAGATATAGTTGATCGAACCTAATAAAGAAGAAGCAATGAAAAATACCATTGATACCAACCATAATGTCATACCAATACCTGAACCTGACACCGCTTGAGGTAATGCCGATAATGGAGGATAAATTACCCAACCACCTGACGCAGGACCTGTTGAAGCAAATAATGAGATGAACATAATCACTGATGCTACGAAGAACAACCAGTAAGAAAGCATGTTCATAAATCCTGATGCCATATCTCTTGCTCCAATTTGCAATGGAATCAAGAAATTGGAGAACGTACCACTAAGACCTGCTGTCAATACAAAGAATACCATGATGGTACCGTGCATTGTTACTGCCGCTAAGTAGAATGTTGTATCCATTTTACCAGACTCAGTAATCCAGTCTCCTAAAAGTGGTCTTAACCACTCTAAGTTTGCTTCTGGAAAACCTAATTGAATACGGAATAATAATGATAAACCGCCACCAATGATTGCCCAGAAAATACCAGAAATCAAATATTGCTTTGCAATAACTTTGTGATCAAATGAAAACACATAGTTGGTAATGAAGTTACCGTGGTGTTCATGATCATCGTGCGAGTGAACGTCTTTATTTTCTACGTCTAATGCTACACTTGACATGTTATCTATCTTTTTTGAGTTTGAATCTAAATTGAAAAGGATTAATGAGATTTAGCTACTGATGCAGTTTTAGCTTTCTTAGCTTCCCATTGTGATAAGTAATCAGGGTTTTTCTCTAACCAAGGCTTCTGCTTCATTAACCACTCATCATACTCCTCTTGAGTAACTACTTTCACTAACTTTCTCATACCGAAGTGACCGTAACCACAAACCTCTGTACAAGCTAATTCATAGTTGAACTTAGGATTGTTTGTTTTTTGTCTCATTTCAGCCGTTGTAATTGTTGGCGTGAATTTGAAACGAGTTGGCATACCTGGTACTGCATCCATTTTCACACGGAAATGCGGTAAGAAAACAGAGTGGATTACGTCAATAGCTCTGATTTTCAATTCGACTTCTCTACCTACTGGAAGATAAATTTCTCTGGCAGTAAAGTCATCTTGAGCATTCACATCATCATAGTCTACACCCATTGAGTTGGTATTGTCGATGTTTGCCACATCATAACGGCCTAATTTCAAATCTTTACCAGGGTAACGAATTTCCCAAGCGAACTGCTTACCCATTAATTCTACTTGAATAGCATCTTCTGTAGCTGGTGCAGTGATATCTGCCCATGCTCTCCAACCGAAAATCACAAGAACTGCCATTACAATTGCAGGAACTGCTGTCCAAGCAATCTCTAATGTGTCATTATGAGGATTGAAATCTGCTTTTCTTTTTTCTGAGAATTGAAACAAGAACGGGAATGTGAATAATAACAAGTGTGTCAAAGCAAATGCAGTGAACACAATCGCCATTGTTATCCAAAATAGATGATCTGTCTCTTTACCATGAATCGATGCAGCTTCTGGTAAGAAAAATTGTTTTGCATCGTTGAAAGACCACATAATTAGGCCTGATCCAACAATTAAAACAATTGGAAATAATGCTGCATTAATTTTGTTACTTGTCGTAACCTTCGTCTTCTGGTCGCCCTTAGCGATTCCTACAAGAGTAATAATACGATAAACCAAAGCAAGTACTGCTATGATTAAGATCGCTCCCGTGGCAAAAAGTAAAGCCGTTGTCATACCTTTGTGATAGTGTGTAAGTTCGTGATATACTTTATTGTGACAATTTATCGTCTTAATTCTCTATTGAGAAAAATAAGTTCGCATAAAATTCCATCAAATATATTAAAGTATTTTTACATTGATGATATATATCATACTTTTTTGATGACTAAATTCGATATTTTATATGAAGATATTGATTTACAGTGAGATACAATTAAACTCTAATAGGTGACTTGCGTAACCCTTATTCCTGCTTTGCGTAACAAATCCAGTCCTGATTGATCCCTGTAGGCCCTCTTATAGAAGAAAGAAGAGATCCCTGCTTGAACTATTAATTTGGCACATCCAAAGCAACAACTATCCGTACAGTATAATGATGCCCCATCTGTTGAGTAGGTAGATTTCGCCGCTTTTGTAATCGCATTTGCTTCCGCATGCAATACTTCTTCTTTGGTTTTAAGAGCTGTTTCATCTTGTTGCAACTCCTCATTCCACGTACTCACTTCAATTTCACAACAATTGTCAAAACCTTTTGGTGTACCGTTGTACCCCATTGAGATAATATTTCCATCTTTCACAATGATCGCCCCTACTTTCAAACGTACGCATCTGCTTAATTCAGCAATTGATTCTGCACATCTCATAAAGGCTAAATCAAATTCGTGTGCTCTTTCCATATCGCTCATAATAGTATTTTACTGTTATAAATAATTGTTTCAAAAAATAAATAAAAAAAAGCCCTGTACCGTAATACAGGGCTTCAATATAGTTACGGAAAAATCCGAATTATCTACTTAAGTATTGATTTCTTCTTGAGTAAATATCCAAGAAGTAATCGTCTTTCAATGTATCAATGAAGTAGATTGCTTCACCTGTAGATTTCATTTCAGGTCCTAACTGCTTATCTACGTTAGGGAACTTGTTGAATGAGAATACAGGAATCTTGATTGCATAACCTTTCTTCACTGGTTTGAAATCGAAGTCTTTCACCTTCTTATCTCCTAACATCACCTTAGTCGCATAGTTTACATACGGCTCTTGGTATGCTTTACAGATAAATGGTACAGTACGAGATGCACGAGGGTTCGCTTCGATGATGTAAACTTTATCATCTTTAATAGCAAACTGAATATTCAATAGACCTTTTGTTTTCAAGGCTACAGCAATCTTCTTCGTGTACTCTTCGATTTGCTCGATGACCATATCACCTAAGTTGTAAGGAGGCAATACAGCGTAAGAGTCACCTGAGTGGATACCTGCAGGCTCGATATGCTGCATGATACCTACGATGTGAACATCCTCACCATCACAGATCGCATCTGCTTCTGCTTCGATCGCACCATCTAAGTAGTGATCAAGAAGAACTTTGTTACCAGGAATATCACGCAATGTTTCAACAACATGTTGCTCTAATTCTTCCTCGTTGATCACAATCTTCATTTTCTGACCACCTAATACATAAGAAGGTCTAACTAGAAGAGGGAATCCTAAATCTTCTGATTTCTCTAATGCCTCATCAGCAGTTTCGATCACATCGAATTTAGGGTAAGGAATATTGTTTTCTTTCAACAATGTTGAGAAGCTACCTCTATCCTCTGCTAAGTCTAATGCTTCAAAACTAGTACCTAAGATCTTAATGCCGTATTTCGTTAATTTCTCAGCAATCTTAAGAGCAGTTTGACCACCTAACTGTACAATTACACCTACTGGCTTCTCGTGCAAGATAATCTCATAGATGTGCTCCCAGAATACAGGCTCGAAGTATAATTTATCAGCAATATCAGGGTCAGTAGAAACCGTTTCAGGGTTACAGTTGATCATGATTGTTTCGTATCCAGCCTCTTTTGCAGCTAAGACACCGTGAACACAGCAGTAATCAAACTCAATACCTTGACCGATACGGTTAGGACCAGCACCTAATACAACTACTTTCTTCTTCTTAGAAGGTTTCGATTCGTTTTGGCTGTCAAATGTAGAGTAGAAATAAGGTGTTTTCGCTTCAAACTCAGCAGCACAAGTATCTACAAGTTTCCACTGACGTTTGATGTCCAATTCTTTGTAACGCTTATCAAATACTTCAGACTCAAGACATCCTAAGATGTGAGCGATTTGACGGTCACCAAAACCTTTTTCTTTTGCTTCACGCATCAATTCAAAAGAAATAGTGTCAATTGTTTGCTCACCGATTTTCTTCTCAACTAATACTAAGTCTAAGATTTGACGCAAGAACCACTTGTCAATTTTAGTGATCTTACGAACAGTCTTCATGGCGATACCTAATTTCATGGCATCCCAAATTCTAAACAATCTATCCCATGAAGGATTTTCTAATTTGTCAAGAATTTCATCCTGCTTCGTAATCTCTTTACCATCAGCACCAATACCGTTACGTTTGATTTCTAATGACTGACAAGCTTTTTGTATAGCCTCTTGGAATGTACGTCCGATACCCATTACCTCACCTACAGCTTTCATCTGTAAACCAAGTTTAGTATCTGCACCTTTGAACTTGTCAAAGTTCCAACGAGGGATTTTCACAATTACATAGTCTAATGCAGGCTCGAAGAACGCTGAAGTAGTACCTGTAATTGGGTTTTTCAATTCATCTAAGTTATAACCAATAGCTAATTTGGCCGCAATCTTAGCGATTGGGTAACCAGTAGCTTTAGAGGCTAATGCTGACGATCTTGATACACGAGGGTTGATCTCGATACCAATGATTTCACTATCATCAGGAGATACAGAGAACTGAACGTTACATCCACCAGCGAACATACCGATACCATTCATCATCTTGATCGCAAGATCTCTCATTCTTTGGTATACTGTATCTGGTAATGTTTGTGCAGGCGCCACTGTGATAGAGTCACCAGTGTGAACACCCATTGGGTCAAAGTTCTCAATTGAACAGATGATAATTACGTTTCCTAAATCATCTCTCAATAACTCCAATTCGTATTCTTTCCATCCTAAGATAGATTGTTCGATCAATACCTCGTGAACTGGAGACATTTCCAATCCTCTTGATAATGCTTTTTCGAACTCGTCTGGCGTGTTTACAAAACCACCTCCAGTACCACCCAAAGTAAATGATGGTCTAATTACTAATGGGAATCCAATTTCTTGAGCAATCTCTTTACCTTGAAGGAAAGATTTAGCTGTACGTCCTTTACATACACCTACGCCTAGCTCAAGCATTTTTTGTCTAAACAGCTCTCTATCTTCTGTCGTATTGATCGCATCAATATCAACACCGATAATCTCTACACCAAAGTCCTCCCAGATTCCTGCTTCTTGAGCATCAATCGCTAGGTTCAATGCAGTCTGACCACCCATTGTAGGTAATACTGCATCGATATCATGCTTTTCAAGAATTGTGATTAGAGATTTTTTCTCTAAAGGAAGGAGATAGACGTTATCCGCAGTAACCGGATCCGTCATAATAGTTGCAGGATTAGAGTTGATCAGAGTAACTTCGATACCCTCTTCTCTTAGTGAACGTGCGGCTTGAGTTCCTGAATAATCAAACTCACAAGCTTGTCCGATGATGATTGGACCGCTCCCGATGATAAGTACCGACTTAATGTGCTTCTTTCTAGGCATTTTGCTATCTCGTTTAAAACATGACTTAACACTCGGGGTGCAAAACTAATATAGAAAACTTTAAAATCCCTATTAAAATAACAATATTCTTCGATTAAAAAATTAAAGTTGTTTTTACTCAGAATTCACAAAATCTTCATCTATCTTTGTACTTTTTCTAAAAATCGCCTATATGCTAACAAAACGAATAATTCCTTGTCTAGACATCAAAGATGGCAAGACTGTAAAAGGTGTCAACTTTGTAGAATTAAGAGATGCCGGAGACCCCGTAGAACTTGCAAAGATCTACAGTAATGAGGGTGCTGATGAATTAGTATTTCTTGATATTACAGCTACTGTAGAAAAAAGAAAAACATTAATTGATCTCGTGCAAAGAGTTGCTTCTCAGATCAATATCCCCTTTACCGTTGGTGGTGGCATCTCAAGTATTGAAGATGTTTCTGCTTTATTAAATGCCGGAGCTGACAAAGTTTCTATCAACTCTTCGGCTGTAAAAAGACCTGAATTGATCAACGAATTATCAGATGAATTTGGAAGTCAATGTGTGGTTGTTGCTGTTGATACAAGATATGTAGACGGCGAACACATCGTTCACGTAAGAGGTGGACGTACTCCTACTGAATTAAGAACAATTCCATGGGTACATGAATGTCAGGAAAGAGGTGCCGGTGAGATTTTATTGACATCAATGGATCACGACGGAACAAAAAATGGCTTTGCTATTGAACTTACAAAAGAAATTTCTCAGTCTTTGAATATTCCTGTTATTGCTTCAGGAGGAGCCGGAGCAGAGAGTCATTTTATCGACCTTTTCCAAGAAGATGCCGCTGACGCCGCTTTGGCCGCTAGTATTTTCCACTTCAAAGAAATTGGAATTCCTCATTTAAAATCTCATTTAAGAGAAGAGGGTGTTGAAATTAGATTATAATTAATAATAAAGTACTAGTAAGTACAGATTTCGTACTTACGAGAATTAAGTTTTACATTTTTAGTATCTGAATATTCAATATACCTTATTCATTTTTCATTAATTGAATAGAGATAGAATAAGCAGTATTAATCCTTTTGAATTCTTCTATTCTAGTACTTTAAACATCAAGCATATATAAACCAATGAACGATCAATCATTAAATCTTTATACTAAGGATGCTTAATACTATTGTTCGTTCCCTAAAATAATCTTATTTTTGCACGCATATTTTATAAAAGCATCGCAGATAATATATTAATAAACTGAATATCAAGCTACTAATAATTTGTATATTCTTCTATTCTTAAAGATATTTGTATTAGCTTTTTGTATGTCGTTTGCAAAAGATAAAAGATTTAAAATACAGCTATGTATATAGAAGTTTTAAAGTCAAAAATACACAGAGTAAAGGTAACACAGGCAGAACTAAACTACGTGGGTAGTATTACTGTGGACCAAGATCTTATGGACGCTGCAAATATTATTGAAGGCGAGAAAGTTCAGATCGTAAACAATAATAACGGCGAGAGATTTGAGACTTATGTAATCACTGGAGAAAGAGGAAGTGGTACAATATGTTTGAATGGCGCTGCTGCCCGAAAGGTACAAGTAGGTGACATTCTTATTATCATCTCCTATGCTTACATGAAACAGAAAAAAGCAAAAGAATATCGTCCAAAGCTTGTCTTCCCTAATGATGACAACAAACTGGAAGATTAGTTTTTTAAGATAATAGATAACTATGCCAACTCAATTGTATAAATCCTTTTGAGTTGGCTCGTTTTTTTTTGATACCCCGACAAACGGAGGATTATATGAAATTACAAGAAATTCTTAAGTATATTTTCTCATTTGTACTGGCAGGACTTTTACTTTGGTACGTTTTAAAGGAGCAAAATATTCAAGAAGTTGCCACAACGTTTGAAGATTTAAATTGGGGGATAGTATTCTCTTCCATTTTTATTTCACTGGTCAGCCATTACATACGAGGTCTCCGATGGGGGCTAATGCTAAAACCTCTCAACTACAAAGCATCTGGTACTAATCTTTTCATGGCCACCATGACAGGGTATGCAGGCAATGTTATCATACCAAGATTTGGAGAATTTTTCAGATGTGGTATACTACAAAAACTCACCAAAATACCCGCAAAAACATCCTTTGGAGCTGTCGTTGCCGAAAGAGCAATTGACCTTGTCATTTTTATATTACTTTTTTCTATTGCCTTTTTCAGTCAGTTCGAGAAACTTCAAGATATGATTATGCCTCATTTCACCAGTAATGAAGAAGCACTGAAAGGTAAATTATATATATTGATCATCATCGGCATTGTCGGTTTGATGGTTTTAGGTGTATTATTCAAAATCAGAAAAAGACTGTTCAAGACCCCGCTCTTCAGGAAATTATACAGCTTTATTCATGGTATTCTGGAAGGAATGGCTGGTGTTTTTAAATTACGTAGTAAAGATTTAGCCACTTATTTTCTTTATACCGTCTTAATCTGGATCACTTATTTTTATATGTGCTATGTCCTGTTTTTTGCGATAGAAGGCACTTCCAGCTTATCACCTATGGTAGGCTTTGTGATGATGATGATGGGCGGACTAGGTATGGTTTTACCAACTCCTGGAGGCACAGGATCGTATCACTTCTTTGCTACACAGACACTGTTGATTTATGGAGTTGCGGAGACCAATGCTATTGCATTTGCGTTATTAATGCACACTTCACAAACCATTTCTGTGCTAACAATTGGAGGCATTAGCACATTGGTGGCTAACTTGAAAAAGACACCGGAAAGTATTGAACAAACAGAGAAAAATGGAATCTAAACATAAAATTGTCGATCTAACCAAAGCCAAATTAATCAGAGCTGATTGGAAAAACTCTAATGAAAAAGTAGTTTTCACCAACGGCTGTTTTGACATTGTTCACTTAGGTCACGTAGATTACCTTGAACAAGCTAGAGCACAAGGAACAAAAATGATTTTAGGTTTAAACACTGACAGTTCAGTGAAGCAACTGAAAGGCGAAGAAAGACCTATTAATAATGAATACGCAAGAGCTCGTTTGTTAGCAGCTTTTGAATTTATTGATATGGTAATCCTTTTCAGTGATGAAACACCTTTAAACCTGATCAATGAACTGATACCAGATGTGCTAGTGAAAGGTGCCGATTATACTATTGAAAATATAGTTGGTGCTAAAGAAGTCATTGCCAATGGCGGAGAAGTAAAAACCATCACGTTAGTGGAAGGTTTCTCTACAAGCTCTATTATTGACAAAATCAGAAAAGTTGGATTATAAAGGTAAATCAATTCTTTCAACGAATTGTATTATTTAGTACAAATATAAATCTTGCACCCTTACCAAAATTAGACATTTCCTTAAAATCTTTATTTAAATCAATACAGCATTTAATTGTTGTGTACAATCAAGATTTTAAGAGATTTCAATAACATTCCATTGAATTTGATGTCTTTTACCTTGCATTTCATCTCACAAGTCCATAAATTATTAAGAGAAGTATGATTATTGAAAATCCGATCACAATCACTGATCGTGCGGCAGAAGAAATAAAAAATATATTAACCCAGAAAAAAGTTCCTGAAGGCTACTTTCTAAGAATTGGAGTAAAAGGCGGAGGCGGATGTGGCGGAGCTGCTTTTACTTTAGGATTTGACAAAGAAAAAGAAACTGATATGTCTTACACTACCAAAGGTATTTCTGTGGTCATAGAAAAGCGTCAGATGATGTTTTTGATTGATCTGGAAGTAGATTTTGAAGATCGAAGAGACGAGAGAGGTTTTGTTTTCAATAAGAAAAACGCACAGTAACTTTTTTTACAGATGTTTAAACCGGAATGACAGAAGAAAAATCAACAAAAGAATACGGCGTTAAAGCGTGGATACCTTTAATTGTAGGATTATCTATTGGGCTTGGTGTGATCATAGGCACACACCTCAGGACGCCTAGTGTTGACAACAAACGCATGACTGTTGATTCTAATGCCTCCAAGTTTGAACGTCTCCTTAATTATGTCGACAAATATTATGTAGATAGTGTTGACGTCGATCAGCTCACCCAAAAAGCAATCGATCATATTCTTGATGATCTTGACCCGCATACTGTTTATGTTCCTCCATCGGAAGCTGATATCATGGCTTCAAGACTGGATGATGGATTTGAAGGCGTCGGCATTGAATTCAGAGTGATCGATGACACCTTAAAAGTTGTATCATTGATGCCGGGTGGTCCTTCCGTGAAAACTGGCATCCGTGCAGGAGATAAAATCATCACAGTCAATGGCGACACAATTGCTGGTCAAAATTTCTCCAATTCTCAAATCGTTAAAAAATTAAGAGGAAAAAAAGGTACTAAGGTTGAAGTGGGTATAAAAAGACGCAGTGAAGCCGAATTACTTTCTTTTTCGATCACAAGAGATAAGGTCCCTACACCTTCTGTGGAATCAAGCTATATGATTGATGAAGCTACAGGGTATATCAAAATCTCAAGATTTGCGACTAAAACTTACGATGAATTCCACAACGCCTTATTAAACTTAAAATCAGACGGAATGGAAAACCTTGTTCTTGATTTAAGAGATAATGGCGGTGGATTTTTAGGTCAGGCTGTAAAAATTGCAGATGACTTACTTCCTAAAGACGACCTGATTGTTTACACTGAAGGCAAAGGAAATGAATTCAGTGAAAAGGAATATAGTATAAGACCTGCCGATTTCACAGGGCCAATCGTTGTATTGGTGAACGAAAGAAGTGCTTCAGCCTCAGAGATTGTGACTGGTGCTTTGCAAGATCATGACCGAGCTGTTGTGGTGGGAAGAAGAACTTATGGCAAAGGGCTGGTACAAAGACAAATTCGCCTTAAAGATAATTCTTTATTGAGGTTAACGATATCAAGATACTTCACTCCAAGCGGCAGAAGCATTCAAAAACCTTATGGTGATGGCATTTCTTATAACAATGATATCAATGAAAGGTACGAAAGCGGGGAACTTTTCTTTAAAGACAGTATTAAACTGGATGAAATGCCTCAGTTTAAGACAGATAATAATAGAATTGTGTATGGAGGGGGTGGAATTATTCCCGACAACTTTGTACCTTTAGATACAACATCTTTAGGCATCTATTATTATACTTTAGAGCATACTGATTTGCTAAGAGATTTTGCATTGAACTACGCTAATGATCATTATATCAATCTTCAGGAGCATGGTTTAGCACATTTCATTGATAATTTTGAAAGTGATACATCATTAATCACTCAACTAGAAAAATTCTCTGAGATGAACGGTGTTTTCAGAAAATCGAAACACCATAATCCGGAACAGATTGATGAAGAGTTGGTGCACAGAATCAAAGTAACTATAGCAAGGGCTCTTTGGGGGGATGAAGGCTACTATCAAGTTCTGAATACAAAAGACCCTATGGTAAAAGAAGCTAAAAAGATTATTCAGCAAGGAGTTGCTACCGAGACCAAAGATCTTAAGGTCAAAGGTTGAAGGTGACCAAATCGATACCCTATTACTACTCTTATTATCTTATGAAGCTAAAACAAATCAAATTACTATCTAATCAAGACGCCCAAACCTGTTTGTTTCTCTCTTCCAAAATTGGTGAAGGAGAAAACTTTAAAGAAAGTCTTGATTTGTTTTTTGATGCTTATTCTACAATATTAAATCCATTTAATGTTTCTCTTTTCTTCAAAAAAGATGAGCACCATGTGACGCTTAACCCTCCATTTATTCATAATTATGGGCTAGCTTACATTTACACAAATCATACGTATTATCCTCCTCAAGTTTACTTTATTGAAAACTTCTTAAAACTTGAACAGCCAAACCATGTGTTTGCAAAAGGAGATAAGTCTTATTATTTGTCAGAAATTGGAGAAGAAGGTATACTGGTCATTCAGTCCCAAAAAACTAATTTTGGCTTTGATAGTATTAATGGGCTCAATTCGGTGATGAACCTGCTTTCTAAATGTTTGGTGAATACGTTGAAGCTTGAAAAACTCCACAGTTACTCTACTTCAAAGCACAATACTCAAAGCCCCTATCCTACTTTACGATTTGACAAAGAGGCCAACATTCTATTTTTAAATCATTCAGCAAAAAAGATAAAAACACACTTTGAAGACCTCAAATGGGTTTATGCTGACATGTTTAAAGAATGTTTGTCCGCTTATCAAACAAAAGAGTATGAACAAATAATACTTGACACCCCCTATTCCATCACCATAAAACCAATACCTGATCAGAATGTCGTATACGTTTATGCTATAGACATTTCTACTCGGAAAAATATTGAAAACAAGCTGAAAGAAGAAAAAGAGAAAGCTGAAAAATCTGCTCAGCAAAAAATGGAATTCCTCTCAACAATGAGTCATGAAATTAGAACTCCAATGAATTCCATTATTGGCTCTATAAATCTTCTGATTGACACGCAACTTAACCCTTATCAATCCAAGAAGCTTGAAATGATGCGTTTTGCGGCTGATAATTTATTAAGACTAATCAATGAAATATTGGATTTCAATAAATTAGAAGCCAATAAAGTAAGCCTTGAGAAAATCCGTTTCTCTGTAGCGGATACTATGGAGCATCTGTTTATGATGTACGCCCAACAAGCTGAGGATAAAAACATTGGGTATGAGCTAAAGACAACTTCACTCCCTGTAAATTTTGTAATGGGTGACCCTACTCGTCTGTCACAGGTTCTTCTAAATTTAATTTCCAACGCTATTAAATTTACAGAGGAAGGTGCCGTTTCATTTGATGTAGATTGTACTTATCAAAATGATAAATCCATCGTTTATCAATTTATTGTCAAAGATTCAGGCATCGGTATTTCGCAAAATCGTATTGATTCCATTTTTGAAGCATTCACTCAGGCGGATACTAGTACAACGAGAAAGTTTGGTGGTACTGGCTTAGGATTGAATATCACTAAAAAAATAGTAGATCTTTTAGAGGGACAATTAACGCTAGAAAGCTCTGAAGGTCAAGGAAGTACTTTTAAAGTAAGTCTACCTTTTACGATTGCCGAGAATCAGGAAGAAGAGAAAAAGAAAGATAACTTCCAGATTGTGGAAGGCAATTTAAAAGGCAAAAAAGTCTTATTGGTTGACGATAATGAATTCAATATTCTTATTGCCTCAGAATTTTTGAACCGCTGGGAAGCTGAATACATTACTGCTAAAAATGGTGAAGACGCTATCCTTAAACTTCATGATGAGGAACAGACCATAGATATTATTCTTATGGATTTACAAATGCCCGTAATGAATGGTTATGAGGCTACAAAAATTATAAGAGAAAAGCGGGATGATTATTATCAAAATCTTCCTATTGTAGCGTTAAGTGCCGATGTGGCAAGTGAGAATATTTCTGAAATAGAAAGTAAAGGTTTTAACGGATTTGCTTCTAAACCCTTTGATCCCGAAACACTTCTAACGAAGTTAATTACTCTGATTGAAAAAAAAACTTACTAAAAAGCTAAAAAAAGGTAACATCATAAGTGATTCTCATTTTTAAAAGTATTTTTGTGTGTTGACTTCGATATGTAATGTGTATAAGCCATTCAAGTCATCAAAACTTCGATTTTTTTAAGCGTAAAAGGAGAAACAAACACTATGGATACCCAACAGCAAAAAATGCTAAAAAATCTTAGTCCAACTAGGATTATCCTGCCTGTTTTGGTAGGTCTTGGGGTTTTATTTTATATGATATTAACCGATGATAATATCAATGCAGAAGTCATTAAAAATAGTCTTTCACAAATGGACTTCTGGTGGGTAATTGCCTCCTTTATTGTTTTGTTTGCAAGAGATTTCGGATATATGTTCCGAATTAGAGCATTAACGGATAATAAATTAGATTGGAATTCCAGCTTTTTTGTCATCATGCTTTGGGAGTTTGCATCAGCAGTGACCCCTTCCGTAGTTGGTGGTACAACTGTGGCTGTTTTCATTATGAACAAAGAGAAAATTCCTTTCGGAAAAGCACTAAGTTTTGTAATGCTTACAGCAATTCTAGATAACCTATTCTTTGTTTTTGCTTCTTTACTTGTCATCGCACTATTCCCTGGAAGCATTTTCCCTGAAAATAATTACACTACAGAAATTCTTGGCTTCACATTAGGTTTGAAACAAATCTTTGTGGTCAGTGTTTCTTTGATTGCAGTATATACACTCTTTATGGCTTGGGGACTTTTTATCGGTCCTAAATCCTTTAAAAGATTTCTCTGGAAATTAACCTCTACAAAATTCACGAAAAGATGGAGAAGAGACGCTGTAAAAAGTGGTAATGAAATGATTGTCGCTTCAAGAGAATTAAGAGGTCATCCTTTAAGTTATTGGGTAAAAGTGATTGCTTCTACCATATTTATCTGGTCGGCAAGGTATGCTATGCTGAATTGTTTGATCAATGCCTTTTTGCATATCAGCCTCTTAGGAATAAGTCATCAGGGCTTCTTGGATCAGTGCCTTATTTTTGGACGACAAGTGATCATGTGGATTGTAATGTTAATCTCTCCTACACCGGGTAGTGCAGGAACTGCTGAATTTTTCTTTGGTGAATTTTTCAAGGAATTCTTCCAAGATGGTGGGATTGTATTGATCGTTGCTCTTTTCTGGAGATTGTTTACTTATTATGCTTACTTGGCAATAGGTTCGATTGTCCTTCCAAGGTGGATCACAAAAAGATTTTAAACACAAAACCTATATAAAACTAAAAAGTGGAATCGAAAAACGGTTCCACTTTTTTTATTTATTAATGATAATGATAAAAAATAGGTCTAACAGGAAATAGTCTCTGCTAAGTACTATGATAAGAAGTATCTCAAAAATATTGTATTACTGACTGAACTACAATTCATTTTCTTCAATCTACTACTCAAGTAATATTGTATTAAAAAAAGAACAAAAACACTGAATATCAGTTTATATCTGAAAAATTTACGTTCATTTCAGAAATACTTTTACTTAAAATTTATTTCTAATGACATTCTTACGAAATTTGTACCCCGAACTTGAGATAGAATGATTAGAAGAGAGAATAAATTATCTGATTGGTTACCAATCACTAAAAGAGAAATGGCATTAAGAGGGTGGGATAGCCTAGATGTCATTATTATATCAGGAGATGCATATGTTGACCACCCTTCATTTGGTGCGGCTGTAATTGCAAGACTAGTAGAATCTGAAGGATTGAAAGTTGGAATTATACCACAACCTGATTGGAAAGGAGATTTAAGCGACTTCAAACAGTTAGGTAAACCTAATCTGTTTTTTGGAGTGACTGGCGGATGTATGGATTCAATGGTGAATCACTATACAGCTGCAAAAAGAAGACGTTCCAATGATGCTTATACTGCAGGTGGTGAATCTGGACAACGACCTGATTATGCTACTGTAGTTTATTCTAAAATATTAAAAGAAATATACCCTGATGTACCTGTGCTTATTGGAGGTATTGAAGCTTCTTTGCGTAGGGTAACTCATTATGATTATTGGTCAGATAAATTAAAACCTTCTATTCTTGAAGAGTCTGAAGCTGATATTCTGGTTTACGGAATGGGGGAACAGCCACTTCGACAAATTATTAAGCTTGTCAAAAAAGGGGTTCCCATGCGTTCGTTGAAAACGATTCAGCAAACAGCTATTTTACAGCCGGCTGAAGAGGAATTACCTAAAGGTGTTCACTGGAATACGATCGACCTCCACTCGCATGAAGAATGTTTGGAAGATAAAATCAAGTTTGCCTCCAACTTCAAACACATCGAAAGAGAGTCAAATAAGCAATACGCTGATCGATTAACTCAGGTAATTGGAGATAAGAAATTGATCATCAACCCTCCTTACAAAACCATGAAGGAGAAAGAAATTGATGCTTCTTTTGATTTACCTTACACACGTTTACCACACCCGAAGTACAATAACCTAGGTGCAATCCCTGCATTTGATATGATTAAATTCTCTATCAATATGCATAGAGGGTGTTTTGGAGGATGTTCTTTCTGTACAATTTCGGCTCATCAAGGTAAGATGATTGCCAGTCGCTCGGAGTCTTCTATTCTTAAAGAAATTGATGAAGTGACGAAAATGCCTGATTTTAAAGGGTATTTAAGTGACCTTGGCGGACCTAGTGCTAATATGTACAAAATGAAGGGTAAGATACAGTCTATTTGTGATAAATGTGTAAGTCCTTCATGTATCCATCCTGTTGTTTGTGACAACTTGGATTCTTCTCATAAGGCCATGACACAACTTTACAGAAAGGTGGATAAACATCCCGAAATCAAGAAAGCTTTTGTGAGTAGTGGTATCAGGTATGATCTTTTAGTAAGTGATTACAACAAATCGGATGAAACAAAGAGTTTGCATGAATATATGGAACAGGTGGTTACCAGACATATTCCTGGCCGATTGAAAGTAGCGCCTGAACACACTTCTGATCCTGTTTTAAGAATTATGAGAAAGCCTTCTTTTAAGCATTTCCATACATTCAAAAAGAAATTTGATCAGATCAATAAAAAACATGGTTTGAGACAGCCCTTGATTCCTTACTTTATATCAAGCCACCCTGGATGTGATATGAAAGACATGGCCAATCTTGCTTTGGAAACAAAAGAAATGGGCTTCCAACTCGAACAAGTACAAGACTTCACCCCAACTCCTATGACTGTTGCTACAGTGATTTATTATACTGGGGTGCATCCTTATACTTTGAAACCGGTTGACACCGTAAAAGATCCTAAAAAGAAAAAAGATCAAAATAAATTCTTCTTCTGGTATAAAAAAGAAAATCAAGCGTGGATCAGAGAAACGCTGCGTAAGAGTGGCAACTCCAAGATGGCGGAAGATTTATTGAAATACCATGCTAAGGCGAAAAGAGATGAACGTGAGGCAAAAGCCAATCCATCATCAGGTCCTAAAAATAAAACAAGAGGAGGAAAAAGTACTCCTTCTCATCACAAAGGAAAGCCTTCTCATTCTAAAGAAATGAAAATGGGACAATCCAAAGCTTCTAACAGAAGAAAGAAAAGAAGATAATTTATTATAAAAAGAAAAACACCTCATCGAAAAATAATACGATGAGGTGTTTTTGTATAATCTAAGCTAATTTATTTATCTATCTCTATCAATTAGTAATTCAAAGAGAAATTAAAAGGAACAATCACCCAAGAAGGAACTGCCTGAACTTCACCTGTAACAGTATTTGTTACTACTGTTGGCTCAAATTCTAACTTCATAATTGCCTCTTCCACTGAAGATGCAAGCATTTCGCTACCCTTAATTACTTTATATTTTGTTACTTCTCCTTCAGCATTCACATAAGCTTTAATTTTCACCTGACCTTCAATACCCATATCTTTCCCGATTTTAGGGTAATCAATCTCAGCTGTAACGGCATCATAGTTTACAACTTTAGCTTGTTGATATGTGAATAATGGCTTATCGTCATCTGGATTACTTGCTACTACGTTAATTACTAATCCAAAAATAAATGCTACTGGTAATAATATATTTTTAATATTCATGACTTTACTTTTTTAGTTTATAAATCACTAATGTCACACTTCCTTAACATTAATGTAACATAAAGATGGTTGTTTATTTTGAATAATGTACTAAGTACACTTAAGGTTTTTTGATGATAATAATCACATACAGCACTGTAACGGTTAATAATTCATTCTGGTTTCACTCTATTCTGATAAAAAGAATAAATATTTCACAAAAAAGAACAAATGAATAAAAGCTCCCTAATATTAACCCAGTGTTACATACTTAATAATAGTATTTAATAATCTACATAAACTAAATTATTAGTTTTGTAACTATGTTTTTAGTTTAAAACTTGTAAACTAAAAACTTAGTTCATACATTGCATACATCATCAGACATTTAATCATAAAATCAATGAAAAAATTAACTACCGCCGAAGAACAAGTCATGCAGGTATTATGGGACCTGAAAAAAGCGTTTGTCAAAGAAATAATTGCTGAACTGCCAGAACCTAAACCTGCATATAATACCGTTTCCACTATTATTAGAATATTACAGCAAAAAGAGTTTGTAGGTCATAACTCTTTTGGGAAAAGTCATCAGTATTATCCGTTAGTGACAAAAGAGCAATACTCTCATCAGTATTTAAAGAGTTTTGTTGGACGTTTCTTTAGTGGTTCATTTGAAAATATGGTTTCTTTCTTTGCCAAAAAAGAAGATGTAGACCTTCATGAATTGGAAGATTTACTAAAAGATATTGATCAGGACAAAAAAGAAGAAAGTGATGATTAGTTATTTATTATTATCCTCAACAGGCCTGCTCGTTTTAGCACTATTCTATTTTGTATTTCATAAGAATGAGACATTTTTCCAGCAAAATAGGTTTACAATACTTGTGGGAGTGATCGTAAGTCTCGTTTTTCCATTGTTTGAGAATATACTCTCCTACCAACAGCAGTCCTTCATTTCAGAATCATTGCCTGTTATCTATTTACCAGAAATAATTGTCGGCAATCAGAGCATTGAAGAGCAAAGCATACAATGGAGCTGGAGTAATTTTATACTACTCATTTATTCAATTGTGTTGATCGTATTGGCTATTCGTTTTTGTATTTCCAATTTCAAACTCATTCGTTTTATCCGTTTTCACAAAAAAATCAATTTCAGAGGCAGCACACTTATCTATACAGAGGGTAAGTACCCTACTTTTGCCTATTTGAAGTATATATTTTGGGATAATACCACTTCACTAACCGAACACGAACAAGAACTTATCTTTCAGCACGAAAGAACACATATCAAAGAATTCCACTCAATAGACATTTTTCTGATGGAAATCCTGAAGATCATCTTCTGGTTCCATCCAGCTATATACCTCATTGATGCTGCACTGCGCACGCAGCATGAATACCTTGCCGATCAAAAGGCAAACCAAACGACTAACGATGCATCATACAGTCAATTAATGATCCGGTCTCTTTTTGAAGATGTTTCTTTAAATGTGGGCCATGGATTTCAATTTTCAACTGTAAAATCAAGAATTAAAATGCTAAAAAAAGAACGTACAAATCAATGGAAAAGAGTTTCTAGTCTATTTACTTTCTCCATTCTAGTGACCAGTATTGTTTTCCTTCAAGCTTGTGTAAAAGATGAGTTTGACATTAAAGACGCGGACTCTCAGCTCGCTGAAGTCACTTCTGAACAAGTTTTTGGCTATCAGATTGATGGAAGAACATATTGGGATGTTCAAAACACCTTTTCTGAAGAGATCAGATCTAATCCTGATGATTTAAAATTTATTAATGTACTGAAAGGTGAGAAGGTTCCTTCTTACTTTAATAACAGTGTCAAAGGGGTTCTTGTTCTTTCCTTTAAAGACGACTTGAATACTGAATTGATTGGAAAACTTAAAAATTTACCTTCTACTTCATTGGTTTTTGATATCAATGAAAACAAGGAAATGCTGGCTAAGCAAGATGAAAAATCGGATCGTGTATTTGAAGAAGTACAAAACCCAGCCAACTTCCCGGGTGGAATGAATAATTTGTATAAAATTATTGGGGAAGAAATGAAATACCCTCAAGAGGCTAAAGAAAAGGGGATTGAAGGAAAGGTTTATCTTGAATTTGTAATTGATGAAAAGGGCAATGGACAGGACTTTAAAGTGCTTAATGATGTCGATCCTTTACTTTCTGAAGAAGCCTTAAGAGTTGCTCCAATAGTTATGAAAGGTTGGAACCCTGCCAATCACAACGGAACCATTGTGAAGCAAAGACTCGTAATGCCAATTAGTTTTAAACTATAAGTACTAGGATAAAAGTAAATGGACATTTTATCTTATCTTTTTTATCCTATTCTTCGTTAGATTTTTATCGCGTAGCTCGGCTATGCTCTGCAAATCTGTCTCGATTAGAATAAAAAATATCAACCTAAAACTATCCCTTTTCTCCTGCCCTAGTACTTAATGCAGAAGGTTTTACTTTTGTTCTTGAACATAACAAGAAGGGCTACCTCGATTAGAAGTAGCCCTTTTTTCAGTTAAGAACTTTCATACTTTGCGATATCGCGGGTATTTTTCTGAACTGTGATAGCTCCAAATATGGATAAAATGAAGCCAAAAGCATAAAACCCTTTTTCACTTGGTATTAATTCCGCATTAAATAGTCCCACTCCTAACAGCACTACTGATGCTATTAGCGAGAACCAACTAAAACCAAAATAAACATTGGTCATCGGTATAAATTCTTCTTTGTCTCTTACACACTTCTGTACTGAAATGGCTGAATAAAGTGCGAAAAGCAATACTACTAAGTAATAACCTTTTTCGTTTAGTTCCATTTCAGCTCTGAAAAGTCCGATTGAGTAACCTAATACACCTATTCCTGTGGCTACCCATGAAGATATGACGTAAGCATTTGACGGTTTTGCGCTCATCGTTAATTTTTTATTATAGTAAGAACTTGTTTGCTTCTTCTATTTTAATGATTTTATTAATTTATTCATTAAAAACGACGACTATTTTAGTTAATATTAACTACCTATCGATCTAAAATAGTGAATAAAATGATAACTGTAAGTTCCTTACTTGTTATAAAGTAATAATCTCCCCTAATCCTTTTAGAGGATCTAAAAACGTAGTTGAAGCTTATTAACGAGTGTTTTTAAATAAATGTTTATTCATTCACTTGTAAAATATGTTAAAGCAATACATATTAATTTTTAAACGGTGATGCTTATAAAATAAAAACCCTGCGAAAAAACAGTTTAAAACCTCTAATAAAACTCAATGCACAATGAAATATAACATAGTAAAGACGTGCTTGGGAATCTACCTTTGTAAGAGTAAAGTTAATCTATGATATAGCACTACTTTCGAATACCTTACTTCTTCTCACACTAAACTTTTATTATAATGACAGCTGATTTAAAACTCTTTTCTATTTCACATGCAAAAGCAAATGTCGAAATTCGTGAAAAATTTGCTCTTAATACACAAGAAATCAAACACCTACTTCATCAATTAAAAGAGGTTCTTTCCATTAATGAAGCTATGATTTACAGTTCTTGTAATCGTACAGAAATCTACTACAGTTCTGATACCCTACAAACAAGTGACATTTTACAAGTGCTTTGTGCTTATAAATGTCTGATACCTTCTGAGAAGTATAGAGAATATGTGGAGGAAAAGGAAAATGAAGCTACTGTGAGGCATTTATTATGTACAGGTATTGGTTTAAATTCAACACTTTTGGGTGATCATCAGATTTTTGGTCAGCTGAAAAAGTCGTTTGAGATAGCTAAAGAAGTTGGTATGGTTAAAACTTTACTTAACAGCTTGATGGAACGTTTAATTCAATTCTATCAAAGAGTGTCATCAGAAACAGAATATAACTATGGCATAACTTCAAATTCTTATGCTGCGGCAAATATTATTCAGAAAGAATACAACAAGAATTCAAATAAAAAAGTATTGATCATTGGTGTTGGGGAGATGGGCAGTGATGTCTGCTATTTCTTAAATAAATTCAATACTAAAAATGTATGGGTAACAAACCGTACCATGAAGAAGGCAAAAGAAATGAGCAGAACTTATGGGTTCAACTGTATTGATTATGGTTTACACTCTAAAAAACTGCACATGTTTGATATCGTTCTAACAACAGCCCGTCAACAAGCCTATTCTTACAAAAATATACATTTCAATAACAAACCACCTCAACTTGTTATTGACCTTTGTTCTCCAAGAACTGTATCTACAGAGGTTTGCAGCTTGGGAACAAAACTACTAAATGTAGATGATTTGGGACAGCAAACAGATCACACAATATTGAGAAGAAAAAGAACAATTCCTCAAGTAGAGGCAATTATAAAAGAAGAGACAACCTACTTTATGGAGAATTTCAATCAAGCAATATTCATCCCTACGATGAGTAATGCTACTGCATAATTTACATTTCCTTTTATACTACATAATAAACTAATACTATGGGTTTTATAAGCTCACTATTAGGTAAAAAGAAAAAAAGTCCAAAAGATTTAATTTCAGACAGGCAAATTGAACTTGTGCAGCATTCTTTTACTTTAATAACTCCACATAGAAAGCAATTTTCAGATCTATTTTTTGCAAAGCTGTTTCAGGTAGACCCTGTTCTAGAATCTTCCTTAAAGTTAGATCCTAGTGATCAAGAACGTAAAATGATTCCTATGCTGTCTGCTGTAGTAAATGGTTTAGTTGACATTGAGTTAATTATACCAATACTACATGACTTTGGTAGGACTCATGCAGAATATAACGTTGAAGACACACATTATGAAGCTGTAAAACAAGCTTTATTGTATGCTTTAGAGACTGTATTGGAACAAGAGTGGACAAGTGAAATAAGTATAGCTTGGAACACTTGTTATACAGTCATAATAGATATCATGAAAGAGGCCGCTACTTCAATTAATCAAATGGATTAGCAACCTTTTTCTACCTTTTAATAATCTGATAACTACACACTACAAAAGGAACGTTGGCCGACTTTTCACTGCTAGAATAATTACAACCCGGCCGACTTCCTTTTTGTAGTTAAAAACTATTTTAAGGCTGCTTTATTAATATCATCATTCTCCAAGTAAATGGCATTATAGCCATTCTTCACCACAGATATCATAGCTTTACCCAATCTAGATGTCGTGGTGATATTTTTTGGAAAAAGTTTATCCAAAATAGGAAATAAAGGAGAGATAAACATATAAATCACTTTATAGAAAGTCACTTTTGATGATGTGCCTTTTTCAGGCTGAATAAAGGCAGGACGGAACATAAAAGATTTTTCAAATGGCATTTTCAGAATGGCATTCTCCGTTTTCCCTTTCACATTAGCCCAGTTGAGTGATGAATTTTCTTCTGTTGAAGTTCCCGCACCAGATACATAACAGAATGTCATATCAGGATTGATTGGTAATACAATCTCTGCAAAATGCATAGTGAGGTCATAAGTAATCTGATGGTACTTTTCATTGGATATACCTGCAGATGAAATTCCCAGACAAAAATAACAGGCATTATATCCTGACATCTGGGGGATAATTGCAGTAAAATCCGTGAAATCTTTGTGAATAACTTCGTTTAACTTTGGGTGATTGATTCCTGTTGATTCTCTAACAATAATCAAAACTTTTTCTACATCATTACTTTCCAGACATTCTAATAGAACACCTTTTCCAACCATGCCGGTTGCTCCTGTAATAATGGCTCTAATTTTCTCCATGCTAGTAGTTTATTCAATTAGTATTTTATAATCAAGATTTTATCTTGAAAGCAGTAATAGATTGATTTTATTTTCTAACGCAGAAGTTAACAATAAATTATATGAAGTACATCATCATAATTCATTTAAATTCTGTTTTTGTCTACTTCTTACTCAAGTATCCTACTGTAATAAAGGACTTTGTGATTTTGTGTTAATGAAATAAATAAAAACTATAAAAATGTAAAATATATGTAACAATGTTTCTTATTTTTGCTATCACTATATTTTTACAAGATTCATAAGTACATTCAAATGGAAAAAGTCATCATAATATTCATTACTTTAACACTGCTAGGTATAGGAACCGTGAAGTTTACTTCTTTATTCAAGTATTTCGGTTTAGAGGTGGTAGAGGCAGTCGCACTTTCGTTTTTAACCTCAACTTTTCTTCTAGCTAGCGTTGCAAAAATTTTAGTAACCTATATGGGCTTTCAGCCTTTGTTTTGAGTTTTATTTATAACAAATAGCCACTACAAGCTCATTACCTATCGTTTTTATATCAAATTTCCAGTTGTTTTCCCCTTCAATTTGAAGTTCCCATTGATTATTGATATACCAGAAGGTAAAAGTATCAAGTAAAAAAGATTTGTCTGTTGCCTTGATAAATGCTTCTTTCATAGTGAACAATTGGAACAAGGCGAATTTTCTCTGGGAAGCATCTTTTATAGACTTCACCTCCTTCAATTCTTGATCAGACAAAAACCATTTCAGTTTTTCCTCATCCAAAGCGGATATCGGTTCTAAATCGACTCCAATTTCATGATTGGATGTTGCCAGTACTATGTATCCATTGCTATGTGATAAATTGAAATGGAAGTCACCGTAAATCTTAGAAAGAAACGGTTTGCCATTATCTGAGTAGGACAATGAAATTTGTTTGGGTGCCACTTTCAATTCTTTAGCCAAGGCATGTTTCAAAAAAGTTCGAGCAGTTAAGAATTCTTCTTTTTTTATATCTGATATAAACCGTTTATACCTCTTCAATTCTTCACCATCCAACAGTGAAATATCTCCTTTAACGGCATCAACAGTTGTAGTTATAATTTTGTAGGTTTTACTCATCAATTAAGCTTTTTCAATGAAATGAACAGCTAATATAGGAAGAAGATTGTAATAAAACATGAAGGGTTACTACTCAAAAGTAATAACCCCTCAAACATTTTCAGAATTGATTATTCCACTATTCCGTAACCGATATATTCATAAGTTCCTCCGTCGATTTTTCTTTTCACTCTGTAATGGTTTTGACCTCCAACCATATCAATATAATCAATCGGATCACCATTTGAATCTGAATGTAAATCTCTGTAAGAAACTCTACCATCAGTACTTTTAACTGACAATAGATTAACTAAAGCAGTTGGGTTTTCTTCATTAATATCTGTTCCTTTATAAATAGAGATTTCATATCTTTCATTTGAATTAATGTATGATGCAAACTCAATTACACCTTCTGTCTGACCATTCACTCTTTGTTTCAGCTTCACTTTCAGCGGTTCTGCAATAACATCTTCAAAATAAGTAATATCAGTTATAGAATTTGTACCTGTGTATGCAGCAGTACCAATATTGGAAACCACATAATAATCTCCTCCTTTATCTTCTGTTCCTTGGAACATTCTGATATGATAATCTGAAGCTAACAAATCATTGTATTTTAATTCGCGAACATCTGAGTAAAAAACTGACTCACTGTTTGCTTGATATTCTGTCAATAAAGTTACTTTACCTTCATTGTATTGAATATGATTAGAAACATATAATCCTACCGATGAGTTTTCTGAAGGATTGTTCTCTCCAGAATGCATTTGATAACCAATCAGTGTATAACCATTTCTCCTTTCCTGCAAACGCACTGTACCTTTATAATTTTTATTTTTCTCATTATCGAAACTATAATCATTATAGTTACCTGTCAGTTCGTTTCCACCAACATCACCTCTACCTATTTCATTTCCTGTTACAGACTCCTCAGTAATGGCCATAAATCCATTATCAATTGCCATAGGATCTGTAAACTCAGTAAGGCTTGCGAATGAAATGTTTCCTGTAGTTTCATTTCCAAATTTTAGTATTGTAGGCAGTTCTACAATTACTTCATTAGAAAGCGAACCTGTAGCGGCTGTTCCTGTAATAATACGTGGATAATATTCTTTGCTGTCTTCTTTTTCCGACATTTTCACTGCCACAAGCATAGGGCTTGCGTTTTCACGAGGCAACATAATTGTCTCTGCTATAATAGATGAATCCTTATCATATAATGGGTAATTTTTTTCTCCAGACTGCACAAACGCATTCGCACCCAAATCTGTAAAAACATTAATAGAAAGGTTTTCTTCACTATTCAATAAAACTCTAAGATTACGATCTGCGGTTACAAGATCTTCAAACCTAATATTTTCACCATTATCACTTTGATGAACCTCTGTCAAACTGCTTGTTTCTCCAGCAGGAATTGGATTTAATGTCAAGTAGACATCTTGTTCAGTACCATCAAATAAACCATTGTAGATTTTGACAGTATTCTCATCCGTAACAGCTTGGTTCAGGTTTACTCTTACAAAGATCTTTTCATTTTCATCCATTTCTATATGAACTTGTCCACTTTTAGAAAAAGATTCAATGGAATAGGTTGTGAAAGAATTTACCTGAACAGGTAAAGTGGATGGAGAATCATCAAGTTCGTCATTCGAACAAGAAAACAAACCAATTAATAGTGTATTTAGGGCAATAAATTTAAATAAGTCTTGAATTTTCATAATCAATGTAGTATAAATAATAGTAGTAACTCTAATGGGAATTCTTCTTAAGGAAAACCCTTTCTTTAGTTGTGTATTATGTTATACTTCATTTTAATTGTTTAAGTTTAAACATTAACAATGTTTTACAAAACTCATTATTTTAGATTTTAGTTAAAAATAGACTCTGTTGCGTCACTTGGGGCTCTAGAAGGCTTTTTCTTACTATTTGAAGCGTTTCCAATTCTATATCTAAAAGTGAGTCTTACCACTCTCGATTCCCAGTCATAGGTTTTATCTTCTGAAAAAGTTGGTTGACTTCTACTCATTGTATAGTGTTGTGTATTTAGCATATCATCCAAAACTAATACTAAACTCCCTTGTCCTTTCAATACTGACTGAGAAATAGAAGCATTTACAAAGTACCTTCTGTCAATATCACCTTGCGGATTTTTCTGAGGTGATAGATAAGTTCCTGAAAGCATAAACTGAGAGCCTTTCCAAAGTCTCATGTTTGAAGTGATGGTAGTTCTCCAGTTTATACTTGTCTGATAAACATTTGGATCAATGTTCCTTCCATCAATCATATTGTAAAATACATTTACATTAGCATTCACATTCCACCACTTCTTCAATTCAGTATCTACAATCAGTTCTACACCAGCATCTGATGCTTTGTCCATATTTTCTACAGAATTGACCATTACGCCATCTTCTCCTTCGGTAGTGTACCACCTTGCAGGGTCCTGATAAAGTTTATAATAGAGTGATCCTTTAAAACTGACTTTATCTTTATTCAAATTGTAACCGAGTTCAAAAGAATCTATGAAGGATGCATTCAATTCGGGATTTCCTTGATTGATATAACTTGGATTAGAATAATCTACAAAAGGGTTGATCATTCTCATGCTTGGACGTTCTACTTTCTTTGTATAGGTAAAAAACACATCATCGTATTCTGACAAACCTTGTTTTAAAGTCAAACTCGGATATAATTTGAAATAGTCGTTTTTATAGATATCTGAAGGATCTGATTCTAAATTCGTTCTGATAATAGTCTGCTCGGCTCTGACTCCCGCTTGATAAGAAAACTTTTGATGTGATCCTGAAATCATCACATAGCCTGCAGTCACATATTCATTATAATTAAAAATATTATTTCTGCTTTCATCAGGAAGGAACCCATCTGAATTTTCATCATAATTCATCACATTCAAACCTTCCGTTTTTGTTCTTATGGTTTGCTTCACTCCCGTCTCAAAATTTACATTTCCCATTGGACGAGTATAGTCCGTTTGAAATGAGAAATTTGAAAATGTAGCATCTTTATAGTTTTGTTCCGTTGTACCTAGTTCTTTGAAAATACCTACATCTCCTGAAGCATAAGCAGTACTAATTGCTAGCTCCTCTCCTTCTCTTTCAGTGGTATGTAAATAATCCAACCGAACTTCTCCTTTCATTTTACTGCCTTCATTTATATTAGTTTGCATCGATCTGTGAGGCATATTTCCATCCTCTGTTACCTCTGTCCAGAGATCTCCATCCCTCAACCAATCTATCTTTACAACATTTGTGGAAATACTCAGGTTATTGTGTTCATTAAAATCATATTGGGCACCCAACTGAAAATTATGCTTCGTAAAATTATTATCACCGTAATACCCCTGATCTGTATTTTTGAATGGATCATCTTCACCAAAATTTTGAAGATTGGCATCCATGGACGCATATCGGTTTTCTTCTTTGAAGGTGTAAGATGAGTTAATAGAGAGTTTTCCTTCTTGTTTTTGAAAGCCTACACCACCGTCATACTTATCTCCGCTACCGTAACCGAGCATCACATTGGCAGAAGTATTTTTCAAATTATTGGAATTTGTAGCAATGTTTATAATACCTGCTGTTCCATCAGCATCATAACGAGCTGAAGGGTTGGAAATAATATCGATGTATTTAATATCCTGAATAAGAATCTGTTCCAGAATTGGCCCATATTCTCCCGATTGACTGGCAGGTCTGTTATTGATAAAGATCTGCACACCCTCATTACCTCTGTAGCTCACTATACCATCGGCATTGACGTCTACAGCTGGAATTAGTTTTAAAGCATCTAAAGCATTACCATCTACAATCTTAATATTTACTCCGATCTCATAACGATCATTAGAGTTATTATTTTGGGAGGTAGCTTCGTTTTCTTGTGCTTGGGTAATGGTTATAAAACCAAAGGATAATAAAATTACAAAAAGGTAGTCTTTCACGAATTAATCAATTTATATAGTTTGATATAAAACTACGTTGAATTCAACTACCCAATAAGTCTTATTAAATCACATTACCAATAACACTGCTTATTTTAATATTTAATTACTGAATTTAAGAGATCTTCAAATAATTTAATATCTAACATTATATCTAATAACAAAAAAAGCACAATGATCAATGTTATGATCATTGTGCTATAATGGTAGCTTTAAAATTCTTCCTTAAAAAAGAAATAAAACTAAAAGGGAAACCATTAGATTAACACAGAAATCTAGTACACCTACCCCTATATTTTTATCTTCCACCAATTCATAATCCAGGTCAGATTTCGGTATAATCAATTTATCAAAGAAATAGCTGACTACTAATAATAAGAATATCATAATGGTACCATCCATACAAATCATGATAAAGGTTTTACCCCACCCTTGAAAATCATGACCGATGGCAATCATTACAATAAGACCAATTGAAATCATTTTACCAGCTACACTAAATGCTACAGCGATATTTCCTTCGTGAATCTGATGCTGTATATCATATGACCTGAATTTGATGTATCCTTTCGTAAATAAAACTAGGAAAACCTGACCAATACAATAAAAAACAAGGGCTTGAAGAGGTCCTCCACCCTCACCTTTAATTGCACCTGCAATCATCAGTCCTGAAGCTAACAATGAAGCAAGTTGCACAATCGCAGCCGCAATATTATGTTTTTCTTTGATCTCTTTTCGGATGGCTACTCTTCTGAAAATACCATGATCATTGACCCATGAAGAAAGAAACATAATGGCAATACCCCCTAAAGCATAAGCAACTACATTTATAATATCTTGAAGAAGATCAACAGAAGGGCCTATCAAAGCCCCAACGTAGATGGCAAAAACACCAATAAAATAGCCTCCGATAGAAATACCGTATGCTACATTGTCTTTTTCGGTCAACTGTACATCAACATTGTCTTTGTATATAATTCTTTTGAAGAATTTAGAGATTAAAAGGATAACAGCGAAAATGAGAATGTAAATACTACTCATTCCCCATTCGGTAAGAATATCCAATAGTAGTTCTTTCATAATTGTTTAGTCTTTGATTAAAAAAAAGATTATTTATGTCCTAATAGTTCAACGGCTTTTAGCCCTGAGTCAATTGCTTCAGTCAAGAAAGGCAACCTGCCATTATCTACGCCTGCATATACTAGCTTTTCATGTTCTCTATTGTCATTCATATCTTTAAAAAGGTAATGCGGAATAGGAATCGGCATTGCATGCCCCATTAAATTTATATATACTTTTTCAATTTGAGAAATTAAATCTTCTTCCTTTAGGTTAAAAAATGAAGAAATATTACGGCTTGTCTGCAGTGCTATTTCTTTTGGGTATTGAGCTACTTTTGTCAATTTATGTTTGTCAGCTGAAGAAAAACAATAATAGGCTGTCAGTACTCTGTCTTCTTTTAGAGTTTGAGTAGTGGAATCTACAAATCCCATAAATTCTGTTTCATTGGATAAATCTTCATTTTGCCAAGCTCCAAAAGGTATAGTATTGTCTTTCTTCAAAACAATATTGACCACCATCCATGGAGCCTGTTCTAAGTGTTTTAGAGAAGGTTGTTTTTCTTTTAAGATATACTTCAATGCATGTTTCTGTCCTGCGTAAATCACTTCATCAGCATAGAAGATTTTAATTTTCTTAGCTTTAACATCAATCACTGAAACTTCAAACTGCCCTTCTTTTTTTTGAATAGAAGTCACTAAATGATTGTCCTTTAATTTTTCGGCCGGTAACTGTTTCAAGAATTTATTGATGAAATAATAATTGCCCTCTGGTGGAGAAAAAGTAGCACAGCACTCCCCAAATTCCGGTCTTACCGCATAATAGGCAATTCCTGCAAAAGCGGATACCTTCTCTATTCCTGCTCCAAAATCGTCTATTAAATGATAATTTAAACCCCTTACTAATTGTTCTGTAAGATTGATTCTCTGCTCTATGAGCCAAGTCTTAAAATTGATATCGTTCAAGCTTTTGGTTTCCGCAGCAGACAAACGGGAAGGTAAAGTTATTTTTGAGTAATACGGCTGGAGTAATTCATAAAACTTGGTGGTTTCAGCTGAAGGCAAAAGTACTTGATCATAATATTCTCCTTTATATTTTGTATTCGTCAAAAAGGATTCAGAGATCAAATATTCTTTTTCTTTAAATTCATAAAATGCCCCTTTCTTTTCTATTACATTTAATTCCTCTAAAACTTGAAGCACTTCTTTACCAAACTTCTCTGGGTAAGTCATATCATAATGAGCCCCTTGTGCAAAAACAGTATTGCCATGATTTTGTGAGGATGAACTTCCTCCAAAACGGTCTGATAATTCAAATAATAAAAAATCTTTCTCTCTTAATTGATAAGCGGAAGCCAAACCTGCTACACCTCCACCCACTATTATGGTCTTTACTTTTTCAGCTTCCTCTTTTGGAAATGATTTACTTTGATAGACCAAATGACCTACTTTATCATCAGATCTAACTTCTATTTCGAAAGGGTATTCTTCTTTACTATCACACCCCGCCAAAACTCCGAGTAAGGCAGTGGAGGACAGCTGAAGAAAATATCTTCTTTTCATTTATCTTGTAAAAATATTTTTGATGTATGGGTTGTCTTTTCCTTTCCAGATAAAACCGTCTAGTATATAATGTGTTATCTGAGGAAGAGATAAAAAGGCAATAATTAACGCTCTTAAAAACTGATGGTCAACATAGAGTTCAGGCCAATTTCCAAATAAGTCCACTCTCTCATTATTAATAAAAATATCCCAGAGCATCTCTTCAGAAGAGCCTAGAAAAAGACATATCAGTAACATCCACAAAACACTGAACACTACTTTCATGATGGACTGACTATGATTATTCCGAATTACTTTTTTCTCTTCCACATAATAGAAGACTAAAAACATATAAGGTATACCGTGTGCTACAACATTGGTAATCGTAAAAGAAAAATCAGAATTGAAATACACAATCCCCAACCACCATGTACCAAAAGTAGAAACTACCCACAGCACTTTTCCAATAGGGAACGACCTATTGTTTTTTTGGCTTGAAAGTAACAATTCTACTATCCAAGTCATCAAAATAGAGAAATATATAATATTTAGAATATCTACTATTCCTGTTGAAAGAATGGGGAACGTGATAAAGTCATCCGTATTGAACCAATTGAACTTTCTATCTCCTAAAAAATGCCATATAAACACAGGATATAAAGTTCCTAGATAGATCATAGCCTCATCTTTGAATACTTTACCTTTTACTGGAGATTTAATTTTATAGAGTTTTAAAAAGCCGTACTGTTGCTTTATAAAATGATATAATGCAAAATAGGCTAATACTCTCCAGAATAAATTTTCAGAATACCATGAGAAGATAAGGGTAAAAAGGAAAGCGATCATTGGCGCCAATTTAATCACTGAACTGTAATTGACTCGTTCTTCTTTGGAAAGGTAAGTCCTGAAAATGGTACTCCAAACATGCGATACGTCTACTCCTAACACAAAAAACACCCACACCAGCAAGGGAATCTTCATATCTGCAAATGTACTGTCAAATAGAAAACATAAACCCCAAGTGATAAAAATTGGAAGGTATAAAAAAAGTAGATCTAGTTTCTTAGAAAATAACCATTGCTTATTCATTAGTTTAAATATAAGCACAAAAGCCACCTTAGAATAATCTAAAGTGGCTTTTGTATATCAAATAACATTTTTTATCCTCTTGTAAAAACAAGTTCGTTTCCTTTGCTTAATTCTTCATTGAAAGTATAATCCTCATAATCAAAACCTTTCAAACCTTCAATACTATCAATTTTATGATCAACAATATACCTTACCATTAAGCCTCTCGCTTTTTTGGCAAAGAAACTGATGACTTTATAAGTTCCATTTTTATGATCTTTAAAAACAGGCGTTACAATTTCAGCTTTCAATTTTTTCTTATCTACAGCTTTGAAATATTCATTAGAAGCAAGGTTAACAAGCATTTCCCCTTCAGTCAGTTCTTCATTTAAAGAAGCCGTTACCGTTTCTTTCCAGAAAGAATATAGGTTTTTGTGGTCTTCCACTCCCCATTTTGTTCCCATTTCCAAACGGTAAGGCTGCATTAAATCCATTGGCTTTAACACTCCATACAAACCTGATAGAATTCTCAGATGATTTTGTAAATATTCCTGCTGTTCAGTATTTAATGAATAAGCATCCAAACCAACATATACATCTCCTTTAAAAGCATAAACTGCTTGACGGGCATTATTAGGATCAAAATCTTTCTTCCATTCCATAAATCTTTCCTTATTCAGGTCAGATAATTTTGGACTAATGCTCATCAACTTTCCAATATCTTCAGAAGAGAGTTGGGCTAATGATTTAACAAGTTGTTCAGATTGATCCATAAATCTAGGATTAGAAACAATTTCCGATGAAAATGGCGTTTCATAATCTAAACTCTTTGCTGGGGAAACCACTAACTTCATAATTATATCTTTTTTATATTTTTTTGCTGTATTAACTGAGTGCAATTTACAACTGAAACCACACTTATTCCAATCAAAAAATTTTATGTACTGATAGACCTTTTTTATTGTTGAGGAATGATGACCTTCCCTCCTGCTTTTTTCCAATCTGTAATGCCACCTTCTAGGTCCACTACTTTAGTAAAACCAAGATCCACTAATTTTTGTTTTGCTTTGGCACTTCTTCCTCCTGACTTGCAAAACACCATTACAGTAGCATCTTTGTCCAGTTTCTCCACTTCCTCCGTGAAAGAATCATCCATCACATTTATATTGACGGCTCCTTCCATTGTTCCTCCATTAAATTCGCCTGGAGTCCTTACATCCAATACAATAGCATTAGGATTTTCTTGTCTAATCTCCACAAAATCAGACACTGCCACTTGTGGTTCGTTGTTAACTGCTCTGTTACAAGCACTGAAAAATACAATTCCGATAAGAAGTGAGATGAAGAAGTTTTTCATTAGAAATTATTTTTTAAAAATATAAATAACTGATTTTCAGTATGAAAAATATAATGGCACGATTTTAATTTTAATTCCACAACAAAATATGTTATTTTTCGTGTACTATATTTGACTTATACCTATAACCTATAGTGTTTAAAGTTTTCACAAGTTAATGAATCAAAAGATTTTTGTGCAAATTTTAGGTAAAAGCTATGATCTTTACTGATCAGGAATCTGTTATTATTTCTTTGCCTTATTATAAGCATCGAAATGTATTTTTTAATTACTGACTTCAAGTACCATGTTAAAACAGGCGCAGAAGCTCAAGCAGACACAGACGTTATCACCGCAGCAAATTCAGTTTATTAAACTTTTGCAGGTGCCTACTATAGAGCTGGAAAAAAGAATTCAAGAAGAACTTCAAGAAAATCCCGTTCTTGAAGAAGGGAAGGAGTCTGACCGTGAAGAACAAGAGTTCGGAAACGATGACGCCTCAACAAATGATGACACCAATGATGAGTTTGATGACATTCCTGAAATTGACCCAATAGACGAAGTAAATTTAGATGACTACGTCAACAGAGATGACGTGGCAGGCTATAAAATGTATGGAGATGGTGATGTATCTGATGATAAAGAACTTCCTATCCCTATGATGGACACCCTCGGTGATTCACTTCTTGTTCAATTGAGTTTTCTCAATCTCAATGAAGTGGAACAGCAGATTGGTGAACAATTAATTGGCAGTATTGAAAGCGATGGCTATATCCGCAGACCGTTAGAAGCGATTGTCAATGATCTTGCCTTCTTACAGAATGTGGAAACGGATCTCAATCATGTAGAAGCTGTATTAAAGAAAATCCAGCAGTTTGATCCTCCAGGAATTGGAGCTAGAACTTTGCAGGAGTGTCTTGAAATTCAACTGAGAAAGAAAGATACGCAGGATTCTATCGTCAAGATTGCCATCAAAATGATTGTGTTGTGTTTTGAAGAATTCAAAAAGAAGCACTACACTAAGATTCAAAAAAGACTGGGTATTGATGATGAGCAAATGAAAGATGCCATTGAAATGATTATTCACCTCAATCCTAAGCCAGGAGGAGTGAATAGCAACGCCGCATCCGCTCAATTCTTAACACCCGATTTTATCATAAAAGAGGTAAACGGCAGAATCAACATATCACTCAATGGTAAGAACGCTCCAGACCTGCGTGTAAGCCGTCAGTATGGCGATATGATTGACGCTTTTGACAAAACCCCGAAGAAGACGAAGAAAATGCGTGAGGAGGTGCGTTTTGTAAAACAAAAGCTCGATGCAGCCAAATGGTTTATTGATGCTATCAAACAACGTCAGGATACTTTGCTGAGAACGATGCAGGCCATTGTAGATTATCAGATGCCTTTCTTCCTTAGTGGAGATGAAGGACAGCTGAGACCTATGATCCTAAAAGATATTGCTGAAATTATTCAAATGGATATCTCTACAGTATCAAGAGTAGCAAGCAGTAAAGTGGTAGAGACTGATTTTGGTATTTATCCTCTTAAATATTTCTTCTCTGAAAGTATTTCTACAGAAAGCGGTGAAGATGTAAGTAGCAAACAAGTGAAATCTGTCTTGAAAGAGATGATTGAAACTGAAGATAAGAAGAAACCTTTGTCTGATGATAAACTTGAGAAACTACTCCGTATCAAAGGATACAACATTGCCCGTAGAACTGTGGCGAAGTACAGAGAGCAAATGAATATTCCAGTAGCAAGAATGAGAAAAGAACTATAATAACATGCTTGAAACAAAAAAAGTATTTCAGATTATATCCGTTCTTTTACATCCCATATTTATACCCTGCATTATTGCGGGGTTATTTCTTTTTGGGGTAAATGAAGCACCTTGGCTAGATGCAAAAGCGAGATGGTCTCTATTCAGCCTGATTTCGACCATCACCACTTTAATGCCGATCAGCTGTCTTTTAATTATGCAAAGATTCGGAGTGGTAAAAAGTCCGCAGATGCATCATAGAGAAGAACGTGCCTTTGCACTTTCCATCATGATTTTATCTTTGGCTATTCTGTGTTATCTACTGATTGTCAAAGTCAATGTAAGTACGGCCCTCAGTATTTCTTTCTGTGCGGTTACCATTACACTGATTACAGCGAACATCGCCAACTTTGTCGATAAAATAAGTCTTCATTCGGTGGGGTTATCCGGGTTGATTGGCATACTGTATTACTTTATCAGAGAAGCTGAAGCAGAACCAAATATCATCCTGTTTGATGCTTTCGGTATCAGTATTATTTTGCTTGGTGTAGTAATGACGGCAAGATTATACTTAAAAGCACATACGTACTATCAAATATTGACAGGTGCAGTGATTGGCTTTCTTAGTGGCTTTGGGGGAGCCCTTTTGAGTGCTCACTTCCTACAGCATCATACCTTGATCTAAATCAAATTCTGTAGTTTTTCAAAAGAGATAGGCTTATTTAGATAGCCTTTCACAAAAGGATGTTTTAATGCTTCCTGTTCGTCTTCTTCAATAATAGAAGTACTTAGGATGACTACGGGTACGTTTTGAGGACATTTCTCAAGTTCCTCTAAAAACTCATGTCCGCTCATAACGGGCATGTTTATATCCAGAAGTATGAGGTCTATTTGTTGATCCGCTCCTTCGAGCATAAAGTCTAGTGCTTTTTCTCCGTTTCTGAAGACATTTAGATTTGAAAGAAGTCCCGACCTATTCAATATAATTTCAGTATAGGCGTTAGAAGCTTCATCATCATCAATTAAAAGAATATTCATAGTTTAATTTTATTTTGGCAAGTAAACGAAAAAAGTGGTCCCTTTTCCTAACTGACTCGTCACGTCAATTTTCCCTTTTAGTTGCTCACAAGCTTGTTTTGTCAAATATAAACCCAAGCCATTACCTTCAATCACATCATTGGCTCGTTTAAACATTCCAAAGATGCGTTGCATATGAACACTTAAGTCAATACCCACACCATTATCTTTAACACTGATAACTGTTTGGGTTTCGGGTGTAGTATCTATTCTTAATTCGAGCTGAAGGTCATTTGTATTTTTTCTATATCTCAAACCGTTCGTTAACAGATTTTCTAATATAGTGATTAATTGCTTTTTAGAACTTTTCAAGTAAGATTCTCCTAAGAATTCAACTTTTAAGTGATCATTTAATGATAATTCATCTACTGTAATACTCTTTTTTAAGTCTTCGATCAATGGCTCCATCTCAATATTCTCCATTAATACAGAAGCCTCTCTTTGCTCAATCACTTTCACCAAATCATTGATTTTAGCGTTAGCCTTGTCAATCGACTTTTCAATCCAATGTATAGCCTGCAATGAAGAAGGGTCAGTGATTGACTTATCTTCTTTCAGAAAATGTAAAAAACTATTGATATTAGTGATTGGGCTTTTTACATCGTGCGTTGTAATGTAGGCAAACTGTTTCAGCTCATCATTATGCTCTTGAAGTGCCAGTTCTTTTTCCTTCAGGACTGTAATATCTTCAAGCAAAATCATTACCCCTCCAATGTTATTTTCGGTGTTTTCCCATGGAGTAACTTTTATTTGGAAATGCCTCACCTTCTCCTGTTCTTGATACTCATAAGCAGGCAGGACTTCAATTTCTTCAGTAGTCAAAACCTTATCAATCATTTCTTCCAGTTTTAATTTACTGAAATGAAATGTGAACAAATCCCCATGAATTTCGTCTTTTATTCCAAAAGAAGATGGCCATAACTTACTGTATGCTACAATTCTTTTCGACTGATCTAGCATCATCACAGGAGTGGGTATAGTTTCTGCAAATGTCCTTAGGTCTTTTATACTTACTTTTTGTTCTCTATGTATTCTTTTTGAATTCACTATACAATTATTCATTTACCAAATCTATTGATAGTCTGGACACACTAGGGTTCTGTATTATGGTAAGAATCTTTGAATTTCAGTATGTCCTAAATTAACAGGTTAATAAACTATAGGTTTATTCGAACAATTTCTCTTCAGATTAAGCTAATCTCTCAATTTTAAAGACTGAAAGAAAAGTCGAAACAAATAATCTCAAATTAAACCGGGCACAATACACATCGTCAAAAGCATACACATTAAACAAACGAAAAATATAAACTATAAAAATATTGATCTATCATTACATTTAACAGTGAAATCTGACAACTATATTTTAACTAAATCTATACTTTCAACAGTGTGTACTTGCGTCATAATTAAAATACTAAATTTTAAGCGACTTTCTATAGGTTCAAAGTATAATCCTGTAATAGTGTAATGAATTATGAACATTGTATTATATAAAAAGGCCACCCCTTTGCAGAGGTGACCTTTGTAATATTATAAGAGTAGAATGATTAACCTACTGAACCTTCTAGTGATAAAGCCAATAATTTTTGAGCTTCCACTGCAAATTCCATTGGTAATTTATTCAATACTTCTTTACAGTAACCGTTTACAATCAGAGCGACAGCTTGTTCAGTGTCGATACCTCTTTGGTTACAGTAGAAAATTTGATCTTCACCAATTTTAGAGGTTGTAGCCTCGTGTTCTACTTTTGATGTATGATTATCTACTTCAATATAAGGGAAAGTGTGAGCACCACAACGGTCGCCCATCAACAATGAATCACATTGAGAGAAGTTTCTTGAGTCTGTAGCGTTTTTGTTCACTTTCACCAAACCTCTGTATGAGTTTTGAGATTTACCAGCAGAAACACCTTTAGAAACAATTCTAGATTTTGTGTTTTTACCGATGTGAATCATTTTCGTACCAGTATCCGCTTGCTGCATGTTGTTTGTTACAGCTACTGAGTAGAATTCACCTACTGAATTATCACCTTTCAAAATACATGAAGGGTACTTCCAAGTTACAGATGAACCTGTTTCCACTTGTGTCCATGACAGCTTTGAGTTGTTGCCATCACAAATACCACGTTTTGTTACGAAGTTGTAAACACCACCTTTACCATTTTCGTCACCAGGATACCAGTTCTGTACTGTTGAGTACTTCACTTCTGCATCTTCGTGTACAAAGATTTCTACTACAGCAGCGTGCAACTGATTCTCGTCACGCTGAGGTGCAGTACAACCTTCTAAGTATGAAACGTAAGACGAATCTTCAGCAACGATCAAAGTACGCTCAAACTGACCAGTACCTGAAGCGTTGATTCTGAAGTAAGTTGACAATTCCATAGGGCAGTGTACTCCTTTCGGAATGTAACAGAAAGAACCGTCAGAGAATACTGCAGAGTTTAGTGCAGAGAAAAAGTTATCTTTTACAGGAACAACTGATCCTAAATACTTTTTCACTAGCTCTGGGTGATCTTTTACTGCTTCTGAGAAAGAACAGAAAATAATGCCTTTTTCTGCAAGAGTGTCTTTGAATGTAGTAGCAACAGATACAGAGTCAAATACAGCATCAACGGCAATATTTGAATCTTTAACTCCTGTCAAACGCTTTTGTTCATCAAGAGAAATACCTAATTTTTCGAAAGTAGCTAATAATTCAGGATCAACTTCCTCTAAAGATTCGATGGCCTTCTTTTGCACTGGTGCAGAATAATAAATGATGTCTTGGTAATCTACTTTTTCATAGACCACGTTAGCCCACTCCGGGCATTCCATCTTTTGCCATTCTCTGAAAGCACTAAGCCTCCATTCCAGCAACCATTCCGGCTCTTCTTTTTTTGCAGAAATGAATCTTACAATCTCCTCATTTAATCCTTTCGGAGCCTGGTCTGCCTCAATATCGACAGTCCAACCATGCTCATACTCTTTGGACGTAAAGTCTTCTAAAATTTTGTTATCCTGATCTGCGCTCATTATATAAAAACGTTTTATACGTTATTAATTCTTACACAATTTTCACTATGCTTTTAGTAAAACTAGAAACACAACTGTTTTGTTTGATACCTACTATAATTAATAAAAATAATCCATTAATTATTTAGTATGGTTCTAAATTGCAAAATTAAGACATAAATTTCAGAAAGTTGAGTTTTAGCATCAAAAAGTTTATCAATTCTATTAAAAAGATGATTATTGCAGAAAATTGAAAAAAAAACTACATTAAATGCAATTTATACACTATAATAATTATATTTACAAACGTTAAAGTTGCTAACACAACTCCGCCTCAAGTTGTGTTATTACGGGTATTTTTTTTCATGACTGTATACCTTAGCCTTAACTTATTTAAAGAATTTAAATAATTGTGGGTTGTCTTTCTAGATAACCCTTTCTTTTTGCAATTCTTACCACCTAACAGGCTCTCTTTGATCTTTCTATTCCATAAAAAAAGCAATTAAGCGGGTAGCCTAACTGCTTTTTATATCTATAATGAGGAAGAATTATTTTTTTAATTTTGCATAATGCTTGTAAAATAATTCTATTGTTTCAATCCCTTTCAAGAAATTAAAAATTCCAAATTTTTCATTTGGTGAGTGGATCGCATCTGAATCCAAACCAAATCCCATCATAACAGAGTCCAAACCCAGTTCTTCTTTGAAAAGTGCAACTATTGGAATAGAACCGCCACTTCTTACTGGAATTGGTTCTTTACTGAACGCTTCTGTGTAGGCATCATTTGCAGCTTGATATTCTACAGAATTTGTCGGAATAACTACAGGAGTACCGCCATGATGTGCTGTAACTTTTACAGTAATGCCATCAGGTACGATAGATTCTACATGCTTCGTAAACAAATCAGAGATTTCTTCCCATGACTGATGAGGCACCAAACGCATGGATACTTTAGCGTAAGCTTTTGAAGGAATTACCGTTTTGGCTCCTTCGCCAGTATAACCACCCCACATACCATTGATATCTAAAGTAGGTCGGATACTTGTTCTCTCATTTGTTGAGAATCCTTTTTCACCAAATTCCTTATCAATATCTAACGCTTTTTTATAGGCTTCAAGATCAAATGGTGCTTTTGCCATTTTAGCTCTTTCTTCTTCAGAAAGAATTTCCACTTTATCATAGAATCCTGGAATGGTAATGTGACCATCTTTATCTTTCAAGGCTGCTAAAACCTCAGACATCGCATTTAATGGATTCTGCACGGCACCGCCATACATGCCTGAGTGAAGGTCACGGTTTGGTCCTGTCAATTCCAATTCCATATAACTCAAACCTCTTAAACCAACTGTAATTGATGGCGTATCTACTGAAATCATTCCTGTATCCGAAATCAGGATCACATCTGCCTTCAGGTCTTCTTTTCTCTCGCGGATAAAGTCACCTAAATTCACAGAACCAATTTCTTCCTCTCCTTCCAGCATAAACTTCACATTACAAGCCAATGTATTGTTTTTCATCATCGACTCAAAAGCCTTGACGTGCATATACATCTGCCCTTTATCATCTGAAGCTCCTCTTGCGTAAATACTATCATTTTTGATCGTAGGCTCAAATGGAGGCGTATCCCAAAGATCAATTGGATCTGCAGGTTGTACGTCATAGTGGCCATATACGATTACTGTAGGTAAAGAAGGGTCAATAATTTTTTCTCCGTAAACAACAGGATTACCTTTTGTAGGACAAATTTCTACCTTATCTGCTCCTGCTTCATTCAGTTTATGTGCAATAAATGCAGCCGCTTTTTTAATATCAGGCTGATATGCAACGTCGGTACTGACAGAAGGAATGCGTAATAATTCAAAAAGCTCAGATAAGAATCTATCCTTGTTCTCCTCGATGTACTTAGTCATTGTTATTATGTGTTTAAAAAGTCAAACTGATTAATATCAATCAGGCATAGTTCTAAAGACGAAATCCCATAAGGGAGATGATACTCCAAATGCCTTAGTGTCATCCCTATAGTGATGGATACTATGATGGATCCATAAAATCTTTAAGAAGTTTTTTGGAGGGTGCATAGCATGAATCATATAATGGACCCCCAAATATAATGCATATCCTGTTAGAAAACCTGCTGTGAAGGGATAACAATAGTCATCTAAGGCTAAATAAAACAAGTAAAAAAAGGAGGACGCCAACACTACACTCACTACTGGAGGCATGGCTAATCTTGATTTGTCTTTGGGGTGATGATGATGCACGCCGTGAAACTTGTGCGTAATATCTTTCTTCAGTTTTGTAGTAGGCTCCATATGAAACACAAACCGGTGCATGACATACTCCACGAGTGTAAAGAGCAGTAAGCCAACGAAAAATAGAAGAATAGTCAGTGGAACTGTAACGAGCTCATGGTATAACGCATACACCAACAACCCTGCTCCAAAAATGAGATACATTGAGATGGGGACCGCTGCGTGTGTATGCGTTAATTTTTCTAGTAGAGGGTTTTCAAATAGTTTCTTTTCTTTAGATTTTTTTTCATTGATTGATGATGAAGAAATATCCATTATAAATAGTTTTGTAAGGGTTATAGGATTAATCGCCCACCATCACATTCAAATTGAAGGACAACGGGTCTAACTCTCCTATAAGTTCGGGAATAAAATCCACATTTTTAGGCCAAAACTCAATCAAATTCACAATTCTTTCTTGTGGAGCGTTATTTGGCAACAGGCATTCCCTTATACATAGTACTCTTTCAATATCATCTTGTATTTTTCTTTTACCCTCTTTGCGCAACTTATTTTGAGTGTGCTGCACCCTCTTCTGCATACGTGTCATTTCTGCATCAACATGCTTCTTCAGATTAGGAGTTATTGCACTCGCTTTTGTCAAAATATCATTATAAGCCAACTCTATTTTTACTAACTCTGAAGTAATATCTGTGTCTACACTTTCATTCGTATCCAACAACTGTTCTTCAATCTCCCTTTTGGGTTTTAAAAGCTCTTCTAAAGGCCAACCCGATTTACGCCATTTTTCACTGAAATGCCCGTCCAATACCAAACAAAATCCTCTTGGTAATACCATCGGGTACTTTACATTGTAAGCATCAAAAGCGCTTTTCAACTGTAACCAATACACCACTTCCGCAGGACCGCCTAAATAAGCAAGGTTAGGCAATAAAACTTCCTGTAATACTGGTCTCAACACTACATTAGGACTGAATTTCTCTGGACTCTCGTCAACCAAAAGATTCATTTCTTCAGAAGTCCATTTATAATCTCCCCCAACGGTCTGAAATCCTTCTGCTGTTTTTTCTAATCTCAAACGGACGCCATCTTCCATATAGAAAAGGTTGATTTCACGAGCATAAATCTGCGTTTTATAACCTTGTGCTTCAATCACTGCATTAGTCTCTGTGACTTTCTGATAACTTACTCCTTCAAACAACTCTTTTTTAATGATTTCTCTGAAAGGCTCTTTTAATATTTTGTGATCTGCATCAACACATACTAACCCGAATTCTTTAAAAAGTTCATTGACAATCTTTCTTGATGCTTCCGTAAGGTTCTCACTTTGTCTGTAAGCATTCACAAAAAGTGCTGGCATATCTTTAATTCTATCCAGAATCTGATCCATTCCTTCCAAGGAAAGTCGGCCAACTGGACCAGAAGCATTAGGGTGCTCCCAAGTATATTTTCTACCGCCTAGCTGAAAAGAGGCAATTTCTTCAAAATCGTGATCCTCTGTTGCCATCCAATACACAGGAATGAAATTTTTATCTGGGTACTTCTCCTTTAATTGCTTACACAAATTGATGGTGGCGGCAATTTTATAGACAAAAAACAAAGGTCCTGTAAAGATATTGAGCTGATGCCCAGTGATAATGGTGTAGGTATTTTTATCTAAAAGTAAATCGATTTGCTCCGAAGGATAATCTTCTATTTTACTATACTGCTCATGTAAAGATTGCACTAATCTTTGTCTTGATGCATCAGTAAAGTCACTTCGATTTTCAATGATCTGATCAAATGATGATAATTGAGGTGAATGTTGATATAAAGGTTTAATCTCTTCTTTTTCCGAAAGGTAATCAAGAAACATTTTTCCGTATAAACCGGCTGTTTCGAATGGAATTTTGTAAGTATTCATTGTGTTTATTATTCTTCGATCTACGAATTTAATGGATGTTTTGTAAATAAATAGTGAATCAAGAAAAAATATTTGTTTCAACAATAGTCGACACCGTCAATTTGATTGGCTACCGATCATAAACTACGTTCAACTTCTCTCCTATTATTAATTTACCTTGATGAAAAACTTTGATGACACCGTCTTTCTCAACGCTATACTTTCCATTTACTTTTGACACTAGGTTTTCTGTCGCCTCAACTGTATCATCTACTATTAATTCTACACCTTTAGGAATCCATTTCTCGTAGGGTGAAACTGTATTTAAAATATATTTAAAAGAATTTACAAAGATGACCAATGTGTTGATATGATTTTGACCTTTCAAGAGCTTATGATGTTCTGCTTCAAGTTGATCTGTAATGAAGTTAAGTGCAAAATGTTTTTGACCAGAAAGCCATTTCAAAACAGTCTCAAGTAATTGATCATTGTAATGTACTAACTTAAAAAATTCATTCTGTCTTGTCATATTCTCACTGATGTTATCTTTATTCTTTTTATAAAAAATAACATCAATTTTGATATCTAAAGACAATAGTTTCTCATAAGACTGTTCTGAGGCAATCACTATCGGGCTCCATTCTAACAAAGAATATAAAAGTGGGAATTGGGTGTCATCGAGCGTATCGATCAGCACTGCAGGTTCCTGATCATCTCTGACAATGTGGTGTGAGGACATAGGTGTTTAAAGAAAAAAATGCCATAAAATCATTCATCGAATTTATGGCATTTTTTAGATTTATTTCAAACTTTCGAGCATTTTCTGTAAGTCTTTCATGATGGCTTTTCCTTTATCTTTGTTGTACCATCGTTGCACTTTCATTGAGAACTGTTGCTTATCTTCTCCTACTTCCTTCTTGAATTCTGGAATAAGTCTTGTCAACTCTTCCGGTCTAGGTCCCCACTCTCCCAACACTTCATTGGTTTTCTGATCAATCATGATCAACTTAGGAATAGACCTGGAACCATTCGTTAAAAACTGCTCCATCAGATCAAGGTTATTATCCCTCAATAAGAACCTCAACTCAATTTTGGGTGACACCTGAGCTGCTTCCGCAATAATGGGCAAACTCTGGGCTGCATCACCACACCACCCTTCAGTCAGCACCAACCAATAAACACTTCGGTTTACTGCTCTTCCGGCCACTCTCAAAGGGTCCAATAGTCTGTTGGTCTTGTCAATCCTTTGCATTCTTGTAACATTCAAACGAGTGTAGTCGACTAATTGGGAATCATCGTAGCTGATCAGTGCCGGTTCTTCCGCTAATAGATTGTCTAATGCTTCTCTGTATACTTCGTAAGTAAATGCATTGTCGATATACTCTTGTGCTACAGTTTGGTTTTCTGCCATACGAATAATTGAATGATTGAGTACCAAGACAAATTATTTTCATCTCAGCACGTAGGTTGAATTATTTAATTAAGTAGTGCTTCATTAAATAACTTTAATTCAGTTGATTTTAAATATTAAAGTAATAAAATGATAGGAGTTTTTTTTATTACAAGCTCAATTTTTTCCCCTTTGGTTCACATTACTTGATATAGTACAATGAATTTATTTTTTAAGGGTAGGAACCTTAACAAATTGTGCAAAAATAAGTGAGATAACACATAGCACAGCACCTCCATAAAAAGGTAATGTCCAATCCTGCAACCAAATCCATCCTCCTAATAATGGAAGAAATACCGCTACTACATGGTTGATGGTAAACCCAACAGCCATAGAAGGTGCAATATCTTTCGGATCTGCATTTTTTTGGAAATAGGTTTTGATTCCTATTGAAAAACTGAAGAAAATATGATCAATGATGTAAAGCCCTGCCACAACCCATCTGTTTTCTATTAATGCATAAGCAAGGAAAACAATGGTTAGGCTGATGTATTCAAAACTCAACATTTTTCGTTCTCCGTATTTATTCAGCATTCTTGCTATAATCGGATTGAAATACATGGAAACGATATTGTTCAATACAAAAAGGATTGTAATCTCTTTGATAGTAAAATCATATTTCTCTACTAAAAGCAATACGGCAAACACCACAAAAACCTGTCTTCTTGCACCGCTCAGTAAATTCAACACATAGAAAAGCCAGTACTTTGACTTCAAAATCATCTTTTTGTGCTGCATCACTGCATCTTCTTCAATCGGTTTTTGGAATAAAGCCCAAGCTCCTGCCAATACAACCACTACTCCAATCAACAGATAGATTATTTCATAGGATGCAACGAAAGTCAACCCGTAAATCGCTCCTCCAATAGCTATATTTGTAAAAGCCATGATACTTTTCAGTCTTGCCAGCACATGCGGGCTATCTTCTTTGGAGAAACTCTGAAGGGTGAGTGATTGATTAGAAGTTTCATAATAATGAAAGCCTATCGACATGATCAAAGTGGTCATCATCAAACCCCAGAAAGTAGGAAATAAACCTGTTAGACCTACTCCTACTCCCATGACAATGATGGAGATGGAAGCAAATTTATCTTCTTTGATAAACATCAGAAAAAACAACGCTGTCACCACCAAAAAGCCTGGCACTTCTCTGAATGACTGTATGGCTCCAATATCAAAACCATTCAAACCGATTTCATCTACTGCAAAATTGTTGAACAATGTACGCCAGCCTTGGAATCCTAATGCGGTGGCAATGGATAAGACGAGTAAGAATTTGTACATTGGTGAACGGAAGGCGGAAGTATTTTTCAAAGTAAGTTGTTTTTTGACGAAAAATATTGGCTTTTGAATCCTTCGATTTATTCAGCCAAAAAGTTTGTTATTAGTAATGCGAATATAAGTACAAATTCAAAATTATCTAATACTAATTCTATTTATTGTCTTGCGATTACTTCCTTCAAAAAACTTTCAATAGAACCACTATTAATTCGTTTTTTAGCGTTGTACTCACAAAAAATAAATTAGAATTAACTAGTATTTATTTCTGACTTTGTACTTAGATGATTTAATTTTAAGGGTCCTATCCTCAAGCACAAAAAAAGAGCTAAACCGTAACAGCTTAGCTCTTCTTATGATTCTGAAATTTAAATTACTTCAAACCAATTTTATTTCCTTTCCACCCTTTATCCCAAGTATTTTTCAATGGGTGAGCTTCAGTATTCAATACATATTTTTCAAAATCAAATACATCTTCAGGGGCAAAGAATAAATAACAGTATTTCATTGTTTCTGCAAAGAAGAAGCTTTCCAAAGTGTCCCACTTCTCTTTTGTTTTCACATCCTTCAACTGTACATAGCCGTTCTCAACTTGACAGTATTTTTCAATGCTTTCGAACATCTTCTTACCCTGCTCATAGTATTTGTTATTGCCTGTACCTCTCCAAACATAGTAAGTAGATTCAATAGCTTCAGGACGCATCATATAATATTCAGCCCCTTCATAGAAAGGTTTCATTGTGGTGTAATCCACCGCTTCAGGCTCAATTCCATCTTTAAACCACATTTTATTGATAGACGCCTGTAACTTTTCTGCTCTATCTAAATCTCCGTCTAGTACATAACATAAGTTCCAGAAACAATCCAATGCACCAAATCTAGTACTGATTCTTTCACCAGTATTCATATCAGCCCAACCGATCCAGAATTCACCATCTACAGATGTTGTATCTACTAAATATTTGTTGACAGCATCTCTTGAAACGTTATACCATTCCAATAAGTCTTCATCTCCAAATAATAAATATCCTTTTAATAAGTATTCGTAATAAGCATCAATACCTCCTGAAATATGTGCCCTTGTATCCGCCCATTCTCCTGTATCTTGGTCAATCCATGAACCTTGCAATCCTGTCTCTCCTCTTCTGTCATAAGAAGCTTTGATACCTCTCTTACATAATTCATAGTATTTATCATCACCCGTCAATTTTGACAAAACACCATACTCCAATAACATCGAACCGATTTCACATGGGTTAGTACCCTGTCCACCTGTTTTACCTGTACGAAGGTTTACTAATCTGTAAGGAATACCTGTAGGTGATTCAAAAACAGGAATCATTCTATCACCAAGATCTTTGGCTAATTCTAAAAACCTTGGATCTCCATCTAACTGATAAGATGAAAGTAAACCACCTAAAATTCGGATGGCAATTTCAAACTGCTGTACATCTAAGTCTTTATCGGAGTTTAATTCTGAGAAAATAAGTTCTTTACACTCTTTCATTTCCTCTTCCAAACCCATCAGATACATGGTAGAAAATGCATCGACAGGAGTCATCAATAATGATTCCGCGTACCAATTGTGGCCTTTTTCTGAGATAGGATTAACGGCATCTAACCCTTTAGCATAATCCATATATGCTCTCCACCCTTTTTTGAAAGCCGTTTTTACTCTTTCTTGATATTCTTTCTTTTCTTTTTGAGAAATTTCTTGTGTTACTATTTCTTTAGAAGATTCACTTGCTGTATTTCCACAAGATGTTCCTAGTAATGTTGTTGACGCTACTAAAACTGATGCGATTAATGTTTTTTTGATGGTAGTATTCATTTTCACTCTCTTGATAATGGTTTATTACTTAACTGTATAATTTATTTCCAAATTTTATTTACTTCATTTAAAAACTGTATTTCTTGTTCTTCATTAAAATCATAGAACTCAAAATCACCTAAATGTGTGTTGTCTTTTTCAATGATAAGCACTTTTGCACCTTCTTTTAATGCAATGGTATGCCAAACATTTTTAGGGATATTATAGGTTACGCCTTCTTTCATTTCCTCCATATCATAACTGATCTTATCTTCATGAATTTGAGCTGAAACTAATATAGCTTTCCCTTGTATTAATAAAAAGGCTTCATCTGTCTGGTAGTGAATATCAAGTCTTTTGATATTTTCAGGCTTACTTTCCTCCTCATAATTTAATTGGGCCACCTGCCAACCCTCTCTAATCAAAAAGGGATTATAGCCATCACCCTCGTGCGTATATCTTTCTGTAATATTCATCTTAATTCTCCAATATTCTATCTACAACAAGCTGTCTGAATTCCTTAGAAAGCATGGCAAAATACGCCGTAAACCCTGTAATTCTCACCACTAAATCAGGGTAAAGATCTGGGTTTTCGTGAGCGGCTAAAACTTGTTCTTTGTCCATGATGTTCACATTAATCAATGTCCCTCCTAGTTCAAAGTGTGTTTTAATGATTGCTCCAATAATAGATGCATGCTCTTGCTTTGCCAATGACGGGTCCAACTCCCATTGCATCGGTGCAGTATTCCCATAACCGGGCTGCACTTTTGCTACTGCAGAGGCTAATGCTAGAGAGCCTCCATCTACCACAAATCCTGGAGTAGGATTCGCTCCATGATTTATAGGTTCGCCAGCCTTTCTTCCATTAGGAGTGGCTTTTACTTTTTTACCTAGCCCTACTGTATTGGCCCATGAAAATAGCCCTGGGATAAAGCAATGATTGTATTTTTCATCCGACTGACTCTTCACTAACTTTGAGAAAAGGTTTGAAATTAGGCTTGCCCAATGATCCCCCTTGGTTTCACCCTGCCCATATTTTTCACTGTTTTGAAGCAATGCACGAACTCTTTCTCCATTTTCATCCTCGAAGTTCGTGTCCATATGAAATTTCAATTCTTCCCAACTTAAACGTCCTTCTTCTTCAATTCTCTGCTCAATGGCGGCAAATGAATCCGCTACTATCGCTATTCCTGCTCCATCTATAGAAAGGTTATAATACATTGCTCCTCCATCACTTACGTCTTTCCCTTTTTCCAAAGGACCATAGGATAGTAAATTCAGGATCAGTTCAGGCTCATTATATTTCTGATATTTCAGATGATGTCTTATTCCTTCAGCTGCAGTGTTGACTGCTTTTTCAAGGTGTGATGAAAACTTATCCCAAAGTTGTGTTGCACTTTTTACCTCAGAAGAAAGCATCACCTCTTCAAATGCCACCTCAAAAACCTTAGCCATATTTACTTTCACAAGGTCATTCATCGTATATTCTAATCCTGGCAATGACATCCAATTACAACCAACTGCAATCCTTTTCCTAGATAATTCTTCTGAATAACCATTTTTCATAAAACCACTGATCAGTCCTTTGTCACCAGAAAAACGAGGCCAGGCATTTTTATTCTTTATCAGGTAATTCAATGATTGCTCAAACAACGCTTCATTCATATTATCATGTACTCTGACTGTAATATTTAATGAAGTATTGATCTTATCTGCTGCTTCAAGTATGAGGAATGAAATTTCTGAGGCAACATCACCTCCATTACCATCAGGACCTCCTAACTGCCAATAAATAGGGTCGTTGATGAGAAAACAAGAAAGGTAATAAACCGCCTCTTCTTTATCTATTATTCCATTTTTTAGGTCATTTTCATAATACGGCTGCAATAAGGTATCGATCTGACCACCTGCTCCGTCTCTATTATAAGTTCTTGAAGCCAAATGAAACCATATGATCCATTGACAAGCTTGACGGAAAGTTTTAGGTGGATGATGCAGAATAGCAACATTCGTTTCTTTCATTTGCTGCAGATGCTCCTTCACTAAAGTATCTTGCTCGTTTTGAATTCTTGTTTCCAATGCATCAATGTGCCTTTCTATCCAGCCTTGAATACTGATAATTGCTCTTTTATGAGAGGCATAGAATTCTTTCTGCTCATCACTTTGATGAATAGAAGCACAGGTCTCTATTTTCATCAATAAACCCTTCCAACCTAATTGCAATCCCAATTCAAAGTCAGGTGCAAAGTGGGCATCATCTCCTATTCCATGAATAATGTCGTACTTCTCCTGATCAGCCATTAAGTGAGTATAAGGATAAGATGGATTCCATTTGTTCGGGCGCATTTTGGACATAAAATAAATCCAACGCCCCGCAAATGCATCCTTTTCATCGATGTAAACAGGATGATTGTCCATCAAATCACAAAAATTATCTGTCCAGCCTTTTACACCATAAAATGAACCATCACTATGGTTAGGAATAATTTCCCAACCGTCATCAGGAACAGCAATTCTTCCATAATCATCCTCATCCAAAAGTCCTTCTTTCTGAATTTTCTCTTTCGTCTGAAGCGATTTCGCTCTTTTTAGGTTTTCAATTTTTTGTAAGTAATATTCTTTCATTTTCATTCTATTTCTTTATCAAATCAGACCAAAATTTGAATTCTGAATGATTCATTTCATTGATATGTGCCAAGTTGTATTCCAAACCAAGGTTCTTGTATTTTTGCTCCCCTAATTTATGATAAGGATTGAGCTTAAAGTCCTTGCAGTTTGAAAGTTGATGTACAAAATCATTAATCGCAGTGATCTCCTCTTTATTATTATTCGCTGTCGGTATTAAAGGGGTTCTCAACTCGTAACTCACTTTTTCTTGGTCTATCCTTTTTATATTGGATAAAACCTTTTGATTTCCGGTGGATGTCCATTGCTTATGCTTTGCAGCATCAACAAATTTGAGATCTATCAACCAATGATCTACATAAGGAAGCACCTTTGAAATAATACTCCATGAAACATTGAAGTTGGACTCCACTGCTATATTCAATCCTCGCTCTTTGAAATACTTCAAAGTCTGAAGTAAGAATTGATGCTGTAATAAAGGCTCTCCTCCGGAAAATGTAATTCCTCCGTTGGAGGACTTAAAAAAAGGAATATCCTTTTCAATCGCTTTATATAAACCTTGAGGTGAATAGGTTTTCCCTACCTCATGCATTGCTCCGGAATAACACACTTGTGTACAATTTCTGTGATTATCACATAAACTAGGATTATAGTGTACTTTACCGTCATTAACAAATAATGCATCAGTAGAACATACTTCCACACAAGCTCCACAAGAGATACACTTCTGTTCGACTCTTTCAATTTGAATTTTTGATGAAAAAGTTTCTGGATTATGGCACCACAAACAACTCATATTACACCCTTTCAAGAAAATAACAGTTCTAATACCGTTACCGTCATGCAATGAAAGGCGCTGTAAATTTGTAATGATTCCTTGTTCCAAAACTTTTACTTTATAGAAGTGTATAATTCACTCATTATTTACAATTACAAAGTAAAGGCGATTTCATCTAGAATTCAACTAATAATAGTGTACTACAGCGTGTATTCAGAGTACTTACACGACCTCATGATTTTTAGCCCCATAAAAAAAGGCCACTTTAAAAGCAGCCTTTCTTTTTACTTAAAACCTTGTGATCATTTTGGTTAGCGATTTCCGTTTCTCCAAACCAATTTTTTTTCTGATTCTATATCTCGAAGTTTCGAGTGTCCTCACACTGACATTCATCAATGTGGCTATTTCCTGATTCTCTAGGTCCATTCTCAGATAAGCACAAATCCTCAGTTCCCTTTTGCTTAGATCAGGATACTGTACTTTAAACCTCTCCAAGAAGTTATCATGTGACTTATTGAATTGGTGCTCAAACTTATCCCAATAATCATGATCATCACTCTCTTTGTTGATTTCTTTGACGATTGTTCTGATTTTACGTTTCTCAGTACTTCCCAAATTGGCAGCCAACTCTTCCAGCTTCTGTTTTACTTGCTGTAAACTTTGATTTTTATGAAGATGACTGATTGTAATATTAGTCAGTTCACCTTTTGTGGTATCAAGTTCTTTTTCAAGTGTTGTATTCTGAATCTTAATTTTCTCTCGCTCCGCTTGGATGCTTTCTAATGCGAATTGTTTTTTCACATTCATAATCCTCACCCTTTGTAAGAAATAAAGGGCCAAAAGGATTAGTGACAACATCAGCAATCTAAACCATGTGGATTGCCAGAAAGGTGTTTTTATGATTACATTGATTGACGCCCCTTCTTTATTCCAAACACCATGATTATTAGATGCGATGACTTTAAAAGTATACTTGCCCGGATCTAAGTTGGTGTAAGTTGCAATTCTTCGATCTCCCACATAATTCCACTTTGTATCAAAACCCGAAAGCTTGTAAGCGTATTGATTTCGATCTGTTTCTGTGAAGTTCAAAGCACAGTAATTAAAATTGAAAACAGACTGATCATATTCTAGCTCAATTGTCTCAGTTTCCAACACTGAGTTTTTAAGAATAGATGTAGAATCGGTTGGAATTTGAGGTACATTAAAAATATCGAAACCTGTGATATATACTGGTGGCACAACTTCATTTTCTCCTAGCATTTGTGGGTTAAAAATGGTTATGCCTTCTGTACCGCCAATTAAGATTTCTCCCTTGTTATTTTTTTCTAATGAATTATAGTTAAATGAGTTATTAGGAATATGAAAACTCACTATATCTTCACCAGACAAAGACATTTTGGAAATGTACTTTTTAGATACAATAATCAAGTTACCCATTTGGTCGGAAGTGATATTAAGCAATGGCAACTGTGGTATACCATCCTTTTCCGTCAATACTTTAAACTCTTTTCTCTCTGGAAGATATTTTACCAGTCCAACAGCTGTCGCTAACCAAATGTGTCTCAACTTATCTTCAAAAACCGCTTTTACATAATTGAAATTATGATTGGTTTCTATCAGCTTGTTCATCAAATCAAAAGTCCACTTGCCTGTACTTCTTTCAAAAAGCACTACCCCACTATCCGTACTAAACCAGATATTAGATTGAGCATCTTCAAAAATATGATATACATGAATTTGTCCAGCATTAGAATAATCTAAATTCAAACTCACACATTCTTTCTTTACTGGGTCATATTGGGTAATTCCTCCTCCCAAAGTACCGACCCATGTGATTCCTTTAGAATCTGTATAAAGTGCCCAAATATTATTTGTAGTCAAACAATCATCATTGCCATCTCTTTTCATATGAAAGTACTTCCCTGTTTTTTTATCTACCACTCTCAATCCTTCACTATAAGTCCCTACAAGGAAATTGCCAAGAGAATCTTCTGTCATTGTTTTCACTACATCCACCGCAAAACCATCAATCTGCTTGCCGTCAATGTCAAAATGCTTAAAATTATTTTCGTTTTCATCTGACTGCTGATGCAATCCCCCCCAGTCAGTACCTGCCCATAGTTTTCCTTTTTTATCATAATAGAGAGAAAGTACAGGTTTATTTGGCAAAGTATTATCATCACAAGGAGTGTGATTGATTTGCTTAAAGAAGTTTTTGCGAGGGTCAAACTTATCCACTCCTTCTAGATAAGCACCTATCCAAATATTTTCTTCTTTGTCCTTATACATACTCCACAACACATCCGTTGACAAAGAAAGAGGATCTACTTTTGAATGTATGTGAGATTCAAAATATTTTGTATTCACATCAAACACATCGAGCCCTGCACCATCTGTAGCTAACCATAATTTATTGCCCACCTGCAATATATCTTTGATATTATTACTACTAGGCCCTTTACCGGGAACGCCTGTCACATAAGTAGTATATTGACCGGTGAGCAGGTTATACTCCGCTAGTCCGCCACTATTACTACCTACATAAAGCAATGTATCATTATAGATAAATAGATTTTTTTTAGCATTATCATCAAGGCTATTTAACGGAAGATGAGTGTACTCAACTTCAGAAAAGTTTTTTGTGTTCTTATCATAAACACACAACTTTCTGTTGTCAGTGGCCAACCATATTCGATTCCATTTATCCTCTACCATATCATGTACGGATACTCCATTGATCGTATTTGGATTTCCTTCTTCAAAATAGTATTTTTTGTATTGCTTTCTGTCCTTAGATATAATAGAAATTCCACCACTGGCACCTATCCATAACTGTTGTTCGTCATCTTCCATCATACAGTTCACTGAAAAGCTTGGCACCATCAAATTCTCTTGCCACCCTCCTTCAATATGCTTAAATGTTTCATCTTTAGGATTATAGACACTCATCCCATTATTCAAAAAGCCTATCCATAGCAAACCTTGATGATCTTCCAGCAAACATGAAATCATATTATCATTAGGTCCTTTCTCGCTCCCCATATCATAGGGGTAAACTTTCATTTCATAGCCATCATACCTGTTCAGCCCTTTAAATGTGCCAAACCACATAAATCCTTTACTGTCTTGTAAAATTGAATTAACAGTAGCATCAGAAAGTCCATCTTCCGTACGTAAATGCTCAAATTGTTTTTTGATATGTTGTGAAAATGAAATTGATGGTATGGTAAAAAAAGTTAGAGTAAAAAAAAGTAGTGTTCTAACCATTGGTCTCTTTTAGATAGTTCAATTCAATATGTATATAAATATAACAGTATATTGTATAAAAATACGTATATATTCAGTAGAATGCAAATGTTATTTCTACGTTTATTGATGTAAAATTTAGTAACAATGCTCTATTACAAAAAAATAGATAAGCAACGGGTTGCTTATCTATTTTTTTTAGTTTCTTAAGTATGCGGATGATTAACCATTCGGGAAACTACCCTCTTGCCTGCTGAAATCTGAGTTCGTTGAGTTCAACTTTATGACGTTTCATACGTGCTCTTAAGTGCTCTGTATCCTTCAGGGAACAACCATTTCCTTCTAATACTCTGATTCTTCCTTTAATAAAAGCTACTTGTTGTTCTAGCCTTTCTATAGCGGACAATATTGTGTTTTCCATTGTCGTGTCAATTTATGTTAGACATGTTATTAATCATACCCTTAAGAACGGTAAAAAATATTATTATTTTTAGGTCATTAGGATTTGTTAAGTAATTTAATTTTGAGTTAAAATTACACCCTAAAACCACCTAGAATAAAAAGATAAAAGTCACCTTTTACACTTATTTTTTATCACCTTATAAGTGGCGATATTACACTAAAAATATCACCACTTATATTTTTTTAATTATTGTTTTATAATTTTGACAGTCTTAGACTTATCTTTTCCAATTAACTGTATCAGGTAAATTCCTTTTTGAAGATTACTGATATCTAGCTTATAAGATTGGTTGTCTCGAAGATCCAATGCACCCTTCATTTTACCTGCAAGATTGAATAATTTCAATGATGAGAAATTCCCCTCTAAGCCAGATAAGTTAACGAAATTATTGGCTGGATTTGGATATGCCAAGACTTCGATCTCTTCTTCTAACGACAGTGAAGTGTTATTGGCTGTCCTTCCTGAAGAAGTTTCAGGTGTAATTTCAATCCAATCAAGGTTGAAAGGACCTGCCGGGAACCCGATTCCGAAGTCCTGCTCACCTGCGTTTAAGTAAGCAACATGTGATATCGTTTGATAGTTATCCCATCCGCCAGTACTTGGCACATCTACACTTCCGTATACTGTCGATCCAGAATTCCCTTCTAACTGCACTTTTCCTCCAGCATAAGGACTTGAAACATGATAAGAAATAGTATAATTACCACTCGAAGGGATGTTTACTCCATGGAATGCTAACCAGTCTCCTGCATCAATGTATCCTACAATACCATTTCCAGCTTCAATACCACTCATGAAAGTATAATTTTCAGCTTCAAGACGGATTCCTGATCCTCCTGTATTTACACCTCCAGTGTTACCACCGTTATTTCCTTCATTACTTACACCATAATCATAAGTCTGCATGATTTCCTTGGCAAATGCTCCAGAAGCTGTCAAGTTGGCCCAGCCACCAGTGCTTGATGCACCTGGGTTTAAGAATGAGGCTCCCTCTTGTTTATCATTAATAGACCATTTACAGTGTGAAATTCCGTTGGCTTTCATCCAGTCAATCCAAGCCCAAGTTTCGTTATAATTTACAGCACCATCGCCGTTTGCATTCACCGAACCCCACTCCGTTACGAATAAAGCCAGTCCTCTTGAAAGTGCATAGTTACCTTTGTCTCTTAAATATTGACCGTGAGTACCAGCATAGAAATGCAATGTGTAGGCGATATTTGATTGGTTGATTGGATCGTTCGCCGCCTGATCTACATCTTGTGACCAAGTTGGTGTTCCTACAATGATGATATTGTCTGGATCGTGCTGACGGATCGTTGATATAATTGACTCCGCATAAGGTTTGATTCCTGATGACCATGAAATTTGTAAAGGCTCATTATAAATCTCATACATTACATTGTCATACTGACCATACTTCTGAGCCATCTCTGCAAAGAAACTCTCCGCACGTGACCAATCATGTTCATTGGCATGATGCGAGTGCCAATCGATGATCACATACATATCATTGGCAATTGCCGCATTTACCACCGCCTCTACTCTCGCCTTATTGCTTGTCGGATCATCAAAATATCCACCTGGATCTTCAACACCCATTGCCGCACGAACAATACCTGCATTCCAGTCTTGTTTCACCCACGATACAACGTCTGCATTATAAAATCTGTCCGCTCCCCAGTTATTATTTGACCAGAAGAAACTTGGTCCTGCAAAACTCACTGACTCTCCGTTTCTATTGACAATTTTATTACCGCTTACTTGTAATAAACCGTTTTGAGAGACTACAAAACCTCCGTTATTACCTCCACCATTATCTTCATTAACCGTAATAGTTGCGGATGCGACAACACCATTTACTTGTGCTGTTACTGTATGCTTACCTGTAGAACCTCCTGTAAAATATCCATTAGGTGCATTTGCTGACCAAGTAATACCTGATGACAAATCATTTCCACAATTATCTGAAGCTACTGCTGTCAACTGAATCGATTCATTGAGTGACAAAGATGCTGTAGAAGGTGAGATAGTTACTGTAGTAACTGAAGGTGTACATGGACCTACGGTTGAGAAATCTAAGTAATTAACATTGATTCCACCTGTGTTTGTTGTTAAAGTAATTTCAGAATCACCTGAAGGCAGATTAATCACAGTTGACAAATCTTGCCAGTTTTGCCATCCACCAGTTGCCGGAACAGTTAGGGTGGTAATCGTAGAATTGTTTCTTTGTACAATGATATCTCCACCACTTTGTGAGGCAACTCTTAGCGTTAAATTATAATCACTTGATGCTACTGATGACACGTTATATTTCACCCAATCGCCTATATCAAACCAGCCAATATTTTCTCCACCACCAATATCTGTAGTTGCTTCGGTTTGAATACCAGACATTGAAGCATAATTCTCAGCCTCAATTTTTGCAGGAAGAACAACACCTCCAGTGCTATTATCACCTCCTCCAACTTTTGTAAGAGAGATCCAATTGATATTCACTCCACCAACTACTGCAAAGATTCCTATGCTTTGCTCACCTGCCGCAGAGAAAATCACTTCGTGTGAAACAGTTTGCCAGGTCTGCCATCCGCCAGTTGATGGTACATCAACCGTTCCTAGAATATCATTTCCTTCGTTTTGGTCCATTCTCAACTGATTCCCACCATTTTGAGATGCTACTCTGTATTCTACTTTGTAAGTACCTGTTGAAGGCACATTGATAGAGTATTCCAACCAATCGCCATCATCAATATAACCTACATTTTCTCCTCCACCTGCATCAGTGGTTGCTTCAGTCTGTATACCTTGTGCTTTGCAAAAAGCTTCGGCCTGAACTGTACCTGGCAATGTTACAGTTTGACAGTTTCCAGTAATGATTTCGCTTCCTGAAGAACCATCACCGCCACCGTTGCCAGTGTAAGATTGCATAATTTCTTTTGCGAAAGCACCTGATGCTGTTAAATCAGACCAACCACCAGTTGTCGAAGCACCCGGATATAAAGCTGATGCTCCTTCTGATTTATCGTTGATTGACCAGTTACAATGAGAGATTCCATTGGTTTTCATCCAATCTACCCATGCCCAAGTTTCATCATAGTTCACACCACCGTCACCGTTGGCATTTACTGAGCCCCATTCTGTTACGAAAAGTGCTAATCCTTTTGATAGTGCATAGTTTCCTTTATCTCTCAAATACTGACCATGAGATCCTGAGTAAAAGTGAAGCGTATATGCAATATTAGATTGATTGATAGGATCATTTGCCGCTTGATCCACATCTTGAGACCATGTAGGCGTACCTACAATAATGATATTATCAGGGTCATGCTTACGAATGGCAGAGATGATAGACTCTGCATAAGGCTTAATTCCTGCCGACCATGAAATCTGCAATGGCTCATTGTAAATTTCATATAACACGTTATCTAGATGTCCATAACGTTGTGCCATTTCTTCGAAAAATGAATAAGCAGCGGCCCAATCGTGCTCATTTGCATGGTGTGAGTGCCAGTCAATGATCACATACATATCATTGGCTACTGCGGCATTGACGATGGTTTCCACTCTAGCTTTGTTGCTTCCTGGATCATCAAAATAACCGCCTGCGTCTTCTACGCCCATGGCTGCTCTTATGATTCCAGCGTTCCAGTCTTGTTTTACCCAAGAAACGACGCCTTCATTATAGAATTTTTCTCCGCCCCAATAGTTATTGGACCAGAATAAACTTGGTCCTGCAAAGCTAACAGATTGCCCGCTGCTGTTGACCACTTTGTTACCGCTCACTTGAAGTAACCCGTTCTGAGCTACTTGAGCCTGTGATTGAAGAGTAATACCAAAGATGCCTATTAATAGAATGCATCTTAATAGATAAGATAGTTTTAAATCTTTCATACTTTTATTTAGTGTTAGGTCTAGTAGAGAATTAAATTGTTAAGTACTAGGACAAAAGTAAACGAGTGTTTCTTGCACCATAGTTAAAACTATGGACAGGTGATAGGGCAACCTAATCAAGACTAAAGTCTTGAAGGTTGGCGACGAAGACAACACTTTAGTGTTGTTGGAGTCAATATCACTAGCCCATGACTGAAGTCATGGTGCACGTAATTATTGTTCCAGTTCTTTTGTCACAGTACTTAATACTAGAAATTTGCTGGTTTTGAATAATTCGATTACTGTGCTCACCCAAAGAGCAAGCCTCGATTTTCATGTACACATAGGAGAAATTATTTTAGTTAGAAATTAATTAATTATTGGATGTATTGTTATTTTAAAGCAGTTGAAAAGTTAGATCATGTTTGAAACATCTATTTTAGTAAAAATCCACCCTTTCAGAACACGAGTTTATTAATTTCATCCACTATAGAACCACTATTTTCTCTGAAATTAATATCCTCACAACCTAAAATGGAAAATTCTTACTTCTAAAATATATATTCCAGGCATGCTCTTAAAATTGGAAAATGTTGGATTATTATTTTTCAGTCTAATCAAGGTAGAATAGAAGAGCAAAACCATAGTTAGGTGATGATATTCTAACGCAGAGTAGACTTAAAAAGCTAATTCAAAACTTCCGATTTAAATTGTACAATTGCTTAGAGTACTGTGACAGAAGAAAAGGGATGATTTTAGTTTAATATTTTTTATTCTAATCAAGGCAGATTTGCAGAGCATAGCCTTAGTTACGCGATAAAAATCTAACGAAGAGTAGGATAAAAAAGATAAGATAAAATGTACCCTTACTTTTGTCACATTACTTAATAATTCATTTCACTTTAAAACCCCTTCCCTTATCATCAAAGTTCAGACGCTGTATTTATTCACTTATCAATAAGAGAAGGGTGATTCAATCGTACACAGTAATGTTTTTATTTCAGAATGAAGAGTTAAGGCTGCTTATAAATGTTCTGTAAATAACATCTCTTTCAAGTAGTAACTATAATCGAAAAGACGACTTCACAGACCACAAAATGCTCCATATTCTATTATTCATGGTTCTTAATTCTTCATTAAGAAATGGGCGGCTGTTGAATTAACAATTTTATCTCTATCGCCATTTTATAAAATATATAATTCAGAATTCGTTCAGTCATTATATCAATTTTACTCAACAACGCGCCCACTTTAGTTCTTTATTTTTTAATGATTTTTTTCACGTAATCTCTGCCATTGGACTGATATTTCACAAAATAAACTCCTTCCGGCACTTGCTCTAATGTTATCGTAGCCTGAGCTCCTTTTACTTGCTCTACACTTACTACATTTCCTACCACGTTATAGATTTCAATTGATTTACCATGGTCTGTATCCTCTGAGAACCTCAATGTAAATGAAGAACTGAAAGGGTTAGGATAAATTAATGCTTGTACGTTTGAGAGCTCATCTTCTAAGCTTGTAGGAATATCCACTTTTTCAGCAAAAACCAGTTTATCAATATTAAAAGCGGGTGTTTTGAGAATTGTGATTCTTAATATTTGCTCCCCTTCTTCCAGATAAATATCAGCATTTACTTCGGTGGTATTTTCCCAGCTGTTTGTGGAAGGAATATCTACTGATGTCTTAAGGTTTGATTTTGAAGCAGAAAGCTGAAACTTACCTCCTTTTTCCTGTGCGGCAACTAAAGTTGTAAAGGTATAATTACCCGCTTTTGCCACATTTACAGAATATTCCATCCATTCATCAACCTCTAAATAACCTACATGAAAACCACCATCTTTCCTCTCTTCAATATCAACGCCCTCTTCTCTGTATGCTCCTCCTTGATTTTCGGCTTCATTATCATAGTAGGTAAAATTTTGGCCTCCTTTATCAAAATTCTCTGCCTCCAAAATCCCAGGTATTGTTATTGATGTTCCTCCATAAGGTTCTCTCACATATTGTTTTAAGTCTACTTTCTGAGGATAAGAAATAATTAATTTTTCGTCAACGATTTGAGATATACGATACTGATAAATATCTCCAGGCTCTACTAAAACATCATTATAAGATGTAGATGTAGGGTCAATCTCGTCGATTATTTCAAATTCATCATGAAGCTTCCTTTCAATTCTAAGTTTTGCATCAGAAGTATTTCTATTCTCCCACTCCATCATAACAGTTGAATCAGGATTCATTGTAACAATAAGATTAGTAGGAGTTTTATTCGTATTATAGATTAATATGTCTTTCGTTTCATGCCATTTCTTTGCTCCACGCTGATAAATTTCATACCAACCCCCATCATCCCAGGCCATAAATGAAATACCTCTTGACAGTGATTCTTCTACATAATGAGCGTAATGTCTCATACGTGAGTTGTAATCTGTGTCATGAACGGCTCCAAATTCACTTATAATTACAGGAATTCTATTTTGAATACTCCAATCTTTTGCTTTTTGGAACTCACCTGAAATATAATTTTTCTCTGATGTTGTTCCCCATGTTTTCATCACTTCAGCTGATGAGAAATCCCATGGATCATACGTATGAAAATAACCGATTAGGTGATCATCATTTTTGGGGATAGGCATTGTCAATAAATCTTTGATTGCAGTCCAACCATTACCTCCTATAATCACATTCCTTGTAGGATTCTTGATTCTGATAATGTCTAATGCTCTTTGATTGGCATCTGCAGCTTGTGCAATAGTGAGGCCATGGGGTTCATTGAGTGCTTCAAATAACAAGCTATCACTTTTAGTATGAAAACGATCCGAAATCTGAGTCCAAATTGCTTCAAATCTTGCTATGTTTGCTTCTGAATAATCATCCTTCAACCAATCATCATGATGGCAGTTCATGATCACAATTAAATCTCTCTCTAGTCCCCAATCTACTACCTGTTCTACACGATCCATAAACTCCGGATCCACTTCATAAGGTGCTGTTTTGGATACTCGTACATCCCAAGTAATAGGGATTCTTACAGACTGAAAACCTGCTTCTTTATAAGCATCAAAATAATATTCTTCCGCTTTCGGCGCCCATTCTCCCTCATATTTGGGTGCATCGAGCGTATTTCCCATATTGATACCTCTTCCAATCGCTTTGGCTGCATCATATGGGCTGAGCTGTGCAAAACTATTATTAAATAAAAATAGAAGAAGAATAGAAGTAAACGTTGTAGTAATAATTCTCATGTTAGTTTCTCGTTTTATTGTCAAGATTGAAAAGAAAACTGCCTCTTAATAGTAGACCGAAGTTTCAGATCGCTTTAAGAGATTTTTAAGAGGCAGTTTTTGTTTATTTTAGTTCACATTGTCAGAGACTGTGACTTTAATTCTTTTTGAAATATTGTCAGATGCATTTCCAACATAGATGTAATAATCACCGCTTTCCAGCGCCCAGTCAGATTTTTCTTCATTGTAATACTGAAGATCACTTACAGCCACTTTCAGCTCTAATTTATCTGCTTGTCCTGCATTTAATTCCACTTTCTTGAAGGCTTTTAATTCTTTTAAAGCTCTTTCAACTTTTGATTTATTCTTGCCGACATACACTTGTACAACTTCAGCACCTTTAAGTTCTCCATTGTTTTTCAAGTTGCATGTAATTGTTATTTCATCCTTAGAGTTATATGCTTTTTTGTCTGCAGCGATTTCACTAATCTCAAAATCAGTGTAAGATAAACCGAATCCGAAGGCATATTTTGGAGCGATTTTCTTTGTATCATGCCAGCGGTAGCCTACTAAAATACCGTCTTTGTATTCTACATTGATAGAATCACCTGGGTATGACATTTCACCTAATTGATGTGCACCGTTATCTTCCAGTTTTTTAGGGAAAGTAATAGGCAATTTACCTGATGGGTTCACATCACCTGAAATGACATCTGCCATTGCATGTCCTGTTTCACTTCCCAAATACCACCCCTGCATCAAACCTTTCACCTGTTCAGTCCATGGTGTTGCTACAGCATTACCACTTACTAATACAACTCCGATATTCTGATTCACTTCAGAAAGTGCTTGAATCAACTCACTTTGACCAAATGGCAAATCATAAGTCAGACGGTCTCCATCTTCACAGTCTTGATGATGACTTTTGTTCAATCCACCAAAGAATAAAACTACATCTGCTTCTTTAGCAACTTTCAATGCTTCTACTTTTAAAGAATCCGCATCCAATGTAGAAGGAAATACTCTACCATATTGAGAAGGGCCTGAAGCATATCCCATCGTATGAGTGACTGTTGCATTTGTATATCTTTCTTGAATACCTTGCAAAGGAGAAATCTCATATTCTACTTTCAACTCTGAAGAACCTCCGCCGATCGTCATCATACGAGTAGCGTTTTCACCAATTACAGCTATTTTCAGTCCTTTCTGATCTGCCACAGGGAAGAAATTATCTTTGTTCTGCAATAATACAATACCTTGCTGTCCTACTCTTCTTGCTACCTCGTGATGCGCATCAGTATTCACACTTCCCAAAGGACGATCTTTACTAAGGCTCGTTCTATAAATCAGTTTTAAAATTCTTCTTACTTTATCATCTAAAACCTCTTCGCTTACTTCTCCGCTTTTCACCATTTCCTTAAAAGCACCTGCCAAGTAGTAATTTTCGTAATGATTTTTCTCTGAATAAGTAAGGCCATTTGTACCTGTTCCCATCTCAATATCCAAACCATACAATGCCGACTGTTTTGTATCATGTGCAGCACCCCAATCTGTAAGATAAACACCGTCAAATCCCCACTCGCCTTTCAGGATATTATTTACAAGGTCTTCATTGTGCGAACAATACTGTCCTCTTAACTGATTGTAAGCACTCATCATTGACCAAGTCTCGCCTTCTAATACAGCTGCTTTAAAAGCCGGTAAGTAAATTTCACGAAGCGCTCTTTCACTCATTTCAACATTAATATGTCCTCTCCAAAGCTCTTGATTGTTAGCTACAAAGTGCTTTACACAAGCAGCAACTCCATTGGTCTGCACCCCCTTAATATAAGGCACTACCAATTTTGAAGCTAAATGAGGGTCTTCACCCATATATTCAAAATTTCTTCCGTTCAGTGGTGTTCTGTAAATATTAACACCAGGTCCCAATAGTATATCTTTTTTACGGTAACGTGCTTCTTCGCCTACTGCCACTCCATAATCATAAGACGACTGCTCATCAAAAGTTGCCGCTAGACAAGTCAATGCAGGGAAAGCTGTAATCGAATCATTAGTCCAGCCAGCATACCCCCAGTTGTCCCAATTGATTTCAGCTCTAACCCCATGAGGTCCATCTGACATCCATACTTCAGGAATACCCAACCTCGGCACACCTGCTGAAGTAAATTTAGACTGAGCGTGACACATCGCTACCTTCTCGTCTACTGTCATTTGAGCAATGATTTTTTCAATTTCTTTATCTGTATCTGTCTGCGCAAATACATTTGTTCCTCCAAAAAATAGTAGTACTATTAAAAACTTTAATTTTTCACATCTATAACTTTTCATATTTCCATAATATTAGATCCCTCCAAAGCCCTGTTTACTCTTCGTATTGAATACTCATTTCCTAGACTTTAGAATATAATTTTTCCTCTATTCATTCATTTTTTAATGATTCCTCCCTTACCTTGGGAGTTACCCAAAGTAAGAGTTAGAATCTCATTTAACATTAGCGCAATAGTTCCGCTTCTAAAAGGCGTTTGTTTGTTCGTTCACTATTCAAATTACCTATTTTGTCTTCTGTTTTACCGTATATGTTTTCTTATCTTTTCCTATACCTGTTATCGTCAAAGATTCCCAATGAGTGGGCAAACTACTGTTGATTTGTATTAATCCTTTTTCAGTGATTTCAAGTCCTCCAAACCCAAAGGTTACAGCCTGCATCATCCCTCCCGATCCTGTTACAAAGAAAGACAAGTCGTTATCAGGTTGTTCTGTGAATACATTGAACGGTGGTTTCTGATTGGGCTCATACCCTCTTTTAAAGAGCTGATAAGCCTTCTCTGTATCTCCAATTCTGGAAGCAATTACTGACAGAATGGAATGTGACATTGCAGGAGCTTTGTAGAAGATTTTTGGTTCATAATATTCCAGGTTTCTTTTCATCTGTTCTTTGTCTGTATAATGTTGTAATGGAAAGGATAAAAGGTTTACATCCACCTGTTTGATCTTTCTCCCATCATAACCTTCATACTCCATTGTAATTCCATCTTCTTCAATGACCGGAATATTATTACTCACATATTTCCAATCTTCTTTCACTTCCTTTCCTAATAATTCTGATGCTCGGATTGTCGCTTTCAACACCTTTATAGCTGCTGCATTTGTGAAGGCATTATTGTCTACATTTTCAGCGTACTCATCCGCACAAACTACATTCTTGATATGACATACTCCATCGGCATCCTTCTCCACTCTGCTCACCCAAAAATCCGCAACGTTTTTCATCACTTCATAACCGGTCTCTCTCAACCACTCCTCATCCTGCGTCACCTGATAGTAATTCCAAAATGCCAATCCTATACATGATGTAATGTGCTGTTCAAAAGGACCTGTCAATGCCCATGTTGGTGTATCTTCCTCTCCTGTCAAAGCGGATTCCCAAGGAAACATAGCTCCTTCATAACCATTCATCAAGGCATTCTTTTTCGCTTGCTCCAAACGGTCTACTCTGTAATCCAGAATATTTTTTGCCAATTCAGGTTGAAAAATCAGATATATCGGGAACATCCATAATTCAGTGTCCCAGAAAATATGTCCATTATAACCGTTACCAGAAAGTCCTACCGGAGAGACTGACAACCTTGTTCCTCTTCTTACATATGAATAAAGGTTATACAGCTGCAATCTCACATCAAGCTGAGCTTTTTCATCACCTTCAATGATGACATCACCTTCCCACAATTCTTCCCAAGCATCCGTATGTCTCTTGATTAATCTATCATACCCTTCTAAGTGAGCATAAATTGCTTTTCGCTCAGCTTCGTTCACCGCATCTACAGATTGTACAGTATTACAGATCGCTCCTACCAACACAAACTCATATACTTCCCCTTTTTTTAGCTCTTTCTTAAAAGACGCCCTATTTATTTTATTACTAACGATATGATTAACTACTTCTGGTTTTTCATTCCCTTCAAAAACAAAAGAAGTGGTAGCCGCTAGTTCATATTTCCCAGTCGGTGAGCCTGCTGACAATGAAAGTAAATTCAAGTCGCTCTGCTCACCATAGGCATGATACATTGCCTTCCCCTCAAGATTGACTTCAGGGGCAATGATTTCATTTTTTATTTGCAATACAACATCTTTTTTTGCTTTGATTTTCACCTTTGAAAGTGCTGTATATGCTAAATGTCTTAAAGCTAGAATTTCATTTTCTACTTCGATAGCGTCATCAAAGTTAAACTGAGTAATCATTTTCGCCTCTTTCATGTTCAGCGTCTGTTGCCATCCTTCCACATTTCCTTCAGTCACCCAACTGACTTTTTCTTTATGCTGAACACCAATATCAAGATTTAGAAAATTAATGCCCTGTACAATGTTTGACACTCCTCCTCTTCCGTAAATATCCCAAACGCCATTCAGTATTATCTCTTTTACTTTTAATGGTTCATCAGATGGTAAAATACCAATCATACCATTCGCTAAAGCTACTGAGTGATAATTCTCTCTATTGTTTGCCTTGATTTCCCATCCACTATTATTGCTTTGAGACCAAGCTACGAAACTTTGAAAAAATACGGTGATAAGTAATATGTGTCTAAAACTGTTCATTTCTTAATTAGATTGATTAGGTTTAAAATTGTTCCAAATCTATTTATTAAAACCTATCAATTCATTGTGTTTTGATTCCATGTTAACTGATACACAATCTTACTGAAGCGATTTTGAAATGAAAAGAAACAGCTTCCACATTTTTTCAATTTTAATACAGCATTTTTACATCACAAAACCACAATCAACTGAAATACTGAGACTTAATCACCGGAAAATGACATTATGTTTACTACATGTAACTCACCAGCACTACCACATCTACCCAATACTTATTTTTAAAGAATAAATTTTAGCACATAAAAAAATCGAAATTTGAATATTCAATAGTTCACGTTTTAGTTTTTTTTAATTTTAATTAACGGTAAAAGATAAAATCTACTTAGATAAACATTCATTCTTAAGTTGTATAGTTAGTGTAGTATAGAAAAGCAGACAATAAACAATACATAAAAAGCTCCATCGCAACTAGCACAACATATTTTATTTTATGGATTAATATTCGGTCAAGAATTAAGGTGAAAAGTGAAAATACTGCGAGTTTTATAAATAAAATAACCATAATAATTCTGAAATCATTATGATTACTAAGTCTATTAATCTGATAAACTGCTACCATAAAAAGCAGTGGATTAAGAAGTAAGAAGGGTGTTACTCTTAGTTGAGTTTTCATGTGTGTTTTGTTATGCCATTCTTTATTTTGTTCTCCAAATATAACACTATCCTACAAGAAAATAGTAAGACAAAAAATAATTAAAATATCACATATCATATTTAAAGTCAGGGGCTTATAGAAAACGGTCCGTCTTTTTAACTTTCATCAAAAAATTAGTGTATCCATCAAAATACCAACAGGTCAAATTTATAATAAAGATTGACAAATGATACTTCTTCGTAAAACCAAAAATTTCAATTATAGATCTATTAAACACTCTATCTCTTTGGTTCTAGTTTTTAATTTAAGTACTAAGCCGAAAATAAATAATAATTAATTCGTAATTATTTTTTGTGAGTACAACGCGAAAAAACGCATAAATAGTGGTTCTATTTAAAGTTTTTGGAAGGCAGTAATCAGAAAAAATAATATGAGTTAGTGTTATTTATTTTTGTATTAGTACTTAAACATAAAAAAACTGGAAGCGACTAAAAGTACTTCCAGTTAAAAATTTTGATTATTGTAATTAATGATGAATAATAACTTTACATGTATAATGTATCAAAAAACTGTGTTATGTTCTCCGAAATAAGATAGTGTTGGGCTGTGCTATTTTACTTTACTAAATTATTCTCTTGTGAAATGAAGGAGCTGAAATTATTTCAACCCCTTCGTATTTTTATTAATAACCAGGGTTCTGATCTTCTTGATTAATACCTGGGTTACCTACAATTTCTGCTAATGGAATTGGGAATAATTCGTGCTTTCCAGCAACAAACCCTCTTCCTGATAACTCTTGATTGGCAAGTCCCCAACGTACTAAATCCCAGAAACGAGAACCTTCATAGGCTAATTCTACTCTTCTCTCTTTTACAATTGCATCAAATAAAGCTTGTCCTGATACCGTCGCATCATAGTTAATAAGACCACCTGCTCTTTGACGTAATTTGTTAAGCATTGCTCTAGCATCTGCTTCACGACCTTGATTGTAATATGCTTCAGCTGCAAGTAATAAAACATCAGCATATCTAAGTAATCTCCAGTTGGTAGTGTAGTTCAACTCAGCATTTGCTCCACCCTCAGTTGAAGTTTCTGACTCAAATGAAGTATACTTTGTTCGAACTAAACCTTCTGTATCCCAACCGTCAACGAATTCTTGACCGTAATACTTTTCTAAACCTTCAGCATTTAACACTGTTCCATCTCTTCTTCCATCAGTTGCTTCAAAAGCATTAAATAATACCTGTGTTGGAGGTAAAAATCCCCATCCAGATCTTAATTTACCCTCTTTCTCTGGAACTGCTCCTTCAATCTCATTTAACTCTCTTGGACCAGATAACTGAATATGTCGGTTATCATGAGCATTTCTATTCCACTCTGTTGTACCCCAAGTGTCGCCATTACTGATAAAAGACGCTTCAAACAACGATTCGATACCAAATTCTGTAGTTTGTAAAGTCAAACTTTCAAAATCATCCTCTAAACCAACTTCTGAACCTTCCGTTTGGATCACTGCTTCTAATGGCGTAATTGCACCTGCATAATCACCTTTATAAACACGTACCTTACCTAATAAACCATTAGCCGCTTGTTTATTCGCTCTGAAAGCATCACCTGTTCCAGCAAATGTTGACTTATCCGGAAGTACTTCTGCCGCCTCTAATAAATCTTTCTCTATCTGAGCATATACTTCTGCTTTAGGCGTTCTTGCTTTACCTTCTTGCAATTCTACAGGAGGAACCAACCACAAAGGAACATCACCAAAAGCTGTCACCAATTCAAAATAATAGAATGCTCTTAAGAACTTTGCTTCAGCAATCATTCTTTTCATCAAATCACTTCCATCTTCAGGAGCACTAGAGATAATCAAGTTAGCTCTATATACCCCAAAATAGTTGATATGATAATAGGAACGGATTCCTGCATTTTCAGGGTGCCAATTGAAATCATCAAGCTCCTGATACTGTGGTTGATCTGATGAATTACCCCCACCGCAGTTCACATCATCCGATGGAAGGTTTTTGATTACATAACAGCTCGACCACCCTTGAAGCTGATCAGAAGACAACATATCATACGCTGCAACTAAAGCCAATTCCACTTCATCTTCAGTCTGATAATAGTCTTCAGACTTTGACTTACCGTAAGGCTCTACTTCTAAAAATTTTGCTGAGCATGAGCTTAAAACAGCAGCTGCTCCCAAAACGGTTAATACCTTTTTAAATTTATTGAATTTCATTTTGAGTATTTCTTTTAATGTTGTTTGATTAGAATGTCACTGCAAGACCGAATAATACTTTTCTTGAAATTGGATAAGTACCGAAGTCAATACCTTGGGCGTTGTTATTTTGACTACCCACTTCAGGGTCCATTCCTTCATAACTTGTGAAAGTAAAGAAGTCATTAAGCGATACATATACTCTAGCTTTCTGCATTAATACTTTAGCAGCAATGTTTGTAGGCAATGTATATCCTAATTGAATTTGTCTGATTTTCAAGTAGCTTGCATCTTGTACTAATAAATCACTCTTGAAATACTTATCTGAACTATAACCTGCTCTTGGATAAGTTGCTACATCGCCATCTTGGATCCAACGATCAGCAGTTACACTTTGTAATCTGTTTGTCGCATTATTATCTGCTCTTGTGAAACCAATGAAGTTTTGGTGTCCAGTAGCTCCTTGTAAGAAAATATTCAAATCAAACCCTTTGTAAGCAGCCGATAAGTTAGCACCGAAAATGAAAGTTGGGTGTGGTGAACCGATGTTTGTAAGATCTTGCTCATTGATTCTTCCGTCACCGTTAACATCTTTAATAATTGGATCACCTGGAGCAAAATCTCCTGCAGCATCTTGGATGTTATTTGCTTCCATCCACTGAGCAATGTGCGCTTGATCTCTGAAAATACCGTCATTTTGGTAACCTCTGAAGTACCATACTGGCAAACCTGCCTCGAAGTAAGTCACAGGACCTAACGTTGGTAAAGATACACCTTCAATTCTTGTCAATCCTTGTGATACTTCTACTACTTCATTCTTATTGAAAGCACCGTTAATACTTACATCATAAGTAAACTCATGCTCTGAATTTCTATAACCTAAGATCATTTCAACACCTTCGTTAGAAACTGTTCCTGCATTTGCAAAAGGTGCGTTATTACCATATGATAAAGCAGGAGTAGATGGTGTCAATAAGTCTTTCGTTAACTTATTATAGTAATCAAAAGTGAAGTATAATTTGCTGTCGAATGCTCTTAAATCAAAACCAATGTTAGTTTGTTCTGAAGTTTCCCATTTCAAGTTAGGGTTCGCTAAAAACTCAGGTTCTGCACCCGTTAATAATCCATCATTACCATTAGGATAGAAAATATTTGTTGTAGTAATCAAAGATCTGTATTGATCAACACCTAAGTTAGATAAACTACCATTTCTACCCCAGCTACCTCTGATTTTCAAGTAATCAATGGCATCCACTGACCAGAAGCTTTCATTGGAAACATTCCAGCCCAAAGAGAATGATGGGAATGTACCAAATTGATTATTAGGAGAGAATAATGAAGAACCATCTCTACGGAATGTAGCTTCGAAGATATATCTATTATCATAATCATATGATAAACGTCCAAAGTAAGAAGTCATTCTTTTTGTTTCATTTCTACCTGTAACTCTATCGTTATCTCTTGAGTCAACATAATCAGGGTATCTGAATAAATCATTCTCTTTTACCATATTTCCTGATCTAGTATCAAGGTTACGGTATTTGTTCTCTTGAGATGACATACCTACTAAAGCAGTGAAAGAGTGCTTATTGATTTTTGTAGTGTATGTAGCAAAGTTCTCCCATAACCAATTGTTCCAGTGTTGCTCGTTTGCTGATACTGTAGGTGCATTGCTCTCTAAGTTTGAGTTGGCCCAGAATGAAGGGTTCCAGCTGTTGAAACTTCCTTGCGTAACATCTAAACCGATACGAGAGCTGATTTTCAAACCTTTAATTGGTTTTAAATTCACCATACCTGTAGAAAGCATTTTATTCTCTTTATAAACACCCTTTTCATTCGCCAAGCGGATCAACGGGTTAATAATCTCACCTTTTAAGAAATCATTGTTTGATAAACCAAAGTAATTTCCATTCTCATCTCTTCTTAAAATTTTACCTTCATCCAATTTTTCCTGCATATAAGGAGTCAATTGGTTAGGTGCATATCTCGCTTCCCCTGTAGGGTCCATCATCAACGCACTGTTTACAATACCGTTAAATGCTTCATCCTCTGTAATTGAAGATCTTGAAAAGCTTGTCAATGCAACATTAGCTTGAACATCAATCCATTTTTTAAGATTTCTAGTCACATTCAAACGACCATTGTAACGTTCATAACTGGCAGTGCTACCACCAATAATACCATCTTGAGAAGTATAACCTGCACTCAATAAGTACGATCCTTTTTCAGATCCGCCTGAGAATGATAAGTTATGCATCACCATTGGAGCTTGCTCTGAAGCTTCATCCAGCCAGTTTGTTCCTTGTCCGTGTTCAGCAGGATCTGGAACATAACCTTTTGAAGGATCGTGAACTTCTCTCATGAAAGTCGCATACTCATTAGCATTCATCATTTTCGGCTTCAAATTTAAACTCTGAATACCATACTGGAAAGAGTAATCAATATTAGATCTTCCATCTTTATTACCACCTTTCGTTGTGATGATTACTACACCGTTTGCACCTTCAGAACCATAGATTGCAGATGAAGCCGCATCTTTTAGTACTTCCATTGATGCAATATCTGATGGCGCTAGAAAACTGATGTTATTAGTTTTCATACCGTCTACGATGTACAATGGATCACTATTACCATTTGAACTCGCACCACGAATACGAACTTTAATACCATTACCTGGAGAGCCTGATTGAGGTGAAACCGTTACACCTGCTGCTTTACCTTGTAGCGCTTGCTCAGCACTGATTGCCGAACTGACAATATCATCTGCCTCCACACTTGCAATTGCACCCGTTACTAGAGATTTTTTCTGTACACCGTAACCAATTACAACCACTTCTTCTAGTTGTTCCTGATCTATTGCCAAAGTCACATCAAATACTGTTTGCGTGCCAATAACACGCTCTGTTGGCTTATATCCCACGAAAGTGAAAACTAACGCTTCCGCATCATCCGCTACATTAAGTTTAAATTGTCCGTTGAAATCTGTTACAGTACCTATAGTTGTTCCTTTTACCTTGATGTTAACTCCTGGTAGGGGTTCATTTCCTTCACCTAAGATTGTTCCCGTTAATACTTTTTCTTGAGCCCAAGATTGAGCACTGAAAAGCATTATAAAAGACATAGAGAGCACCCAAGCTATGCTTTTAAAATTAATTAGTTTGTGCATGTTTTCTTTAATAAATAAAAAGAATAAAAAAGTAATTAAAAATTCGGTAAATAGAATTTTTTAAAGAGAATCTGAAATAGATCCTTTTAGTTTTTGCTTGAATAACATTGAAGACTAACCTTGCTTTAATTAAATAAGAGAGCCAATGTTGTCTTAATAGTTAATTGTCAAAATTTAAACAGTTATAATAAATTCATAAAAGTAGATTGCGATTTGTAAATAATTCATTTCATTGCTGACGTCATACACAATCTTAGGGAGATCCCATTTGTTAACAAAATAAAATAAAATACATTTTTACACTTCTAATACTACATTATTACACACTCACAAACACAAGCAGTTCAATAACAATAGTTTACAAACAAAAAAAGCCTTAAAATTAATACATTTTAAGACTCTTTTTTTACTACATTAACATTGTGATTTTTAGAATTTTCATTTAAAAAAATCACTTAACAAAATATTTCATACTAATTCCCGGATTTCAATTCTTCTAAAAGCCACTTAAAAACTGAATTAGTCGTCACTGTCACATTCAATTTTCTGTTATTATAAAGTTTTAATAATTTGGCTTCTGTCTTTTCAGCTGTTGATAAAGCAATCCAGATCGTTCCTACCGGCTTATCCTTAGTCCCTCCGGAAGGTCCTGCAATGCCTGTAGTAGCCACTCCATAATCTGAATTGTACTTTTCACGGACATTATTTGCCATTTGAAGTGCTACTTGCTCACTTACCGCTCCAAAATTCTTTAAACTTTCTGAGGTCACTCCTAATTGTGACTCTTTTACTTCATTACTATAAGAAACGATACCACCATTATAATAAGCAGATGCCCCCGGAATACCAGTGATAGTCTTTGCGATGTTACCACCTGTACAAGATTCAGCTGTAGCCAAGCTCAGTCCTTTTTCTTTCAAAAGATCCGATACGACCAATTCAATGTCAATATCTTCTTCTGCATAAAGATTTTCACCCAACAATTCTCTGAGCTTTACAACCTCTTTTTCTATTTTATCTTTTAAATCCGTTTCGTCATAACTCACACCTGTAATTCTCAACCTCACTTGTCCCATGCGTGGCAAATAGGCTAAACTCAGTTCTTCGGGAAGATTTTCTTCCCAATCTTCTATCATTTCAGCCAATTTAGACTCAGGAATCCCCATGGTTCTCATCATCTTATGTACTATAAAAGGTGTATGGTATTTCTCTTGCAACTGATTCAAAACATGATTTTCCATCAGGTATTTCATTTCATGAGGAACACCCGGCATAGAAACAATTGTCTTTTCTCCATTTTCAAACCACATACCCGGTGCTGTGCCCACTTTATTCATTAAAACTTTTCCATTGGAAGGAATGTCGGCCTGCATTCTATTTAAAACCGTCAATTCTCTATTTCTTGCCTTAAAAAGTTCCGCGATATTATCATATACCTCTTGATGGAAAGTCATTTCTACACCAAAATATTCAGCAATAGTATTTTTTGTTATATCATCTTTTGTAGGTCCTAAACCACCTGTAATCAGCACTACATCAGCTCTTGACTGTGCTTCCTCTAGTATGGTTAAAATTTCTTCCTTAGTGTCACCAATGGAAGTTTTACGTATTACCTTAAAGCCTTTTTTGTTTAGTTCAGTTCCCATCCATTGGGAGTTTGTGTCCGTTATCTGTCCATAAAGAATTTCATCTCCTATGGTAACTATTTCTACGTAAGTATGCGTTTTCATTGCTTATTATTAATATAAATGCGAAATTAAATGATTCAAATCTGCAACTAAAATGAGTAGTAAAAACAAATTTCGATTAATAGGCGTGATGTCTGGAACAAGTCTAGACGGCATTGACCTATGTTATGCTGAATTTTGGAAAGATAGTCAAAAACAGTGGCGTTATTCAATGCCCTTCGTTGACAGCGTTGATTACGATGAGGATTGGAAAAACAAACTCGACACCGCTGAACATCTTTCAGCCCTTGAATATATAAAATTAGACCGAGCTTTAGGTAGAAAGATTGGGATGCATGTCCGATCTTTCATTGATAGGAACAATTTAAAAGTCGATTTTGTTTGCAGTCATGGCCATACAATTTTTCATCAGCCCGAAATTGGTATTACTTCTCAGATTGGTCACGGCCCTGCTATTGCTAGATATGCTGGCTGTAATGTGATCAACGATTTTAGAGTGGCCGACTTGGCTTTTCAAGGACAAGGTGCTCCTTTAGTGCCTATTGGGGATCGTTTGTTGTTTCATGAATATCATTATAGACTGAATTTAGGGGGAATTGGAAATATCTCTTTTGAGGTCAATAATGAAACGATTGCCTTTGACACCTCCCCTGCCAATATGCCTTTAAATTATTTTGTAAGAGAAATAAACAAGGAGTTTGATGAAGATGGACAGCTCGCTAGAGAGGGTGTGGTAAATCAAAAAGTATTGGAGGAATTGAATCAACTTCCTTTTTATGAAAACTTTGAAGTGAAGTCTTTAGGGAAGGAATGGTTTTTAGACACTTTTCTACCTATTATTTCTAAAGTAGAGAAATTAGAAGACCGATTGTCTACTTCTGTAGAACATACTGCTATTCAAGTTGGCAAAGTAATTGAATTTGCCTCTCAAAAATCAAAACTGCATTTCGGTAAGGAAAAACTTTTGATTACAGGAGGCGGTGCTTTTAATTCCTATTTGATAGAAAGAATACAACATCATTGCCCCAATATTGAAATCGTTATTCCTCCAAAAGAAATTATTACACATAAAGAAGCCTTACTTTTTGCCTTCTTAGGTTGCCTACGTCTGAAAAAAGAGGTTAATTGTCTTAAGAGTGTCACGGGGGCTACCATAGATAACTGCGGCGGCGTGATTCACTATCCTTTTGTAAAACACGAAGAGGAAGACATTCCTTCATTAACTGATAATGAAGAAATGCCCTCATTTAATAAAATAATGGGCTGTGGAGGTTAAAACTCAATACTGCGGCTAAAAATGTCAAATTATGAAAATACAATATAATGCACCGGTCACACTGACATTTACATTTATCAGTGCGGCCTTTATAATTCTAAAATCTTTTCTCTATATAGACCTTACCTTATTTTTCTCTGTAGGAGGATTTGGCAGTATGAGTTTATTTTCCCCTTTCACATACTTCAGATTGTTTTCTCATGTAATCGGGCATGGCAGTTGGGAGCATTTTATGGGAAATTTCACTTACATACTTCTTCTAGGACCTATTTTAGAAGAGAAATACGGCAGTAAGCAATTGTTATCCATGATTTTGATGACAGCACTGATCACCGGTTTGATCAATGCCTTTTTCTTGACGAGCGGTCTTTTGGGAGCTAGTGGAGTTGTATTTATGTTCATACTATTGAGCTCTATTGTCAATGTACAAAAAGGTAAACTGCCACTCACTTTTGTATTGATTGTTATCTTATTTATCGGTCAGGAATTACTCTCCGTTTTTGATGATGACAACATCTCTCAATTAGCACATATTGTTGGTGGTATTTGTGGTGCAATCTTCGGTTTTGGAATTGACAGAAGAACTACAAAAAAGATTTCATCCAAGAATCTAGTTTGAGAAACACTGTTACTATATTTTAACCCTTGTAAAGGTTCTATAACTTTACAAGGGTTATTTTTTGTTATAAATCTACAATCACCCCAACCTATTCTCTGTTTTACACATTGTTATTTTTAGTTGGTTGAAAAAGCGGAAGAGTGATATTTCCGGTATTGCGATATAATCTTGTGTGTATAGGCATGTTTTAAAAATGAGGAGGACATGCTTCAATTATTTGAACTTTAATTAAAAAAGAAATCACTACTCGTACTAGGCTGTTGAGCATTTAAATACTACAACAATAGCTTAAATCTTTCTCACTTTCTGAGGTTAATGCAACGTGATAGTAAGTCTCCATTTTAATAATGGGTGTTTACATTTTGCGTCTTGACCTCTTGCCCTTATGAGGGAAACTAAATTATATGATTAAGAACTTAACACTACTATAATGAAGAGGATTATCATAACGTTGTTGCTATTATTAAGCACTATTTCTACTTATGCTCAAAATACTGGTCAGTGGGGCGCCGCCTATTTAAAGGTGCGCCTTTCGGATAAATTGGGATATTATGGTGAGCATCACTTACGTTATACGGACAAAGGTACCGGTTATGAATTGCATAAGAGTTACAACAGAATGGGTTTGAATTACTTTGTGAATGATAATTTTGACATTGTAGTAGGCCCTGCCATCATTGGTAAATTTAATCAAGATATTGAGAGTACAGATGACCCCTTTGATCAGACTACTTTGATGGAATACAGAATCTGGCATCAGTATTTATACCATCATTATTGGGGCAGAGTCAAATTTTACCATCAAGTACGTATTGAACACCGTTGGGAAGAAAAAGTAGATTATACCAAGTATAGTAATAGATACCGTTATAAGCTTTATGCATACATCCCGCTCAATAACGAACACATAGAACCGGGGACATTTTATTTAGTCCCTTCAGTAGAACTTTTTATGCATGATAATCATGATGAAAGTTTGGAAGATTTGCGTATCTATAATGCATTAGGTTATAGAATAGATGAGCATACTAGTTTCACGGCCGGTCATATGTGGACTTATAATCATGCGGCTACAAGTAATGTGTTTCGATTTACTTTATATATTGATTTTGACCTCAGAGATTAATTTTTTTCTTTTTTTGAGTACAAACCTATCTCCTCTCTCTTTACTGGACTAAATACTTAATCAAATTATACTGACATGAAATACTATTATTATTACTTCTTGATCATAACCTTAGCATTTTTTGTTACAACAGATTCTTTTGGACAAAAAAGAAAAAATGCAGTTCGAAGATATGAGAAGCAAAAAAGGGTGAAGACCGTAAAAAAGGTAAGAAGATCGAAAGCAGTACATTACAATTACGCCACTTTGCCTCGAAGAGGTGCTGTAATTACTCACTTACCGAATAATGCTATCGCTTATCATCATAATAAAATTAGATATTCATATGCAGCGGGGGTTTGGTATAGATCCAATGGTAGGAACTGGGTGGTCGCTCCTCCTGTTTATGGTTTTAGAGTGAACACTTTGCCAGTGGGCTATCAAAGAATAAATGTTAGAAACAAAGCCTATTATTATTACTACGGCACCTACTACCAGAAGAGAAATAATGGTTATGTTGTGGTAGAAGGGCCTAAAGATGCACAGGTAGACTCTATTCCAAAAGGCTATACTACCGTTACTGTAAATGGAGAAGAATTCTATGAGTTGGATGGTGAATATTATATGGCAAGTACAAATGATAAAGGAGAAGAAGTACTTGTTGTTGTTCCAGAACCATCCTATAAAAATTAGTTTTATCGTTCATTTCATAATAAAAACCCCAATACTCAATATGAGCATTGGGGTGTACGATATACATATAGGTGAACTAGATCTAGTTCTTAGGAGTTCTATCCATCATTTGGTAAAGCATTTCCTGCATTTTACCTGGCGATAATAATTCAGGACGCTGACGTGGAGGGAAGTCTTTGAATGACATAAAGAATTCGCCTAATTTTTCCTTTGCAGGAACAAATAACCACATCTTCTGACCGTACCATTTTAAGTACATTCCTGAGTGATCTGCCATTTCATAAGGGTCTTGACCTAAGTTGTAGATCTTCGGCCATGATAAGGCAAATCTGTGACCTGAGAACCACATATCAGGACCTTCACCTTCTTGGATGATAAAGTGGATTTTCCAGTCGTTCCAACGCATCGCTTGGATCATACCGTTGTCTGCCACATAGAAGAATGTTTCTCTTCTTGACGCATCCTCTTTACCTGTGAAGTAATCCCATTGGTTGTATCCGTCTAAGTGTACTTTGAAAGTTTGATCACCAGATTTATAACCTTCTGTTTTCAATGTTTCTTTCAAATCATCTTGACCTGTAACAGCTGCATAGATTGTAGGTACCATATCTTCGTGAGAAACAATACCGTTTAGTCTACGACCTGTATCTTTTAATCCGTTAGGGTATTTCATTACGAAAGGTACTCTTACACCACCTTCCCAAGTAGATCCTTTTTCACCACGGAATGGAGAGATACCACCGTCAGGCCATGTCATTTTTTCAACACCGTTGTCAGTAGTGAAGATTACAATTGTATTTTCTTCAACTCCTAAACGCTCTAATGTCGACAATAAAGTACCTACTTGATTGTCTAATTCTGTCATACCTGCACCGTATAAACCGTAGTCATGGACTAATTTTTTACTCTCTTCTGTTAAGTGAGTGAATACGTGCATACGAGTAGAGTTGAACCACACGAAGAAAGGCTTGTCGTCTTTTACAGCTCTTTCCATAAAGTCAATAGAAGCATCCATAAACTCTGAATCTACTGTTTCCATTCTCTTTTTGTTCAAAGGACCTGTATCTGAAATACGACCGTCAGCATAAGAGTGAATTACACCTCTTGGACCATATTTTTTTCTGAATTCAGGGTCTTGTGGGTACGCAGGATCTTCTGGCTCCTCTTCAGCATTTAAGTGGTAAAGGTTACCAAAGAACTCATCAAAACCGTGGTTTGTTGGTAAGAATTCATCTCTATCACCTAAGTGGTTTTTACCGAACTGTCCTGAAGTATAACCTAATGGCTTTAAGATCTCAGCCAATGTAGGATCTTCTTTTTGGATACCGATTTTTGAACCTGGCATACCGATAGTAGATAAACCTGTTCTTAATGGAGATTGGCCTGTAATGAAAGCAGCACGACCGGCTGTACAAGATTGTTGTGCGTATTCAGATGTTAGAACTACACCTTCTTTACCAATTCTATCAATGTTTGGAGTTTGGTACGCTAACATTCCGTTATTGTAAGTACTGATGTTACCGTATCCAACATCATCACCCATAATTACAAGGATGTTAGGTCTTTTGTTTTTCTTTGATTTTTGGGCAAATAAAGCCCCTGTTACCGTTAGTAAAACCGATAACGTTAGTACAATTTTTCTCATTTTTAAGTTGGTCTTTTAAGCCCGTAGGCTATTTAATCATATCAATTTTAAACAGTCTCTTTTTCTTAACTGCATAGCAAATATAGAAATAGATTTTAGTTTAATATTAAACTTAATATAGATTTTAACAGTATATTATTTTTTTAACCCTACTTAAAAAATGAATGTTTATTAGTGACAATTTTTTGATTTATATTTTAATAACAAAAAGCAAAACGACAAAATCAAGCACCCTGAAAATGTTCCTCTTCAAACAACTGAATATCACTTTTGATAATACTTGAATAGAAATTTTCGATTTCCATCACATGTTTTAATTCCCTAATTTTGAGGTATCAAACAAATAATTATCACCCATAAAAATCAAATATCATGAAAAACAAAAGCGTATATCAAGACTGCCCAAATTGCTGGGGTTACCAAGAGTATAACAGAGACAATGTAAGAGAGCAAGAAACGGAACAGACAGAAGAACAATACAACTCAAGGTCTTTGTTTAAAATTTCCGGAGCGGATGTAGAGGAAGATGATGTGGTATATAAGGCTTAGCAAGGATATGAATTACAAACTCTCTATTGAAATTACAGGAATTGAAGGATGAAACATCTTTTTCAATTCCTGTTTTTTTATGATATGGTTCTTGTGTGGTTCTGTGGGAGGTCATCACATAGGACCACCCGTACGTACCACTCACCGAGAAAATAAAACCACTCACAGATCTAATTTCTTCAGGTCGCTACTTATGCGGATCATTGTTACATCATTAATCAAAAACGATAAAACAATGAAAACTCTTAGAAATCTATTCTCACTTTTATTGATCTGTGCAGTTACTAACGCTGTCTCATTTGCACAAGGTACTCAAGCCAACATTGACAAAGCTTTAGGTCAATCATTCCAAAGTCAAGAAAACAAGGTGGCAGGCATTATCAGTGATCAGTCTGATTTGTACTGGAAGGCGTATGCTTCTTTTATGTCGAGCATTTATGAAATCGGTATGGGTGACAAAACAGCATCTCAAAAGTATGTTGATCAAGCTATTGAGTTCTTAAATCAAGATGAAAACAGAGATTCTGAATCTTACGCTTTAGAGGGAAGTATTTTAGGTTTCAGCATCAGCCTTGATCCTTCAAAAACAAGAACACTTGCTTCTAAATCCACTGCACGTTATAAAAAAGCATTAAAACTAGATAAAAACAACCCTAGAGCTTATTTAGGATTGGGAGAAAATGACTTTCACACTCCTGTAAAATATGGTGGAGGAAAAGTAGCTGAAAAGTATTTATTAAAAGCACTTTCAGCCGATAATAACCCTTCTAACGACCCTTCAAAACCTACTTGGGGCAAGGAAAGAGCTTACAACTTATTGGTACAGTTTTACAAAAGAGAAGGTAAAATGGATTTAGCCAAAAAATATTGTGCTGAAGCTCTTGAAGCATTCCCACACGATCATGATTTAAAAGAATTAAGTCAAACAGTACTTTAATTACCCCCTAATTATCAATCAACTTTTGAAATCATGAAAACGCTATTACTGTCTACGCTTTTATTACTATTCTATCAAGTCGGTTTTTCACAAAATAATATCATCAAAGGAAAGATATTAGATACGGATGGAGAGGCCATCCCTTTTGCAAGTGTCTACCTAAAAGAAATAATGAAAGGCACTTCAACGGATGAAAATGGTCGATTTGAATTAACAGCCAATTACTCTTCATCAGATCAGCTTGTGGTCAGTGCAATTGGGTATACTGAAATGGCGTTTTCTGTTTCAACACTTTCAAATCCTGTTAAACTAGAACTTCCTAAAAGTAGTACTACACTAAAAGCCATTGAGATTTATGGTGGAAGTGGAAAATCTTTGGAAGAAATGACCGCTATGCAGATGACGGGAATGGACATTGTTCGTAATGCCAGTGCAAATGGAGATTTGTATCAGGCATTACAAACCCTGCCCGGTACTTCTAAAGTGGGTGATCAAACGGGATTGTTTGTAAGAGGTGGTGATGCCACTGAAACGCAGACGATCATTGATGGAACGGTGGCCACTAATCCTTTCTTAGGCAATACGCCCAACATGCCTAGCCGAGGGAAATTTGATCCTTTTATGTTTAATGGCACCACCTTCACTACTGGCGGTTTTTCTGCGGAATATGGTCAGGCGCTTTCCTCTGTATTGTTATTGGAAACGGAGGACATTCCTGAGAAAACGAGTTCTTCTATCAATCTTCACTTTGCTGGAGTTGGCGGAAGTCACAGTCATGTTTGGGAAGACAAAACAGTATTGATGGGTGGTATAACATACAACAACCTTACACCTTATTTTGGCATCACTCCTCAAAACGTGGATTGGGTAAAAGTGCCTGAGGCATTAAATGCAAAAACGGCATTCCGCCATAAAACAAGAACGGGTATGTTTAAAATGTTTTCTCAATACAATTTAAGCTCAGTCGGTGTGGTGTTATTCGATCCTGAAAAACCTTATGAAGGAAGAATTTTTGACCGAACCGCTCATGATATTTACGTCAACAATAGCTATAAGGGACTTCTAACAAGGTCATGGGAAATCGATGCTGGCATTTCTTACAATAAAACGGTAGGTGACATTGCTATGGGCGAGGATAATTTTAAAGAAGACAATCAGCATATCATTTCTAAAGTTACGCTTTCACATGGTTTTGGTGATTTTATGGACTTTAAAATAGGTGGTGATTATAGAAATGATCAAACACGATGGGGTAATTATTGGGTGAAAGACCATCTGACTTCTGCCTTTACTGAGTCTATGTTTCATCTTTCTTCCAAAGTAAAATTAAGATTGGGTGCAAGAGGTGAATACTCTTCTCGAATGGACCGATTTGCATTGGCTCCTCGTACTTCTTTATTCTTTGATTTAGATGACTTCAATAAAATCACTTTAAGTTATGGAGACTATTATCAAAAAGCTCAAGATGAATACTTGGCTTACAAATCTGACTTGGATTTTCAGAAATCCACCCATTATATTATTAATTACAAAAGGGAAATTATGGGAAGAACATTTAGAGTAGAGCTTTACCATAAAGAATACGATCAGCTGATCAAATTTAATGACGAAAGTTTCAGCAATGAGGGCTATGGATATGCTAGAGGTATCGATATCTTCTGGAGGGATGAATCTTCTATCCCATTCTTAGATTACTGGGTGACTTACTCTTATATTGATTCAGAAAGAAACTATAAGCATTTCCCCATCAGTGCCATTCCTGATTTTGTCACCAATCACAATTTTAATGTGGTGGCCAATTTTGAAATTCCCTCTCTCCGACTTCAGCCCGGTCTTACCTATACTTATGCTTCAGGAAGACCGTATGAAAACCCCAATGCGGAGTTGTTTATGAGTGATAAAACAAAGGATTTTCATAACTTAGATGTCGCAATAAATTACAATATGAACTTGATGGGACATTTCACCGTTCTCTTCGCTTCCTTCTCCAATGTTCTAGGTTTTGATCAAGTATTTGGTTATGAATATTCCACAGATGGCACAGCAAGAGTTGAAAAAATTCCCACAAGCAAACAATCTATCTTCTTAGGTCTATTTATGACCATTGAATAAATGATACTTCAATGAAAAAACTAATTAAAATAGCCATACATATCCTTTTTTGGTGTTGTTATATACTTCTGTTGAGTATTCGAGACTTGTTATTTAATAATGAGATCTTCCATAATTTTATAACATTTACGGTCATTACAGCACCATTAATTCCCTTTGTCTATTTCAATTTATATTTCTTAATTCCGAAGTTTCTATTCCAAAATAAGAAACCGCAATACTTTATTTCCTTCGGTATGCTATTGGCCATATCTGTCATTATTCGTAATTACGCTACTTATACCGTTTATGCTGTAATCTTAAAAATTGACACTATCGAACCTTTCTTTTCTGGGAAAGTAGGTTGGTGGACGGCATCAAGTGAAACCTTTGTATTGTTCTTTATTTCTTCAACGATTTATCTAGTTCAAAAATGGTATTTAAAAGACAAGTATGTAAAGGAACTGGAAAACAAAAATATGAGAAGTGAATTGGACTTATTGAAATCACAATTACAACCTCATTTCCTATTTAATAACCTCAATACTATTTACTTTTTGATGGATGATGAACCTCAAAAAGCAAAAGAATTAGTGATACAGCTTTCAGATGCATTAAGCCATCAATTATACAAGGCTAATCAAGATCAAGTGAACTTGGAAGAGGAATTGGATTACCTGAGGAATTATATCAAGATGGAACAGATCCGTCATCAAGATTTTCTGACTTTACATTACGATTTTCCTACAGAAAACATCAACTATAACATTGCACCTATGCTTTTGATTACCTTTGTTGAAAATGCATTTAAACATGGCATTAATTCAAAAGGGTATACGATCTCCATTGACATTTCAATAGAAAATGGAGTGTTGGGTTTGGTGGTTCAAAATACTAAAAGTGATCATCCAAAAAGCGATAAAGGAGGATTGGGTTTAATCAATGCCCGCAAGCGACTTGAGCTTTTATATCCTAATCAACACAATTTAGAAATCTCTGATCAAGAAGAGGAATTTATCGTAAAACTAGATATCAAACTTAAAAACGAATAAGATGAACTGCATTATTGTCGATGATGAAATGATTGCTAGAGAGGGCATCGCTAAATATGTAAAAGAAATCCCTTATCTCAACCTGATTGCAAAATGTAAAAGTGTTTTTGAATTAGATGAGGTGCTGATGAAAAGTGAAATTGATTTGGTGTTTTTAGATATTCAAATGCCTGGAATTACGGGTGTAGACTGGTTGAAAAACGCTTCCAATCCACCTCATATTATTTTCACTACGGCCCACAGAGAATTTGCAGTAGAAGGATTTGAACTGAATGCAGTCGATTACCTTTTAAAACCCATCACCCTTCCCCGCTTTGCAAAGGCAGTTGCTAAAAGTTATAAAATCTGGAATGATAAAAAAGAAGTGGTTACCACTCCATCCAACAATGATGATTACATCTTTATCAAAGAGGATCAGCAAACCGTCAAAGTAAAACTAGAGGACATCCTTTATATAGAGGCGGCAGTGGATTACATCTTTATTCATACCAAAGAGAAAAGACATATCACCCTCTTTTCCATGAAACAAGTGGAACAAAAACTCCCCGAAAATCAGTTTATCAGAATTCACCGTTCGTTTATTGTCAATGCTGAATATGTGGAAGCTATTGAAGGCAAAATGTTGATTGTAAATGGGCAAAAATTGAATATCAGCCGTTCATTGTATAATGAAGTGTATGATAAAATCACTAAAGGAAAAGTCTGGAAAGTCTAAAAACAAAAAAGGACCTACACTGCTGTAGATCCTCCTGCGTTTATTGTTCAATGCTTTCTGATTGCATCATTTTTTCTTTATCAATAGAACGATGTTTTAATTTCACCTTCAAGTTTCCTGGAGACATTGTAAAAGCAAAAACCTCTTTTACTTCTTCAGGAGCCACATTCAATTCTACATCAAATTCCTGAAATAGACGAATGATAAACACCTTCAATTCCACTTCTGAAAGGAATTTACCAGGGCAAGTTCTTGCTCCTCCGCCAAAAGTCTTCATGGCATCCTCATTGTGTGTTTTATGGTAAGGACATCCACCTTCCTCTTTATTTTCGAGCCATCTTTCAGGTGCAAAAGTTGAAGCATCAGCAAAGTATTTATCCGAACGAGGTGCATGACTCAATTGTGTAATTACAAAACTTCCTTTCGGAAAGAAGACATCTCCGATCACAACATCTTCCAATGCTTGCATGTACAACTGCGGTGTAACAGGCTTGATCCTCATAGATTCTTTAATCACTGAAGCTGTATAAGTAAAAGCTTCTAACTGATCAAAATTATCTAACTTCTGTCCTTTCAAAATAGCATCAATTTCAGCCTGAACTTTTTGTTGCTGGTCTTGATTAGCGGCTAAAAAGTAAGTGATCCACGATAAAGAATTGGAAGTAGTATCTTCTCCTGCCAAAAGCATGGTATATAAGTTTCCAAAAATTTCATCCCAAGTAAACGGATTATCATTGTCTTGAGAAGCAATCATTGCTTCTAAAAAATTGGTAGGATGCTCTAAAATATCAATATCTTCACTAATTTTTCTTTGAGCATTGGTTATAAACTCACCCAATACCTTTCTGATATATTCCATTGACTCTTCAAACTCCTTATCAGATGCCGTTTTAATATACCTCCAAACAGGGATGGGATTATTGATTCTTGAATTCATTTTTGGAAAAATCTTCTGGATATGTTCTTGTGTCTTATCCACATCATTTTCCACTGTATTCATATCATATCCAAAAGCCAAATTGGTAGTTACATCCACAGTTGCCTTCTGAAAATCTTTATCTATCTCATAATTTCCAACTCCTTCAACCTTGCTCCAATGGTTAGACAGTCGGTCAGCCACTCTGACAATACCAGGAAAAAAAGACCGAACATTTTTGTTGTCTAATGCCTTTTGAGTCACCTTTCTTTGTTTCTTCCAGCTTTCTCCTTCCGCTGCAAAAACACCATTGACACCCACTTCTTCAATCACTTCAGCCATTTTCTTAAATCTCCTGAACTTTGTAGGACGATGTTTAAGAATATAGGCATTTAGTTCAGTGTCAGTACAAACCGTTAGTTTTCTACCAAAAAAATTCAGATTGTATAAACTGCCAAATTCATCCGCCCATTTTTCATAAAGAAGATGTATTTTTGATTTATCCAATTCAAAGATATTTCCAAAAACAGGCAAGCCTTTCGGCCCATTTAAATCCTTCACTGTTTTTGAATATTGAAGTTGTTTCATAGTGTGTATTGAAAGTAATTTTGAGTTTTAATTAAATAGCTATTTTTGTTCCAAAGTGCCCTCAGTGGTTATATCTGCTTTTATGAAATTAAGCTTTTCCAACTTGACTTTCATATTGTCCACCACCATTGTAAAATCATATTTTTCTGTGATTTGATTTTCTGGAACCGATAATTCTATTTGATAGTTCTTGATCATTTTCACAATAAAAACCATCATTTCAGTTTCTGATAAAAACTTGCCTGGACAGTACCTTGGGCCTCCACCAAAAGTATGCATCACTTCTTCATTATGGTTCCCTTCAAATGGACATTTCCCTTCTTTTTTCAACCACCTTTCAGGAATAATCTGATCCGGTGAAAAGAAGTTCTTTTCGTCCATTCCACCTTCACGCACAAGCGTAATAAAAAAAGTATCTTTAGGAAAAAGCGTATCGCCCATCACCACATCTTCGTTGCATTGAAAATACAATAAAGGTGTCACAGGCTTCATTCTCAGCACCTCTTGGATAGTAGCATAAAGGTACTTTAATTTCTTGGTGTCTTCGATTTCCTTCAAGTCTCCTTCCTGTCCCAATACTTCAAAAATTTCCTTTCGGATTTTTTCTTGAATACTTGGATGTATTGCCATATAATAAGCGAACCACGATAACGTATTGGCCGTAGTATCCTCCCCTGTCAACAACATGGTGTAAATATTTCCATAAATTTCTTCCCATGTAAACGGATCTTCCTTATCCTGAGACACCAATAAAGCCTCTAAAAAGTTGGTAGGATTTTCTTTTCGCTCTGGAAACTGCTCGATATTACTTTTGTTTTTCTCAATAAAACCACCAATTATATCTTTCAGAATATTCATTGACTTGTCGAAGTCTCTATCAGAAGATGTTTTTATATATCGCCAAATTGGAATCGGCAAGTTTGTTCTTTCATTAAGCTTGGGAACAATTTTAGAGATGTGCTGTTGCGTCACTTCTCGGCGGTCATGAATGGTGTTGAGATCATAGCCAAATGCAAGATTAGTTGTCAGATCAATCGTTGCATTCATAAAATCCTGAGAGATATTATAATCCGTAATACTATTCTCCCCATCAAGTTCTTTTTCCCAATATTCCTCCAAACGGTTACCTATTTTGAGGATCAAGGGAAAATAATTCTTCACATTCTTATGACTCAATGTCTGCTGTGTCACTTTCCTGTGTTTTTTCCAAACTTCACCCTCAGAAGAAAAAGTTCCGTAAAAACCCAGTTCATCCATGATGTCTTTCATTTTAGAAAGTCGTCGAAATTTATCGGGACGATTTTTAAATAAATAATCAATATGAGAAGGGTTGGCCATTACCACAATCTTTGCTGCAGGGAAGTTTACTTTGTAGAAATCTCCATATTCTTTTGCCCAATCTTCTAAGTTTTGATGAATTTTTTCTTTTTGAATCTGAAATAAATTCCCAAATAGCGGTAGTCCTTTCGGACCCGTTAAATCTTTTATAGTTTTTGAATAGTTGAGTTGTCCCATCAGAAATTATAGTGTCTAAAAAAGTAGCTTGGTTATGATTTAATAGAGCAATATAACGGAAATAATCAGAAAAGAGATATTTTGAATGAAGAGTTAAAAATGAAGAATTAATAAAAAATGGAACGTGATGTAGTTTTTATTAAGGTTCGCTTCTGTAATGATATGACAAATTAAGTTCTTAATAAAAAAGCTCTTCAGACCATAAAAACCGGTACTGAAGAGCTTTCATTTTTATAGAAATAAAGGATGAATTACTGTCCCTTCTTCCAAACTTTAGCCGGTGCCAACATCCCTTGATTATACAAGATTTCTCTATAATCTTCACAAGGATACATTTGCATATCCGCCAATTTTCCTTTTTCTAATTGACCTCTATCCGTCAAATTTAAGGCTTTTGCGGAGCGGAAAGTCATTCCTGCAAATACTTCGGCGGTGCTTAATTTCTCCATTGCTCCCAATAAGGCACCTTGCGTTAACATATCTCCCATTGGTGCTGAACCTGGGTTCCAATCTGAAGCGATGGCCAAACATGCTCCGGCATCCAAAAGTTTACGGCAAGGAGGATATTGCATGCCCAAACCTAATGATGCCCCTGGAAGTACCGTTGCAACCGTATCAGAATCTGCTAAAAGCTTCACTTCTTCATCAGTGCTTGATTCCAAATGCTCAGCTGACAATGCTCCTACTTCCACAGCCACTTTACTTCCTCCGGTAGAAAATTGATCTGCATGTAACGTGATTTCAAAACCTTGCTCCTTAGCTTTCCCTAAATAATACGCTGAATCTTCTACATTGAAAGCTGTTTCTTCTGTAAAAATATCAACTCTATCACTTAAGTTTTCCTTCTTGATGGCAGGCAATAAAACATCCAATACTCTATCTAAATATTCTTTAGAAGTACCTTCAAAATCTTTAGGTTTCATATGTGCCGCCAAGCATGTAGATACCAAATCAGCTTTTGTTTCTAGATCTGCAGATTTAATCGCTCTCAGCATTTTCAGCTCATTGTCAATATCTAAAGCATAACCACTTTTCACTTCAATAGTAGTCACACCACGCGATAAATGTCTGTTAGCTCTTGAAACGGTTACTTCTTTTAATTCCTCTTCAGAAGCCGAACGTGTTTTTCGCATAGAGTCTTGAATTCCTCCACCTGCTTTGGCAATTTCCAAGTAAGGTTTCCCTGCCACTCTCATCGCGTAATCCCTAGCTCTGTTTCCTCCCCAGCAAATATGGGTGTGGCAGTCTACAAAACCCGGAATCAAAACACCCTCTCCTTCTATCTGCTCTACTTCATCAAAGTCAGCTGGATCAAATGAAGTAAATGATTTGATTTCATCTATATTTCCATTCTCATCAATACTCACACCCGCATTTTCGATGATTTCCAATTGTTCATCTTCTAAAGCTCCTTTTAAGGGTAAACCTGCTAGGGTGAGAACTTGTGAGAAAGGTCCGATTAATTTTTTCATTATGAATATTTTTATCAAGAAAATGAAATAGTGGTTAGCGTTGTTGTAGGAACGTTTTAATAAAACATCCCTACAAAAACACGAACCACCTCTTCTCTCTTAATTCTTAACTCTTACCTGTTTGTTACCTCAAACGATTAAATCGTGATCTTCACCTACTTTCGTTGCTGTTTCATAACCCGCATCATGATGACGGAAGATACCCATTGCAGGATCGTTATGAAGCACACGACGGATACAGTTTTCTGCACGTTCAGTACCGTCAGCCAACACTACCATACCAGCATGCTGAGAGTAACCAATACCTACACCACCACCATGATGGAATGAAATCCAAGTGGCACCACCTGTTGCATTAGACATCAAGTTCAATAATGGCCAATCTGAAACAGCATCAGAACCGTCCAACATTGATTCCGTCTCACGGTTTGGAGAAGCCACTGATCCACAGTCCAAGTGATCACGACCAATGACAATTGGTGCTTTCAATTTTCCTTCTTTCACAAGGTTATTGAAAATCACACCGGCTTTCTCTCTTTCACCCATACCTAACCAACAAATACGCGAAGGAAGACCTTGGAATGCTACTTTTTCATCCGCTTCTTCCAACCACTTGATCAAGTGTGTATTTTCTGGGAATGCTTCTTTCAAGGCTTCGTCCGTAACTTTGATATCTTGTGGATCACCTGATAAGGCAGCCCAACGGAAAGGTCCTTTTCCTTCACAGAATAATGGACGGATATAAGCTGGTGTAAAACCTGGGAAGTTGTAAGCATTTTCACAACCGCCTTGCTTTGCAAACTCACGTAAGTTGTTACCATAGTCGAAAGTGATTGCTCCTTTCTCTTCTAAGTCCAACATGTACTGTACGTGACGAGCCATTGATTTCAACGACTTCTCTTTATATAAAACAGGATCTGTTTCTCTTAATTTTTCTGCCTCTTCCAATGATAGCCCATTAGGAAAATAACCATATACTGGATCATGCGCAGAAGTTTGGTCCGTTAATACATCAGGAGTGATTCCATCTTGAATTAATCTTTCTAAAACATCACCGATATCACCTACTAAACCCACTGATAATGCTTCACCTTTTTCTTTGGCTTCCATTACCCATTGGATCGCCTCTTCATAAGAGTGCGTCATTTTATCGATGTACTTTGTATCAATACGCTTTTGAATACGAGCAGGGTCAATATCAACACCCAACATTGCCGCACCACACATTGTAGCCGCCAACGGTTGAGCGCCACCCATACCGCCCATGCCACCTGTCACTAGTAGACGACCTTTTAAGTCGCCACCAAAATGCTGACGTGCACATGAAGCAAATGTCTCATACGTACCTTGCAAAATACCTTGTGTTCCAATATAAATCCATGAACCGGCCGTCATCTGACCGTACATCATTAAACCTCTTTCTTTTAATTCTTGGAAATGCTCCCAAGTTGCCCAAGCTGGAACAAGGTTAGAGTTGGCGATCAATACACGTGGTGCTTCTGGGTGCGTTCTTACAACACCTACCGGCTTACCTGATTGTACCAAAAGTGAATGGTTTTCATCTAATTCTAGAAGAATTTTGATGATCTTTTCTAATGATTCTCTATTTCTTGCCGCTTGACCTGTACCACCATAAACCACTAAGTTATTCGGGTCTTCAGCCACCTCGTCTGTCAAGTTGTTTAAGAACATTCTTAGAGGTGCCTCAGTTTGCCAAGACTTAGCATTTAGTTCTGGGCCTGTTGGAGGAATGTAGTGTGGGTGTTTTGCGTATTTTTCTAAAAAAGCTTCAAACTTTTGTTGTGATGATGTTTTTGCTTCCATGGTTATATATCTATTTATGGTATGTGTTTCTTTTAATATATCGCAAGTGTTAAGCCGGTAGGCGTCACTTGTGATTGGTCATAGGCGAAGTCTCCCGACTTCGAACCAACAAAACAAAGTGTATTTCGAAGTCAGGAGACTTCGTCAATACATAGTTCCAGTGACGCTATCGCTTAACACTTGAAACATAGAATTTAGTAAGTAAATTCTGCTTTGAAATCTCCCTCAAGATTGATTTTTTCTTTCTTGGCTACTTCTTCAGCAATGTGAACCAATGCACCGCTTTGTACGATATCATGCATTGCTTCAATATCGTAAGCCAATACTCTGTCTTCATCTGCATGAGCTACTCTTTCACGAACATAAGCATGAGTAGCTTCAATAATTGGTGATGATTTTAATGGTCTTCTGAAGTCCAATGCTTGAGCGGCATACAATAATTCTACTGCTTGGATTTGCTCCAAATTACCAATAATCTGAAGTGTCTTTCTTCCCGACACAGAACCCATTGATACGTGATCTTCTTGTCCTAATGAAGTTGGAACAGAATCAGCTGACGCTGGGAAACAAAGCGTTTTATTTTCAGTTACTAATGCCGCTGAAGTATATTGAGGAATCATGAAACCTGAATTCAAGCCTACGTCTGCCATTAATAATTTAGGCAAACCAAAACGTCCTTCAATCATCATGTAATTTCTTCTATCAGCGATATTACCCAATTCTGAAGCCGCAACACCTGCATAATCTAATGGAATTGCTAAAGGCTGTCCATGGAAGTTACCTCCCGAAATGGCATTTTCAGCGTCTAAGATAATGGGGTTATCCGTTACTGAGTTAAGCTCCACTTCCACCATTTCTTTCAAGTGCAACCAAGCATTTCTTGAAGCACCATGAACCTGAGGCATACATCTTAAAGAATACGGATCTTGCACACGATCACAATCATGATGAGAATCTAATATTTCAGAGCCTTGCAACATGTGATGCAAACGTGAAGCTACGTGTTGCGTTCCTTTGTAAGGTCTGATCTGATGCAAAGCAGACTCGAATGGACGAGCAGATCCCATCAATCCCTCCAAAGACATGGCACCAATGATATCCGCTGTATCCAAAGCATTGGCTAATTTTTCAACCACCTTCACTGCATGAGCTAAAATAAACTGAGTACCATTGATCAAAGCCAATCCTTCTTTTGGCCCTAATTGTAATGATTTTACCCCCAATCTGTGCAACACATCTGAGGCTAATGCTTTATTTCCTTTTTCATCATAAACTTCACCTAGTCCAATCAAAGGCAAAAATAAATGCGATAAAGGAGCCAAATCACCTGATGCACCTACCGAACCTTTTTCGGGAACCATAGGAACAATATCTTTCTCAATGTGCCAAATGATTCTTTCCAAAGTAGTCAATGCAATTCCTGAAAAACCTTGTGCTAAAGCGTGTACTTTAGTGATCAACATGATTTTAGAAATCTCTTTTGGAATAGCATTTCCTACCCCAACACTATGACTCTGTAAGATTTTGTGTTGTAAAGTGGAAGTATCTTTTTCTGAAATAATAGTAGTACAAAGCGGACCAAAACCTGTATTCACTCCATAGACAACATCTCCTTTGTCTACAATTTCCTGAACAGAGGCTTGACTTTTTAATACTTTGTCTTTCGCTGTATTATTTAAAACTCCAGAGATTTTTCCTCTGGCAATATCCAATGCAATGCTCACCGTCAGATGGTCAATGCCGTATTTGAATATTTTTCCCATGGTAGTAATTTATGATTAGTATGTGGGTATTAGAATTATCTTCTAATACTGTATGTGTGGTGTATGTTTTTTACTTCTCCAAGTTGTCCAAAACACGTTCGGACAATGATTTTTCGGTCAATGATGTCTCTAAAATTTTCAATTCCTTCAAAATCTGACATTCATTTTGTTCCGTTATTTCTTTCATCGAAAGTTGTATGGATGCCCAAATAGGCTTACTTTTTTTGACTAACTCCTCTCCTTTCTCAGTAAAAAGAATCAATCGTTTTCGTCCATCATTTTCATCCTTTTCAACTTTGAGTAATTTTTTCTTGATCAATGCTGTAGTCAATTGACTTACTGCCGAGTGACTTACGTTTAATTGATCAGAAATATCTCTCATTGACAGCTTTTTATGTTCATCTAACAAATAAAAAACTGGAAACCATGATGGATCAAATTCTATCCCTTTGGCTTCATAAACTTTAGAAACTTCAGAGAGAAAACGCTCTCCTAACCTCCTAAGTCTACTCCCCAATACAAGTGTTCCTGCTGATTGATAAAAATCCATATTTCTTTGTTTTACCCAAAAGTATATAAGTACTTACATATTTACAAGGAAAGGCTCAAAAATATGTAAGTACTTATATAAAATATGGTAAATAGAATATAAATCACTAACTTTAAAGAAATTGTGTATTAAATTACAATTATCATTAACATCTCATCTACTCTACTTTTTGTATATGACATCGTGTTTAGATGTAATCATTAAATTTATCTGCTATGGAAATTGCAATAACAGACGGAATCAAAGTCAGTGTTGAAACCTTCTATCTCCCTGAGTATTCTGTTCCATCAAGACGACATTACGTATTTAGCTATAAGATCAAAATTGAAAACCTTAGTGCCAATAAAATTCAATTGCTAAGAAGGAATTGGGAAATCACGGACATCACTGGAGAAGTGAGAAATGTGGTCAATGGAAAAGGGGTGGTTGGTAAAGAGCCAATCATGATTCCGGGCGAGTCTTTTGAGTACAATTCGGGTTGTCATTTCCCCTCCCCATGTGGTAAAATGTCGGGTACTTATGTAATGCGAAAAATCGAAGACAATACCTTATTTGAAGTACAAATCCCTGAGTTTACTTTGGTCCCAAGTTTCTTCAATAATTAGGCAGATCATACATAGCCCTTTTTTAAAAGCGTGATTAATGGTAAATTATATAGACCTAAAAACTCGCTTTTTCAATCGCTATAGTTTGTATGACAGCCCAGAAAACACCTAATAATTCCTCTTTTCATATCGAGGAATTACATGATTATATCTTCAATAAGCTATTGTTTATAGCTATTTTAAACGATTTCGGTAATGTAATAAGTACCAACAAAAAAGGTAGTTCATTACAAAGCATTCACCAGTATTATGACTTCGGTACTTTAAAAGATAAAACACCCAAAGTGTTAATATCGGATCAAGAAAGTTGGTCCGGTTACCTTTTACACAAAAGTGATCACAAAAAACACAGTATTTCCCTTTCTAAACACCAAAATTATTACGTGTGGGTTGGGCTTGAATTAGATCATAAAGTGGATCAGGATAAGGCCAAAGAAGTGATTCGTTTAAAAGAGAAAGTGACACAACTGCTTACCAAAGAGAAAAACCTGCAAGCACTACTTCAAGCAAAAGCACTGAACGAAATGTTGGAAGGTAAAATAGAAAACAGTGATGATCTTACGCTGTTATCTGACTTACCAATGGAACTGGAATACACCGCCAACAGTGCACAAGCAATCTTTGAAAATGAAGAGCGTCAGCGTTTATCCTTTGAAGCCTCCAAAGAAGGGCTTTGGGATTGGAATCACATTACGAGAAAGGTATATTATTCAAAATCATTTTATCAGATGATGGGTATAGACAAGCAGGAAAATGAAGAGGATATTTCTGCTTTGTTGAACCTCATTCATCCTGAAGACCGACCGAATACCATCCGAATGTTACAGAGGGATATTCTGATTAAAAATGGCTTTCAATCTATTTTCAGAATGATCACACCTGCTGGAAAAACATTGTGGGTACTCCTAAAAGTGGCTGTTCAAAAAGATGTGGATGGAAAAGTCATCCGTGTCATTGGGAAACACTCTGATATCACTTTCTTTAAAAACCACACGGATAACATTCAGAAAGCGGTATTACAGACAGAAGATAAAGAGCGAGAACGCTTTGCAAAAGAAATTCATGATGGCTTGGGGCAAACGCTTACTGCTTCTATTTATCAGTTGGATGAATTTCTCAAAAACACCCAAAACCTCAATGAAGAGGAAAGAAAAATCATCCAAAGAATTAGAGAACAAGTTAGAGACGCTACTAAGGAAGGAAGAAACATAGCACATAACATTATGCCTACATGCATTGAGAAACTTGGACTTGTGGGCTCCATCGAAAAGCTTGTTGACACCTACCGCACCATCAATAATAAAGAAGTCAACTTTTTTTATAAAATTGAAAAGAATGCGATGTCCTTCGCTCAACAGCATATACTACTGAGAGTGACGCAGGAAGCAATTCAAAATGCTTTTAAACACGGAAAAGCAAAAGAAGTTTCCATTTCATTAAACCAAAACCTAGACTTAATTACTTTGATGATTGAGGACAATGGTTGTGGTTTTGATGTAAAAAGTACTATGAAGAAAGAAGGAAACGGATTGGGATTACTCAGTATGAAAGACAGAGTCAGAACGATTGAAGGGACAATTGATATTGACTCCTCTCCTAATTATGGTACTTGTATTATTATTCAATTAAAGACATTTACAAATTAACACTCCTATTTACTAATTAATAACCAAAGAAAACCAGGCTATAAATTATGAAAACCAAAATATTACTTGTCGATGACCATAGTGTGATACGTCACGGTATCAGGTCTTATTTTAAAAACTGCGAGGACTTTGAAGTAATTGCCGAAGCAGATTGCGGAGAAAGAGCTTTTAATGCATTAAACGCAATGAATGTAGACTTGATCTTTATGGATATTTCTATGAAGGGTATGGACGGCATCAGTGCCACTAAAAAAATAAAAGAAACATTTCCTGATATTAAAGTAATTGCATTGAGCATGATGATGGACAGCGACTATATCAAAAATATGGTCAATGCTGGAGCTGACGGTTATCTCTTCAAAGACTGTACAGAAGAGGAAATTCTAAAAGCCGCTAGGGCCGTAAGAGATGGCGACAGCTATTACTGCTCCTCTGCAACTAAAAACATTATTAGCAGTTACAAAGAGAAAGAAGCACGCCCTGCCAATGCGAATGATGCTCATTTTATACTCACTCTTCGTGAAAAAGAAGTATTAAGGTTGATTATAGATCAATGTACCAATAAAGAAATCTCTGAGAAACTTTACATATCTCCTCGTACTGTAGATGCTCACAAAAGAAATCTTCTGGATAAAACAGGACAAAGAAATGTGGCTGGATTGGTGATGTATGCTATCAAACACAAGCTCTTTTCAGACTTAAAAGCTTAAAATAGGTATTATACCTATACCGATTAGGTATTAAACTCATGTTTAGGAAGTAGAACAGATGTACATTTGTTACATACTAAAACAGTAAGAAATTCCTGTTAAACCTAGACATAAAAATTTATAAGTTATAAGTCAGAAATAGAGTAGTAAATAGAGAAATAGATAGCACAATAGTTCATCAGTTACAGAATGAGGAAAAGTCCAATCTTATAGAGTGGACTTTTTTTGCATTGGCTAAAATCACAATTCATATCAGATTAGGTACAAATTTCAATTCTTAAAAAGTTTATTTTCCCAGAATTACAGACACAAAAAGAAAAAATAGATTTTTTTCACCTCTATAAAACCCTCTATTTTACTGTTTAATAACCTTCCTAAACAATAATAATTCTTGAAATAATCATATTCGTTTTTAAATATAGGTATTTTACCTACTCCGTTTAGGTATATTCCTCATGTATGGGATATTGATCTGTGGTACATTTGTAATAGAGAAAAGGAAAAGATTTCCTGTTAAACCTTATTAAAACCTAATTAAAGAAAAGATATTAATGCCATAATCAATTATTATAGCAATTCAAGATTATCAAATAGAATTAGAGTGTAAAAAAATTAAAAACATAAAAGTTCATCAGTTACAGAATGAGGAAAAGTCCAGTCTTATAGAGTGGACTTTTTTATTTATTCTAAGGTACCGCCAACTTTCAAGCGATATTTCTGCAAGCCTTTTATGATCTCCTTTCACCTAAATGATTTCAAACATCAAAAATATTTAAAAACTTAATTTACAATGCATTAAAAAACAGAAGAAACAAAAGAGGCTACCATTTATATGATAGCCTCTCCCAAGTATGAAATGAAATGAATTATTACTTATATTTTTCTATGTCTTAATGTCTTTATTATAGTACTGAGAATGAATCTGAGTAAGAAACTCCGTCGATTACTAATTCAGCAGTATAAGTACCTGTAGGTAATGTAGAAAGATCAAAACGCTTAACGTTCTTTGCTCCTGCTACAAATTTTGAACTATACACTGTGTCTCCATCAGTTGTGTATAATCTTACTTTAACGAAACCTTCAACCTCTTTACCTAAGATGATATTCAAGTTTTCTTTTACTACAGAGATTTTAAATTTTTGGTTTGAAGAAGCTAATTGGTAGTTCATCATTACTGCTGTATTTGATGGAGTAACAAAAAACTCTCTTACTAACATTTTATCTTCAAACTTCATTTTAAAAGTATATTTTCCTTCAGGTAAACTTTTAAAATTAATGTCTTCTTTTACTTTTCCTGATGCAATAACTGTTTTTGTAGTGTAAACTTTACCAGCGGCATCTTCTATTTGAAAACTAATTTCTTCTCCTTCTAAGTTATTGAAAATAATTGATGCTGATGTTCCATCAGTAGAAGCTTTAAAGAAATAAGAAATTCCATTGAATGGTAAATAATAATCTTTAGCTGATATACTCAATGAGATTAATAAGGTAGCAAATAAGATTGTAAACTTTTTCATAGTATGTGTATTTTGATTTATGTTTTTTCTGTTTTGATTACATCACAAAGGTGTGTGATTATTTTCTATCGTCAAAATCAAAATCACCGAAATTTATCAAGTGTAAATACACACTTTTAAATAATATCATTTCGTACAGATTACACTTTATTCATTTTAATTCAATAAGTGTAAGTTGATCCTATTACATTGTTGCGGGTAAATGTATTTATCTGAAACTATGTTTGTAAAGTGTGTAAGCGTACACTTATCGAGAAAAAATTGAATAAAAAAATGTTAAAAAGATTTTATTCACATTCTGTTAATATTGAAATGAACAGTTATTCATTTTTGTCAGTTTACAAACTTTTCAAACGCAGTAAAATATATGTATAAAAAGCAGTATAATACCTGCAGTATGAATAAACTCTGAGCAACTATTACTCATTTTCTAACATTTTGACTTGCCCTTTAAGAAGTCAAAGAGAATTCATAGACCTCTAGAGTAAAAGTTGGTACCAATAACATTTGTGTGATAATGAAAATTTATTTTACATTATATTACATGCTTCACTAAAGATTTTATACTTTTCACTATCATTTGATGAGTTAAATATTATGTCTTTGCCTTCATAATCTTCACATTTCAAATATTTGTTATTAATAATACATTTCGTTGATGATCCGCTAAACAAACAATATATTCCTATCCATAAGACCCTATGCTATTTTTCATAACTGATCATTACAAAATCTTCTTTTCGATTTACGAAAGCAAAGTTGAAATAATAAAACCAATTAAATCATGAAAAACAGACCTTATATTTTAGCTGAGTGCCATTGGGAAACTCTTCAGCATGCTGACTTCGAAGTTGCTATTTTACCTTGGGGTGCAACGGAAGCACATAATTATCACCTGCCTTATGCCACTGATAATATACAAGTAGATGCCATTGCCGCAGAAGCAGCGAAATTTGCTTGGGAAAATGGAGCAAAAGTAATTGTTCTTCCGACGATCCCTTTGGGTGTAAATACTGGACAGACCGATATTTATTTGGATATGAATATTTATCCAAGTACTCAGAAAGCAATCCTCAATGATACTATAGAAGTATTAAACAGGCATAGCATTAAAAAACTGCTTATACTCAATGGACACGGTGGTAATGATTTCAAAACGATGATCAGGGAATTAGGTGTTAAATACCCTGAGATGCTTGTTTGTGCATCAAGTTGGTTTCAAGTACTTGATAGAAATAAATATTTTGATCAACCGGGAGACCATGCGGATGAAGTTGAGACTAGTTTAATTCTTCATTTAGCACCCGAACTTGTTTTACCACAAGAAAAATGGGGAAAGGGAACTGAAAAAAGAAATAAAATTGAAGCTTTTAATGAAGGTTGGGTATGGACCGAACGCAAATGGTCAGAAATCAGTGAAGACACTGGAACAGGAAACCCAGCCTTAGCCACTAGAGAGAAAGGAGAAAACTTTTTTAAAGCAGTTACTAAAAAGTTAGGCGAGTTTCTCTGTGAACTAGATCAGGTAGACCGAAAAGAAATGTATAAATAAGGTATGGAGCAGAAAGATAATCAAATAGCAATTGTAACTGGGGTAAGTCGATTACAAGGTATTGGTAAAGCAATTTGTACAATCCTTGCACAAAATGGTATTGACATTTTCTTTACCTATTGGTTAGAATATGATGAAGCTATGCCTTGGGGGGTACAGGAAAATGAACCTGATTTGATTCAGAAAGAAATACAAAGCTATGGTGTACGCTGTGAAAAATTGACTTTAAATCTTAAAGAAGAAGGAGCAATTGATTTATTATTTTATCAAGTTAATGCAAAAATGGGGGCTCCTACTATATTAATCAATAATGCTACCTATAGTACTTCTATCAATATCAACAGTATTACGTCTCAAGAATTAGAGGCTCATTACTTAGTCAATATGAAAGCGGTAATTCTACTTACTTCTCGATTTTTCAAGAATTTTAATGAAAATGAACAGGGTGGCAGAATCATCAATCTTTCTTCTGGTCAGAATTTGAGTGTGATGAATGAAGAAGTAGCTTATGCAGTGACAAAGGGTGCTATTGATACATTTACTCGTACAATTGCTCAAGAAATTGCCTGCAAGAGAATTACAATTAATGCTGTAAATCCAGGGCTCACAGATACGGGATGGCTAGACGATGCTCAAAAAGAAATTTTTCTAAAAAGGTGCCCTATGGGAAGAATTGGAAAGCCGGAAGACGTCGCCAAGTTAATTTCATTTTTGGTTAGTGATGAAGGGCAATGGATCACCGGACAAATTCTTAATTCTGAAGGTGGTTTTATTCGTGAATTGTATGAGTAAATAGCAAAGTAATTAAAGTGAAACAAGGTACCTTTAAAAGAAAGAATGAATGGATTGAGGTGAACTTTTTCATTATTACTTTTTTAAGGAAAAACTCTAATTCAGTAAAAAGCCAAGACACAAAATGTCTTGGCTTTTTCAATTTTCCTCATCATTAACAAATGAATGTTTTAGTTTTTATCTAATTCAATTTTTTTCTTAAACATTTATCTAAATTCAATTTTTATTTAATCCTTAAAATGGTGGTTCTGTTCACCCATCCACTAAACCTCACCTTCTCATTTTCTGTTCTATTTTCCATGAAAATCATGTTTTTCGTTGGAAACTTAGCTTTACATTTTTTCATTCCCGTCATGTTGTTTGCAATTTGATACATTTCATAAGCCAAAGAGTAAACGGATAAATTCTGACATTCGGAATATTTGTTTGAAACTATATCCATGAAAGAATTAAAATATAAATCACCAATTAATGTAAAGGCTTCCTTCTGATAATTGGTTCCTTTTAGTGTTTCTGCTAAATCTCTACCTTCTTTCTTATTTCCAGTAAGGATGTTATATCTTGCAACTTCTAACCTTAATTTTTGAGAAATCTCTGAATCCTCATTCATATATTTCTCACTTAATTTCTTCGCCTCCTTCAAATATTGGTTATTCTTAGACAACAGTGCCATTTTCAATATCCCAAGTGCACTTTCAGCATTAGGATTCTTTTCATACAACACCTTTTTAGTATTATAAAGGAAGGTGTAATCTTCACAATCAGAATTCTCGTAATATTTCTCAATCTCCTTAATTTGAGTATCGGAATAATACACCCCACCTTCACTTTCTTGCTTATAACGGTTTGTAATACCTTCACAAGAATTATCTAAAACTGTAAATAATTTTTTGTCTATATTTTGAATAAGGGAATCGGCATTCGCAATATCTAGATTAGATAATCTATTATTAACTAACCAATAGCACTCCCATAGATTATTGTCGTCTAGTGCCTTTGCATTTTTTTGATAGGAAACCATACAATCAATAAACCCTACCAAAGTGGCTTCGCTTAGAAAATCAGCACCTTTTTTCACACCAAAAACCATATTACGATATACCTTCCCTTGGTTAACCTCAGTTAGAAACACACCTTTAAGTTTCCAATTAATCTCTGCCAATTTCGCTAAAAGTGCTGGAGTCCTACCCTCCTGCAATATAGCTTCAGTAACAAAATTAATAGCAGAATCTCCTTTTAAGATGGCTGCATCAATTTCTCCTTCTTGAGCTAATTGTATCCCTTTCTTTAAATATTCATCAGCTTTTTCTGAAAAATTTGTCTGAGCTTTTGTTATATAAAAACTAAACAAAAGTGGTAAAAATATCAGAGTAATTTTGAAGAGTTTATTTCTCATTTGTGAAATAATGTTTCATTAATTTCTTATCGTTTCTATATATAAGAGTCCATTTCACTCCAAATTCACTACTCTAACTTATTAAATAAATGTTATTATTTTAAAACAATAAACTACAACAGACCTAATGATATAATAATGAAAATAGTAGGTAAGATTATCCTAATCACGGTGTAGTATTTAAATAGTATGATAAAAAATACTTTAAGAATATAAACTTCATAAAAGCTGATTATTGTAGCTGTAAAATAAATACAGGCTAATAACACCCCCCTGATTAAAAGAAGTTGAACAAGTTTAGCCAATATAAACTTTAGATTTATATCCGTATTTTTACGAATTCCATTACGTGAAAAATACCCTCTATTTGATGTACTAAAAAAAGTTATTGATTTCATAAATACAATAAATTGATCATGTTTGTTTCCATATAAATTGTCGTAAAAAAAGGCAAAAGCACTATTCGATCGAATTAACAAATAATTAAAAAAGAGTAGTGTAATTCATAAAATATTCACTAGGATAATCTAAATAAACATCAGTATTCAATTATAAATACAAAAATCCCCTTATATCCTGTATTGAGGGCGGATATAAGGGGATTCTACATATATATTTGACTTAATTAATTTTCGGAATTTAAAGAGGATTCTCCTGTAGAATATTGACTGTTTTTAATACAGCGAATACTAGCCAATGAGCGTTTATTAATAGAACTTTTCATCATCTTCAAACGATCATCCTTTATATGAAGAACGCCATAGTGTGGATCGCTAATACTTGTAAATCCGCCACTCATATCGCGTGCAGAAGCATTGAGCCAAAAGGCGGTTGCATCATGATTTATTAACTGATCGGGCTTGGCAACCGAACTATTCCCTTGCTTTAGGTAATATTCAGTAAAACCTGTTTTGAGTGCTGAGAAGCCTGTGGCGTTTCGGAGTTCAGGGTCATTAACCGGCTCTCCATCCATGCCACCCTCACTAGGGTTCCAATGTTCATCCTCTTTGGCCATCAAACTATAATGGATAGGGTGTTCAAACATTGTCCATGTGGTTTTTCCTCCATTTCCACTACCTGTATTCCATTCTAATTTAGTAGAGTAGTGGGCAGGAACATCTGGCTCATAATCGTCTACTCCGAAACCTGCTTGTCTAAGAAACCAGATAAATTCTTGAACATCCTTAACAGTCGGAAGATGCCAACCCTCAGGACAAATTTTCAAACTACGCCCCATGGGGTCCTTGGCTTCTAAAACATAACCCATATAGAGTGCGCCATGATGCCCTTCTTTGGCATCAGCCTCTTCTTCTGTGCCTTTAGCCCAAGTGTAGCCTGATTGGTCTAAGCTCATATTGGCATAGTCTTCAAAAACCCAGTCATAATATTCAAAAGACCCGATGGGTGTACCGTTGGTAAAATGGGTGGCTCTTAAGTTCTCGGTCATCCATGTTTGTGACCAATCATCGGCCCATAGTTGGGTGGTCATTGGGGGTCTACCACTCAGTACAAGCGTAGGGTAGGTTTCGCTTTTATCCCCTCGATTATCTACCAGATCCTCTCCTTCTGTTATCTCCCAGTTAATTGTTCCTGCTTCTGGCAGGGGGGGTAACGATTCATCCACACAACTCAGCAAACACAAACTCAACAATACACTTAAACCTAGCCATAGGTTATTGAAGCTATTCATCTTTCTTCTTCTTATTTATAAATTTCTATTTCAAGCTTGCTAGTCACAACTAGACTAGCAAGCTATTACAGCGGTCATCTACTTTTCGCGCACACAACGGATGCTCAGACCATTGCTGTCTTGATCCTGTCCTAAACCCATTGGGTCACTAAACAAGGGCATGGTTTCAGTAGCCCTTACTTCAAAACAGTCGACTCGATTAAAGCTGTTAATGGAGTTGGTCATAAAATAAGCCTGAGAGCTAATCGATGCAGGTATCATGCCTCCTTCTGAACTTAATCCAACGGGTAGCGCGTTGAAACCCGATGCATTGTTCTTCGATAGATCCTCTCCGGGGCTATTGCTTACTGTGCTAGCTGACCAATCGCTATTACTTGCTAAGGCACGCCCTACATGCTCATCCACTTCGGCTGCTATAAAATCCGTTAGCTCCTGAAAATCTTCAGGAGATGGGATACGAAAACCTTCTGGGCACAATCCATCAAGCATCGCTGCTTGGTAGTTGTACAACAAACTTGGGGTAGCCTGAAGATCATCAGGGTTAGACTGCATTACGCTGGCTTCACTGCTAACCCAAATACCTTGACCTGTTCTTATCTCTAATTCGTTTTCGGTACCTTTAAGTAGGTTTCTTAGGTTTTCAGCCATCCAAACTTGTTCGCCTAATGTAACCGTTTGGTAGTCGTTGCCATCTCTGTCAGTTACTACCCCTTCTGGTTTTACAGCAACTTCAGATAAAGTAACGCTCGCTTCTTTTTCTGTTTCCGTTGCTGCACGTGTAAAAACGATGTTCATTAGTGGAGCAAAATCAGCGACCATTTTGTCATAGCTTATTCCTTCAGCGACAAAGTCGGCTTCTTCAATATCAACAGGCTCTTGATCGCCAATCGTCATGCTGATCACCAAACCTGTAAGATCGATGTCGGCCCCAAAGTCGTAACGTTCGTCGTAATTGTCCGGATTTTGTTTGATACTTAGGGTCACTTCGGCTTGTACACCTCCGTTTCCATTACCTTCTCCTTCTTCTAAAAGATCATCTGTACTACAAGCCGTAAAAGCGAGCATAAGGGAAAGCATCGCCCAAAGTCTGTTTTGTTTTAATTTTAGCATTTTCGTAAAAATTATATGTTTTAAAAATTATTTGTTAGAATCTAAAGTCTATACCCAAACGGATATCACGTCCTAAACGGAACTCTTCAACCACGTAATCTTCTGACATTGTCATTTGACGATTTTTATAGTCTTCCTCTGTTGGGTAGTAGCCAACATCTCTAACAAGCTTATATTTAGCATCAATGAGGTTACGCGCCTTCAGTTTAACAGCTAGATTCTTTGTTATATTATAAGAAGCTATTAGATCTAGTCTTGGAATTCCCTTTTCACGTGTGTTTTCATTCCCTCCGGAACCCGCTTGAACTACTCTTTCACTAAACCAATCGAAAAGAGCCGTTATCTGAATCCCTTTTTCTCCCCTGAAACTGCTATAAGTTAGATCTGATTTAATCATCCATGGGGTTGCTCCTTCCAATACCGGATCACCAGAAAATAAATCGGACTCCGGATTCGCTGTATTGGTAGGGTCTATTCGGCTTCTGATATAGGACATATTATAGCCTAGGCTCAGCTGTTGTTCTTTTGACCCTTTTACCACACTAAATAACTGTTTTCTAATATCAAGCTCTAAACCAAAAATCTCTGCACTCGCTGCATTTTGAGCTGACGTCGTATTTTGAAAGATATCTAGCCATGAAAGGATTGGTTTATCCAAATGCTTATAGAAAGCGGTTAGCGATATAAGCTCCCCAGCCTTTGGATATAAATCCCATGTCAGGTCCACATTATGACTTTTAGTAAGTTCTAAATCAGGGTTTCCTGATCTATAGACATCGATTCCTTTGTAAACATATAGTGCAGATTCTGTAGTTACTGGCAGTGTATAGTTTTTAGAATATCCAAAACGCAAGGTGTTCCGATCATTAATATTGTACTTCATGTTAAAGGAGGGCGTCAACAACTGCTCCTCCATTGGCTTAGGTTCATATAATAAAAAATAAGCACTCTCCCCCTCTATGAATGAATAAATATTGTCAACACCAAGCCCTGCTACTGTTGTAAATCTTGGGCTCCACTGCCATGTAAGCATACCAAATACCCGTTTAATACTTTTCTCTGCGTCAAACTCGGAAGTTCCAGGATCCCAACGGACAAAAGAAAATTGGGTGTTTCCCTGCCCTGTGAGCCCATAGGTATCAGGGTTAATAATCGAACTCATATCGATATCATCATAGGCCCATGATTCTCGAGATCGATGAATAATATGATTATAGCTTTCCTCTAAAAAGTAGTCTTTTACGCTTCGCATTTGATAGCCTATTTTTAGCGATGAAATATTATCGAAACGTTCACCCAGTCGGATTTCGATAGCTGTATTAATATTCAGTTCATCGGTCGTTTGTATCTGCGTGTCTCTAGTATAAGCACCACTCATCCAAGAGATCATATAGAGCTGCTCTTCGGGTGTGCCTGCATGATAATAAACAGAACTTCTTCTGTCGGGCTGTTGGGCGAAAATACTATTCAGTCCAACACCTGCCGAGACTTTAAGCCATGGTGTCATCTTATAATCGGCAAGAAACTGATGGACTTGCAAGGTATTGTCAGCAATCTGTGCTTGGCGTCGAAGTCCACTGGAAGCATCCCAAGCGAACGACCCCTCTCCTTCATGTTGGTATTGTTCTAAGGAGTGTACCATCATATAGTTATAAGCTAATCTAGCCTTCTCTGTCTGATAAGTCGCATTACCCATCAATAAGTGTGCGAAATTCTGAGTATACTTCTCATTATCAGAATTCACAGGTGCCAAAACGTTGTATACCCCACCACTACGAGTCTCCTCTTTGTGATAATTACGATAGCTGAAGCTATTGTCATAGGTAGCCACACCATATAAAGACAGTGTATTTTTTTGCTTACCAATAAGAAAGCGTTTCCCGATAGTCATGGTAAAATCCTTATTGATGGGTGTCTCATTTTGACGGACCGATTCAAAATTGTTTTGGAACGGATAATACTCATGGTATCTGGTTTCATCCGTGTACATCACCCACTCTTTAGGCTTTACAAAACCAAACTGCCCAATACCTTTTTCTCTTATGCCTTCTGGCAAAAGGAAGTTCTGGTTCATCGCTTCAGTATTCACCCCTGCTGAAGTAGAAAGCGTAAACTCAAAATCCTCTTTCATCACCTTCGAACTAATATCAATACTTGCTCCAGCAACATCTCCATACAAATCAGAACTTAAGATCTTTTTTACGTCAATTGCCTGTACAAATTCAGAACTGAAAAATGCTAAATCTACATTCTTGTAAAGCGGATCTTCGGAAGGAATCGGTAAACCGTTAAATGTTACTTGATTGTAGCGGTCGCCCAAACCACGCACCATCACGTTCTTCTGTCCTCTTTGTTTTGCAATACCGGCCATAGAACTTACTGCTGCCTCTGCATTACTCAAGCCCTTTCTACTCATTTCCTGAGCTCCTATGGAGGTAATTTGAAGTACAGAATTTCTTCGTTCGGCAATTAGTACTTCTTCTCGATCTCGATCTTCTTTTTCGATTGTCCCACGCACTACTACTTCTTTCAATTCTTTAGAATCAGGTTTCATTTGGAATTGAATCATAGCAGTACTTCCTTCCGAAACTACCACCTTCTGAATGGCCTGTTTGTAAGACACAAACTGAGCGATGACTTCGTGTTCTCCTGTGGGAACATTTAATAATTCGAAGCCACCCATAATATCGGTAATTCCTCCTTTTTTGGAACCTTTGATAAAGACTAGGACACCTATCATCGGTTCTCCTGTTTCATCGACTACTGTTCCTTCTATTCTTCCGAAGGTTTGCTTCACTTGTGGTTTCGGTAAAACAGGAATCTCTCCATTGATAATAACCTTATCTCCTATACGTTTAAAGTTCACTCTGTGCTCTTTCTCCATATATGTTAATAGTTCTTCTTGATCACCCTCGTAATTAAACTTATTGATGACCACTTCATTTACTGGAGAATAAACAAACTGTAGGTCGCATTGCTTTTCTATGGATTTCACCAAGTTGATTAAAGCAATTTTTTCAACTTTTAGATAGACGTATTTCTTATCGTCTTCTATTTTATTTTCTGCATATGTCAAAAAATTGAGCATACAAAGCCATAGGCCAAAAAGGAGGATAGCCTGCCTTTTGGTAAAAAAAATCATAATTGAAATGTTGAAATGAACTTAAATAAATTGAGTTTTAGTTTTAATGGAATTCTATATTTCCATTAATTAGATATCAAATGAACGCTTTTCTCACTCGTCCATTTATAATTAAGGTTTACTGAATACGATAACGTTTTGAGTATATCCTCTAGAGATTCATTTGCACTGAATTCTCCTCTTAATATTCTATTTTCTATCTTCTCATCTAGAATAAAATCTATACCAAATGAGTTTTCCAAAACAGTCACTACTTTAGACATGGGTACTTCATTAAAAAACAGTACTTGTTCCTTCCATGCTTTCCACTCTTTATAGACAAATCTCTTTTTTAAAAACTTCTGATCGAGTTTATTATATACAATGCTTTCTTGTGGATCCAAAATAGCAACCATTTTTTTGTCTTTACTTATAGCTACTTTTCCTGAAAGTAAGTCTACTTTGATTTCCTTTTGGTTTTTATTGGCTTCCACCTTAAAAACAGTACCGAGTACTGAAACCTCAATTTCGTTAGCATCAATAGAAAAAGGTCTTTTAGGGTCATGGTGAACTTCAAATATTCCCTCCCCAATTAAGCTTACATTTCTATTGTTGACATAATTCGAACCGAAGTATTCAAAAGTAGAGTTTGCTCCTAAAGTAACTTTAGTTCCATCAGGCAATGTTAGATTTCGTCTTTCACCTGTCTGTGTATTGACTACCACTCTGCTAGAAAGATCAGAATAAAAGTCATAACCTTTTATTCCCACTTGTAGCATTACCATTAATAAAAGTGATGCTGCAATCGATCTTATTCCTATATTTTGAAAATTAATAAATTTAGATTTTGACTTAACAATAACATTATCCTCCTTATCTTCTTTCAATTTACTCTTCAGTCGATTCTGACTTTGTATTGCATCTATTACAGACTTATCCGTATCATTATCTACAGGAAGGTTCCATAACTTTTCACATATGCTAAAGGTTGTTTGTTTTTCCGTAGACAAAGCAAGCTCCATTTCAAACTCAAGTGCCTCCTCCACATTCATTTGATTGCTGATGTACTTGTGACATCTCAACATAAAGCTTTCCTTATTTTGAATCATAACTAAAGTAATTATTGAATTTCCACTTTAATAGATTCAAAAGCATCAAAAAATCCACTAGTTGTTCTTTTTAAGGAATTGTTAATTCAATAATTATTTCAAAGAATAATTAAGTTTCACTGTAAATCAATCATATATAAAATTGTATTACATGTTACAACATGTGTATGGTATTTCTAAAATGAATTTAACTTTAACTTTAATCAAGATAGAAGTATTTTTTAGGATGCTTAAAATTACTTTCTAATATTTGAAACAAATTCAATCACAAAAAAAGCTAAACAAACCAACGCCTAATTTTTATGCAAACAGATCAAGAGTACTACTTAAAATGTGATGATCACAAAGTAGTAAGTATCAGTGAGCTTTTCTTAGATTGTTATCCTCATTTGTACCGGTTTGGTCAGAAGATGAGATTTAAAGATGAGAAAATAGAAGATGCTATTCATGAGGTATTCATCAACCTTATCAAAAGAATTCAGATAGATGATAACCTTTATATTGAAAAACCGAAACCTTATTTATTCAGTGCACTACGGCATCAATTACTGAGAGGAAATCAACAGGAAAGTAAATTACCAGTTGATTCAATTGAAGAGAAAGTGTTTGATGTCAATAATATAAAAGAAGTCATAGATCAAAATGACAATGAAGTACTTTTAAGGTTTCTAGATAATGCAATCGGCGAACTCCCTCCTCGGATGCAGGAAGCCTTTCGACTGAGCAGAGAAGAGGGATTCACTTATAAAGAAATTGGTCAAATTATGAAGATCTCCTCCAATACTGTTGAAAATCATATCGCAAAAGCATTTCAATATATCTCCGAAAAAGCTGAAAATTTTCAACTATTACATCAATAACAATCTCTCTATATCAAATTACTAAGCTGTTAGTTTTCAAAATTAATCTTTTGGGGTTTATATTTCTGATTTAATAATGACTTTATTTCCTATCCTCCTTATCTTAAAGTCAAATTCCTCCACTAGATAATCAATAACTTCTTCTACCTCTCCTTCAAAATCGAATTTCTCTACTTTAAACTGTTTTTCACTTGCAAAAATAAAAATCAATTCAGACTGACTTTCGATCAATTCAAAAAGTTTAAAAAAGGTGACGTCCTCTACATGGATATTAATAAAACTATCTTGCTTTGCGATTGAAAAAGTTGAAATTAACATTAAAAATATAAATAAAATAATCTTATAAATTTTCATGACAAAATTTAATAAATATTGATTAGAATTAAGGTTATTAGTACTTAATATAGAAAAAAAAGAGAGCTATTTTACACTACTAAACTACCTTAGTTAATAAAAAAGCATCATAAAATATGACACCTTTTCACTTCTGTTTTTTACTTAATATGGTATTATTATCTCTAATAATTCAAAATTTATCTATTATCTAACCATTGATTATTATTTAATCAAACAAAAGTTGGATAACTTTTTATCTAACAATATTAGATTTTGACCCATTTTTATTATTAAACTATTTCTTATTATAATTACTTAGTCCTTTTATTAATTCTTAAACCTTCATCTATATAGAGTAGGAAAAAGTACATTTTCACTACTTTAAAACTGTTAAATATTTACAAAAATATTTATCTATAAATTTTATTTTTTGAGTTCTTTTTTTTAATAATTATTCAATAAATTAGACGTAATAAAAACAAAACCAATTATCAATAATGAAACAAATTTTACTCTATACACTATTTATTTATAGTGTGACCATATCTTATGCTCAAAGTATTGATTTTGGGTATACAGATACCTTTTGGGCAGATTATGACATTCAGAATATCAGTAATCAAAAAGATTCAGAAAAGGTTCTTTTCAAATACATTTATGGGTTGAGTAAAATGAACAATAGTTCAAAAACCCAACAAATCCATTTTTTCACTCAGCATCCTAATCAAACAGAAGAAACTCTTCTATTCTATCTTGAGATCTTTGATAAAACGCTTTTTAATCCTAATTCACCCTTTAGAAATGAAGGTTTATATGAGATCATACTCAAAGAGTTTAAAAACAATCCTTTGATAAATGAACTTTATAAAGAAAGAATAAAGTATCAATTGAATGTAATTGATAAAAATAGAGTCGGTGATCTTGCCAATAATTTTAATTTTGAGGTGGATGGAAAAGTAAAAAATCTATACTCTATTGTGTCACCTTACACATTATTAGTATTTACAAATAGTGAGTGCCCTTCTTGTATTGAAAATTATAAGGAAATAGATAAAAGCAGTGTATTAAGAGAAAAAATCGATATGCAAAAACTAAAAGTTCTAATGATTGACAACTCCGGTAAACCTTCGTTTTATAAAGACGATCACTGGCTTTGGGCTAAAGACATTGATAACATAGTTGATGAAGATAAGTTATATTACACCCCTGCCTTACCTTCAATCTATCTGTTAGACAAGGATAAAAGGGTTATCTTAAAAGATTGTCCGTTACAATCAGTAAGCAATTATTTCAATAATATAGGCTATTTATAAGGTTAAGTACTGTGACAGAAGAAAAGGGATGATTTTAGTTTAATATTTTTTATTCTAATCAAGGCAGATTTGCAGAGCATAGCCTTAGTTACGCGATAAAAATCTAACGAAGAGTAGGATAAAAAAGATAAGATAAAATGTACCTTTACTTTTGTCACAGTACTTAATACATTGTAAACTAAATTATCGTAAATTATAGGTCTAAATTTTATAGAGATGAAAAAAGACCATATTCAAC
>NZ_JABANE010000110.1 GCF_012844305.1 Flammeovirga aprica JL-4
TACGGGCTGACCTCCTTCGGTTTTGAGGGTGTCGCTGTAAACGCCCATGATATTACCGCTCGCGTCTCGGATATAGAGGGTGTTGATCTCTTTGTCGGGGGTGGTGACGTATTTGGTGATACGGTTGCCGGAAGCATCATAGCGGTATTTGACGGTTTTTTGGGGATCCTGTGGATTCGGAAGGAAGTTGCCAGAGGCGTCCAAGAAGTCATTGACCTGTGCGTAATGCTCTGAGCGTTCTACTTTCCCCTGTATGTTCCAGTAGATGCGGACTTTCTCTGAGCGGTCAGCGATCAGGTTGCCGATGGCGTCGTAGAGGTAGTTGTTGTCCGCTTGGGAGTGGAAGGTGTTGGCACTGTCGGGGGTTGCTGTTACGCTGTTGGTTACTCGCTTCAGGCGGTTGGTGTTCGGATAGTAGTCATACGTCAGGTCGTGCATCTCCGCTTTATCCAAGGTGTTACGATGCAGGGTCATCAGATTGCCGTTGGCGTCATAAGAATAAGAGGCTATTTGCTGATTAGATTCTCCTTCTTGTTCTTTAGAGGCGGTGCGGATTCTGTTGAGCTGATCGTATTGGTAATGAACGCTGAGTACGTCTGTTGGCAAGGAGTCCGTGACGGTGCCTGTTGCTTGTGGAAGCAAGGTGATCATCTGGGAGATATTGCCGTTGTACAGGTCTCGGTCTGGAGATGTACTCAACTGTGTATTGATGGATCCCATCCCTGAACCGATCGGCTGATAGTCGTCTTTGTGATACGCTAAAGCATACGCAAAGGCGTCGGGTTCCTCTTCCGAAAGCCCTAGGTTGACGCCTTTGATCCACCCTTCCAAGGTGTAGTAATAATCTACGCTCTGACTATTGTAGTTGCCCAAAATCACTTGTGCCAATGGTCCGTGAGGATAGTAGATATAGGTGGCTTCCAATACCTTCTGATGTCCATCGCGGGAGGTGTGCACTTCCATCAGGCGGTTGTCGGCATCGTAGACGTAGTGATGGATAAACTGATCTTTTAGCCCTTTATTGAAGTAGACCTTGTTCACATTGCCACTTACGAGGTCATAATCATAGGCGACCTTGCGGAAGGTGAGGGTATCTTCGGGGTTGTGCTGGAAGATGGTTTTTACGTTGCCATGAGGATCGTAGTCGTAGACTGTAATGGCGGGTTCGTCTGAAAATCCGTTGTCACTGCCACTGCTTTTGACCCATGCTACTCTGTTTTTGAGAGAGGGATTTTTGGTTGGAAGTTTTGGGGGATGAGAACCCCCACAAGTGTTTTGGGCTTGTGGGGGTTGGTGTTTTGTTGTGATAAGTTTGCAACTTATTCAATTGGTTAGTTCTAAGTAACGTCTATGGTTTGACACTGAGAACAGTGAGGGGTTAAAAACTATACTAATATATTGCTGACGTAGGTATACTTATTTCCTCCTGCTAATTTATTTAAAATCTTAAAATCTTTTTTAATTAATTTACTTTCACCCTTAAATTCAATTGCTTTATATGATATTACCTTGATCATTATTTTAAAAAAATGTTCAATATCTTTTGCTACATAGTAAATAGTTTCTCCACTATCATCCATAGCTACAATTTCATTAGTATTTTTTGAATAAGCATAATATAAATCATGAATAGAATTTCTTGCAAAAAAATTATAATTCCCAATTTTCTTTATTTCATTCTCAATAATAAGAAATTCAATTGGAGTATCATTTGGAAAATAATAATTATAAACAAGCTGCTCAAGTTTATTAGTGCTAATAAACTTTTTTTTTGTTTCTATTAAACAAAATCCTAAATCTACATCATGCTTTTTTGCGTCATCTATTACAAGATTAACAAATTCATTATAAATATTTACAAACTCTTCTATTAATTGTTTAATCATTTTTTATTATTTAATTTCTTTTATGCCTATTGGAGAATATCCTCCTTCACTTTTTTGATATATTATTGCATGTTCAATTGGTGTATTATAATAATCACTTGCATCTTCGGCAGACTTGAAAAAATTATCATTAACAAAACGATTATTATCTAAAGATGGTAAATTTCCATTATCTATTAAATCTCTAACTTCATAATAATCTGCGTAGTAAACACCAAAATCTTGACTATTTTGTAAATAATTTAAAGACTCAGAATATTCCTGTTTCATAAATATTTCCAACATAGCTTGATTTCCATTTTCAATAGCTTGCTCCCCAAATTGTGTAACACCAAATGGGTCAATTCCTGCAATTGCAGCCATTGCATCTCCTTGGGCAGCTGAAGATAATGCATATAGAGTTCCTACTAACCCTAATGTTTTCAAACCTTTACCTTTAAATTTATGCCAAAGTTTTGTATAACCTTTACCTATATGTAATTGTTCTGGAAGTGGATAACCAATATGACCCTGATTATCATGATGAACATGTAATTTTTGATTTTTCCAATGTTTCAATTGAGGGTTATGTTTTAAATATTGGGAATTTGCTTTTGGAGAGAATCCATTATCAATTGCATAATTATTACTTTTATCAAACCAATTAGGATTAGTTTTTCTTACTTGATCCCAATACCATGCATGGTTCCATCTTCTTCCATTTCTAATATCCGTTTTAACTATTTTTCCTGATTGCGTTGTAAATGAATCTGGGGCTTTAGACATATCAATTTTTGCTTTTGAGTTATAGTAGGATTCAGGGTAAGGATCAAACTCTTCAAGACCATCAAGATCAATAAATCTAATCGGCTTATTCCCCGCAAACTGATAAGGCGTATACCAAGGATAAGATTTAGTAAGAGGATCCACACTCAAAAACTTCCCAATCACCGGATTATACACCCTAAACCCATAATCCTGAATCAACTGAGAACTGCTTAAATCTGTATCGTTTTCCTTCCCATTAAACCCATACCTATACCCCTCACTACTGCTACTCCTAGCCGTAATCCTCAGCCCAAAAGGATAGTAATCACTATATGAAAGAACGTGTCCTGCATCGGAATACGTTACAAGAACGTTGCCAAGGTGGTTGCTTAGCTCATAACGGCGGTGTCCTAAACCGAGCTGGGTCTGGAGGGTGTCTTCTGGCACGTACTGCCCCAGTCGGCTACTGCCGTAGATGGGGATTTCGGCGAGCTGTAATGGAACGTATACGGGCTGACCTCCTTCGGTTTTGAGGGTGTCGCTGTAAACACCCATGATGTTACCGCTGGCGTCTCGGACATAGAGGGTGTTGATCTCTTTGTCGGGGGTGGTGACGTATTTGGTGATGCGGTTGCCGGAAGCATCGTAGCGGTATTTGACGGTTTTTTGAGGATCCTGTGGGTTCGGAAGGAAGTTGCCAGAGGCGTCCAAGAAGTCATTGACCTGTGCGTAATGCTCCGAGCGTTCTACTTTCCCCTGTATATTCCAGTAGATGCGGACTTTCTCTGAGCGGTCGGCGATCAGGTTGCCGATGGCGTCGTAGAGGTAGTTATTGTCCACTTGGGAGTGGAAGATGTTGGCACTGTCGGGTGTTCCTGTTGCACTGTTGGTTACTCGCTTCAGGCGGTTGGTGTTCGGGTAGTAGTCATACGTAAGGTTGTGCATCTCCGCTTTATCCAAGGTGTTACGATGCAGGGTCATCAGGTTGCCGTTGGCGTCATAGGAATAAGAAGCTATTTGCTGATGGGCTTCTCCTTCTTGTTCTTTAGAAGCTGTGCGGATTCTGTTGAGCTGATCGTATTGGTAATGGACGCTGAATACGTCTGTTGGCAAGGTGTCCGTGACGATGCCTGTTGCTTGTGGAAGCAAGGTGATCATCTGGGAGATATTGCCGTTGTACAGGTCTCGGTCTGGAGATGTGCTCAGTTGTGTATTGATGGATCCCTCCGCTGAACCGATCGGCTGATAATCGTCTTTGTGATACGCTAAAGCATACGCAAAGGCATCGGGTTCCTCTTCCGAAAGTCCTAGGTTGACGCCTTTGATCCACCCTTCCAAGGTGTAGTAATAATCTACGCTCTGACTGTTGTAGTTGCCCAAAATCACTTGTGCCAATGGTCCGTGAGGATAGTAGATATAAGTGGCTTCCAATACCTTCTGATGTCCATCGCGGGAAGTGTGCACTTCCATCAGGCGGTTGTCGGCATCGTAGACATAGTGATGGATAAACTGGTCTTTTAGCCCTTTATTGAAGTAGACCTTGTTCACATTGCCACTTACGAGGTCGTAATCATAAGCGACCTTGCGGAAAGTGAGGGTATCTTCGGGGTTGTGCTGGAAGATGGTTTTTACGTTGCCATGAGGGTCGTAGTCGTAGACTGTAATGACGGGCTCGTCTGAAATGCCGTTGTCACTGCCATTGCTTTTGACCCATGCTACTCTGTTTTTGAGGTACAGCCCCTCGTAATCAGCATCTTCTCTTAAGGCCAGGCGGTTGGAAGCAGGAAGATCCTCAATATGGTCGTAATAGGTATGTGTGACCTGTGAGATCCCTTCCGATGGGAAGGTGATATTGTTGACTTCCGCTTTGATAAGAGCCTCTGTTACTGTAATTGAATCCGTGGAAGACAACTGTCCGGCTTCAATCACCCTTCCCAAGGCATCGAATTTGGAATAGGCAAAATTACCCTCTTCCTTCTGCTTTGCATTCTGAGAAAAACGCAACCTTCCCAGTCGGTCATACCAGAACTCAGTGACTCCGGCATCAGGGGTGCTCTGCCAGATGAGCTGATTGAGGGCGTTGTACCTGTAAATGGTTTTCAGCTGATGATCGCCTAGTCCTTGATCCTGATATACTACACCTTTCGGCGGTACGGTCTGAATCAAGTTGCCTACTAAATCATAGTAATACAAAGTATAATGATGCTCACGCTGTGGAATGCGGGCAATATGCTGTTCTGATAGATTATTAATACAGCGGTTGATGGCTTCTTGTTTGGCACGTTCGAGCCCTTGCTGGAAAGCTTGCTTTGCTTCTTCATAAATCAGCTCTGTATAATGGTTGTAGACATCAATACTGCACAAAGAAGCGTAGTAACTGTTGCTTACAGAGTTTTTGATCATCTCTGCCAGCGGACCATTGTCGTAATCAAAGATACCTCCTTTGCGGTTTTCGTAAGTGTAGGACAGCATAGTCAGTGGACAGTCGTTGCGTTTGAAGAGTGCTCTCATGCCCAGGCTGTCTGCCAGATGATCAGTGTTGTGAAGCTCCAAACGGGTCGGGTAGCCAGCACGACGGGTGGTGCTGTAAAGCTGTGCGTTGTGAAGTGGCCAGTAGGAAATCATGTCCTTGTTGGCCAGTTCGATGCCCTGATAGAGTTTGATTCTTTTGTGGAGCATCTCCAGAATCAGCTTATTTTGCTTAGGATGTTCATCGCTGATGCCTAGGGCGGATTTCCAGATGGACAGGTCCATCAGTTTCCCTTTGAAAGGTCTGCTCTCAAAACCGCCAACTCTTGCACCTCCGCCTATTGACAAACCATCGAAACGGTTGGTTTGAAGGTCGGTGGTACAACCTTCAAGAAAGGTAGTATCCTGATAAACATAAAAGTTGGTACCTTCTCTGTTGATGGACAGGTATGTACCACAGTCATCAAAATTACGCAGTGGTATTCTAAAACCTCGGTACTGTGACAGGCGAACCAGAAGAAGTATTGAATCACTTTCAGAAAGAAGTTGTACTTCAAAACCGTTTTCGGGATAAGTATCCAGATTACTGAAAAGTAACTGATTGCCTGCTTCTATGGCATCAGGTTGCATTCTGAACTCCACTCTGAAATCGCCGACCTCTTCCACATCACTTTCGGGAATGCGATAGTAAGGCGAAGTGGCGGAATCGCCGTTAAAATAGAGACCGTTGATGTACCACTCTCTTGTTGATACCTTAGTGGTTACGATAGAAATACTGTCACGCATATGTGCGAAGGCATTGTCATCAGCAACCTCCCCTCCACTGCTTCCAAAGATACAGGCTGAGATTGTGGCATCTACTTGATACTGTGTAAACAGTTCATACAGCACTTCAAACATTATATCAGAGGAACGATCACTGCTGACGCCAGTGAAGGTAAACTGATCCAGGTACGGGTCATCCATACTGTAGAACTGCTTGTAATAATCTACCAAAGCCTCACGGATCAATGAGTCTTGATCTGCTGGGAATGTGTAGGCAGGAATGGTGTCAGATTCTGGCTGGAAACATTCTTCTGCCGCATAGCTTTGCAGTTTTGAAATGACACGCAGTATTCTGGAATCATTGATCGATCGAGGGGAACCGAGGATTTCCTGCTCTTCTGCAGTAATCGTGGTAGAGTCATTCAATATTGCCTCTACTTCTTCATCCACATAATTTTCAGATAATGAGCTAGGATCATCAGAATCTTCTTCTTTTGGTCCCACTTTCTCGAAAAATATCGTAATACAGTCATCAATATGCAGATCATCTTCGCTACTGATCGTAGCATCTGCAAAAGCTAGGAAATCACTCTCCAGATAAGCACGCTTTTTCAGCTGATACATATTAATTACCAAGGCCAATACATCCTCCTTTAGAATATTATCCTGCAGTTTATCTTCTTTGTTCGTATCAAATACCTGTTCTGTATAATAGGAATTCATCGAACCTATCAAAGCTTCTCTATCTGTGCCATTATCTCTAAAGAAAGGATCATTATCTACAATAGCCTCTAAATAAAGTTCTCCAAAATTGATGTCTTTCAAGTCCTCATCCTGCGACAGTTGGGATTGAATTAAAGTCAGCTGATTGTCGTAATAGAAACTTTCAATTTGGGCGTGTTGCCAATTATATAGTAAGGCCTCTGCTTTTCCCTGCTGGCATAACTCAAGGTCTGACTGTTCCTTTGTGGTTAAATTCTCTTCAGGAATTTGTTCTAAATCACTACATGGCTGTACTGTAAGCTTAGAGTGTGTCAGTGTTTTTGCATCTGGTTCAACAAGAGGTAGAAGTTCATGAAAAGCAGGCAACGGCTGATCTGGCGCTATGTCAATGGGTACCAAAGTATCCATTTGAATAAACACACGATTGCCACAGTCTTCCAGACCCTTATTGATAGAATCTTCATATTGAGTAAAAAACTGCTCTATAAGCAAGTCCATATAGCCTACTGTATCTTGTTCTACGATACGGCTGACTTCCTTTTCATTGACACTTAACTTTTTGAAAACAGTATATACCCCCACTTCACTGGTACTCGCTGTGACTACCGAAAATTGCAGACGTTCTAGAGGACCTGAACATGAGATAGTCTGTTCAGTGGTATCTGATTGATAGATAAATTGATTACCAGAACTGTTGTTATTGACAGATAGAGCTACCCTATTGCCTAGCGGGTCTAAGACATAAATAGATAAGTCATAGATACAGGTTTTGCAGTCCGTAGATTGTATTGTTCCAAAGCCCTGCATCAGGAAAGAATAATCCAGCTCAATTGATGGACCTGCATTTGATAAAAAGACCGTGGATACCGACTCCGTGGTACTTCCATTGAGATTACTTTGGGCAATATCTTTTTCAAAGATGGCATCATAACTTTGGTTGGTATCCAGTTCCAGACTGTCTACATTAGAAGGAGGCACCCCACCTAAAGCAGTAGCAATCACTTGATTTTGGGGATCGAAATAGCTGATAGAAATCTGCTTATTTGGATCCATAGTAATTTCTTTTCTATAGTGCTCATGATAACCTACATTGTCACCAAACAGACGCTGAAGTTCTTCTTGTGAGGGGGTTTCATAAAACTTTATAGTTGGCACTCTGTTTTCTCCTACGCTAACCACTCTGCTATTACGGCTGAACTGATCTTGTGTATACTCTGTAGAAGTATACACAAAACCAGAGGCATTAGGTATCCTTTTGAGATATTCTTGGTCATAGCTTTGTCGGGGGGAGTAATATGCATCAGCAGCACCACTCAAAGGTCCTATCACAGCTACACCATCTTCACCTCTCAATGTGTCCAATACTTGTTCATAATGCTTTAAGTGTGCCGTACTCGTATTAGTAGAATATCCTTCAAAAGTATTGAAATTAGGTCGAAAGTAAAGTGTAGAATCCTCATCAGGAACAGGTAACACCTGAATGGCACTCCTTCCTTGTAAATCATAGAACTGCTCACTCACCAGCGACTTCTGCTTGTGGTTAACCGACATATTCACAATGGACTGTCTTTGCTTTAATGACTTGTCCATATAAGTCATAACCGTTTTCTTTTTACCTTCCTCTGCGAAAGTGGTTACTTTCTGCCAGTTTATATTTTCCTCAAAACCATCCGAAAGTGAATCTACCAGATAGGTCATAGAGCCATATATCATGGCGTCAAAATCAGAATTGTAATAAGTAACGGGTTGTATACCCATTATTAATAAACCCTCAGGATATTGCGCTCCGATGGTATATTTATTTGTTCTTATTTGTACTTTAGCTGGTAACTGATGTTGAGCTATTTCTTTATAGGTCTCTTCTGCCTCAGTGATATTTTGTAATGTAAGGTATAAGCTGTTTGGGAAAGTATCCTCTTCAATAAAAAACCATGAAATATTGTAGGCCAATGCATCTTGAAAAGGATCCCATGATAATGCCATTTGATCTTCAATATGATTGATAGATGCATTGGTTATCGTATTCTTTCGCCAAGCATCTACTTTGTTTTTTAATGTATCAAGAGGAGCATCTTCACTCCTCAATTCAATCCCCGCAAATTGATGACGCTGTACTGTGAAACTGATAGTGGAATCAAGTGTGGCTAAACTCTCAGCACTTAAATTTGATGTTTCTTCCAGACCAACGATTTTGAACGTATAGTGTTCATGTTCGTCTCTGTTGAGCTTGTATTGATCAAAGACCCAAAGATTACTGTATTTTTTCTCGACTCCGCCCAATTGGAAATGCAGTGTATCTGACACCGCTTGCTGATTATCCATCAGAAGAAATGATATCCTTTTCAGGTATTCTGCTGTATCAGATGCGATCACTTCCAAGTCTTTATTACATTGCAGCGTGGCAGAAAGTATATAATAACTATTCAGTCCCTCACAGCAGTCAAACCAAACTGGCAATTCGTCGCCTACTTCTACTTCCGCCCAAGTAAAAGCTGTCTGTGCTGTATCATCTATGGCATACTGATCATAATGAGTATAAAAATTCTTATCATAAAGATGGTCGATTTCCTCGGGCAGTATAGGGTAGTCCTGTGCTTTCAGGAAAGAGGTATTCCCTAGCAGAAATGACAGAAGAAAGAGTATATAGATTTGTTTGTTCATTGCTTTTTGATGTTGTGGTCAGAGAATAACTACTGAAAAAGTCCGCTTTCCTGATAGTCGAAATTAATAGTATGCGTCTTTGCTGGTAATTCCACCTCTATGAGGTCTTCTATGAGAAGAGTGTAATCCAAGAGATATCGTTCATCTATTACTTCATTTGTAATACCTGAAAGTACGTCATCACTCTTCATTAAGGTGATGTAGCTTGAAAATCCTGACTCCTGGCCGAATAATAAACTTTTCACTACGATGATCCATATTCCTTCCTCCTCTAAAGTGAACTCAAATGCGTCGTCCTTTACGGTGGTTTCTACTCTCGTAGTGACAGTATTTTCAGTTATCAGACTATCTATAAAATTGACAATACCGGGATTGATCAGGTAATGACTGACCTTATTGTATTCTTGAGAAAGAGGAGGCAAATACATGATTCTGCAAGTGTAATCCTGAGGGTCATTCGTATTATGCCAATACGACTTGAACTGATTAAAACTGATATCGTATCGCAATGACTCTAAAAACTTCTGTGTATTACTTGCGTTGATAATATCCAAATCTACATCAATATCAATTTGTGTCTGATAACTATAGCTGTCTCCTTTTACAGTGTTATCAAGAATAATATTACCTGACCTGGTAAATGTATTATTGTCGGTTGAGAGTGAATAGACAGTCCTATTATTTCTGGAACAATTGACTGTTGTTTGCCCTCCTCCAGGATAATTGTCAAATACTATTGATTGCATTGCATCTATCTTGGATACTTCATTCACCCCTTTGAAATACCCTGCAGTACATCCTGCGTTGGTGGCTATTTCAAAAATATCACTCAATGGCGGTGTCCACATATAAATACGTCTGTAATACCCATTTTTTTCACAGGTATACAACCCGTCTTTTTCCAATATCTGCTCTATATTTTGATTGGTCAGTGTTGTTCCTTGATAGCTCCATTTTCCTTCAGGAAGAGGGTTGGGTGTATATCCTCTAGTGATAAAGATACCGTAGTCGTAGTAGTCTTGGATTTCTACAGCAACCATCTTTGAGGTACTATCTGCACAATTACCATAAGTCACAAATTCAAAGTGATGTATTCCTTCTGGAACCAATCCATATACCTCTTTGATATTGAGCTGAAGTGTGTTTTTGATTTCTCTTTTTTGGTTCTCTTTTATGTAGTACCATTTATAGCTTCCATTACCATAATCTACCACTGGAGAAAGTGTAAGATTCAAATTTTCCCCTTTTATTAGGTAACTGCTGTCAAGGTCTGAGATTGTTGTAAAACTATTACAGGTAAATTTGATCGTTGTACTATCTATTACCTGATTTCCACATTGTCCACCGCTACTATACAAGTAAAATTTCACATCACCTAAAAGATCTGAGTAATTACCATCTTCTGGAAAGTAATTCATAATATCGTGTATGGATAATATTTTTTGATAACTACCTACACCTATTAAACCTGAGGCTGTTTTTGAACCCCATGAAAAATCTTTTCCTTCTCCATTTTCTATTACAGGGTCAATAACAAGGTCAACCCCCAAATCTCTGTTGAATGTATAAGAATCTTCAATGCCACCACTTACATACTCTCCACAATTAGGAGTGACTATTATTACTGCTAGATTTCTTACTTCATGTGCAACATAAAAATCATTTTGGTTTTCATCTTGCTTATAGACATCAAATTCACAAGAATAGTAATAAGTACCTACCTTATCATATTTTACATTACTTGGAACATAATCCAACGTAGATATTACTTCATCATTAAAAGTAACTTTAAAAACAATGTTCGTTGCAAAATAATTATAGGATACCCCACTTTCTGATGTTTCATAACTATCTACGAAATCAAACCCGAACTCATGGCCTACACTCACATAAGCAGTGTTATTATCATAGTCTACAGAATCGGATTCATAATAAGTTGTAATATACCCTATTCTACTGGGGTCCCAACTGTAATAAGACATAGGGGCTCCGTAAGGCGTTATTGGATGACTTATAGGTTTAGTATTGTATAAGTCGGCATTTTTTTCTGGAAAATATTTTTTATTAGCAAAAGCACTTAAAACACTAAGTGTTAAAATAAAAATCAATATAAATTTTTTCATCATAGCATGCTATTGAGTAATGTTAGATTGTACCTCTTGTATAGTCACCACTCCTCGTGCGGTTTCTTTTTGAAGCAATTTTAAATTTCCTTCCTCATCATAACTATAGCTGGTGGCATAGTTATTTTCATCCAATGTGGTTTGTAACCTATAGGTATAAGGATCATAATAGTAACTATTCATATTCCCGTTCAGAGGGTGTATTCTCAAGTCGTCAATACGTACTTTGTTACTTCCTGTTAAGAAAGTGAATGAGAGACCGTCATATTTTTCTCCACTGTAAGTGAAACTTCCTTTTACTTGTTGCCACCCTTCTATTACCTTTCCTATGGATTGAATCGTATCTTCATTTACTACAATCGAAAGTTCATCCTTATAATCGGTTACATAATCTGACAAAGCAGGCACCTTTATCCATGCACTAAAACTATATTTTTTACCATCATCAAGTGATAAATGGTTCAATTTTATTGACTTTGTACCGTTAATTTCTGCTACATACTCTCCAGTATGAGCCTGTAGATCTTGGATAATTTGAATACCTGTATTTTGTTGGATCACGGAGTCTACAATCACAATCTCTCCTACCCAATTACTCAATGCATCAAAACCATATCCATCTAAACCAATAATTGAATAATTTTCTTTAGTGGAATCCCCATCTGAAAAAGTAGCCCCTAAAGTTTCATGCAGGGTATCTGCAGTATGTATATAATCAAATCGACAGCTGATCACTGCATCTAATACAAATGGTTTAGGCAACTCTTCTTCATACTCAGTACCTCTAACCGTCACTAAAGTTTGATTGTCTTCTAATACTTCCCCCAAGTCTACACCATTATCACCTATTACTGCCAATAATTTTCTGCCCGCATAAACCGGAAATTTGTAGATTTTGCGGTTTTCAAAAAAGAGGTCTTGTTTATTTCCTTCCTCAAAGCTGGTAAATAACATTTCGTCCTGACGCATATTTGCTCCTGTTGCCGTTACAAACTGTCCATCTGTTGAAAACAACACTGCACTATAATTGCCAAGGGCATCCTGCTGTTCTGAGGAATGACCTCTTTTGTTGTACTGAGTAATAGTATGGTTTTTCACCCATGTATTATTATCATCATTTTCTATCTTGGTGTCTGCCATTACATGGTTCCCTTTCCAGCCCATCGCATTGAAAGACGAAATCGCCCCATCACCTCTGAGGTCTCTACTAGAAGTATCGTACCTTCTTTGTCCTGTATAAAAATAACTTCTATCATTTCTCCATACTCCCGCTTTTGCACCTAACCAAGGTGATAGCCTTTTACTACTTACATTTGCTTCATTTAAAAGCCAAGCATCAGAGTAAGTGTGTGAGGCATTAGAAAGCACGTTGGTATAAATATCATTGTTCTCCTGATAGTTGACGATAGCCATGCGAAAATCTCTAGGTGCATCTATTGTTGTCACTCTTGACTCCCCAGACACTTCAATCAAATTATCATTACTACAATGATTTACTTTTGACTCTTCCAAGTCATGATTAAACGTGTTTTGCTGAGGTACATAAACAATCTTAACAGTGATATCATATTGTTTCAATACACCTTGAGCGTGTTCATTAAAATCATAGATCAAGATATTTGATCCTCCATTTCCTCCCGACTGATAAAGTACTTCTTGTGTGCTATTATCTTTTACTGTCCAATAGTATTTTTTTCTAATTTCACGATTATCCAATACTGGATCATTAGCAATACTAAACTTATACTTTGTAGGACAAATCACCTGCGGTATTACCACCGGTCTTGCGATAAAGAAAAACTTTGTAGGTCTTGAGTATTCTATGTTTGGGTTGCCTGTATATTGATACCCATTAACTGTTTTTTCTATATGATAAGATACTTTACGCCTCACAAGTACTTCTGCATAAGAAGTTGAATCTGTTAGGTTAAAGGTATTATGCCCTGATTCCTTATAACTCATTCTTAAAGAATCACCATCATAAATAGCATATTCTAATATATCTGTACTCTGTGTAGAATGATTGGGTGTGGTTAATTGTCTATCACTGATATAATTTACTACATCATACATTCTATCCGTATCTAGAATAACAATATTAGTCGTTTCCGGTGAAGGAGGTGAAGGATAAACAGTCACCTTTTTCAGAGTAGCTAAAGGATTGCTTAATAACAATAAAGTGTCATTATTGACAAGCCTTTTTTGTGTATTTTGAAGTTCTAACCACTTTGTCCCTACAAAATTATTGGCAGGTATCGCTGTTTTATTATTGGATTGAAGGTCTGTATAAATATGACGTCCAATATATTGATTATATTCAGGGTGATCTTTTTTTACAGAGTCATCCCAAAATGTTGCCCTTACATTAGTATAATTACCGGAATTAAAATCAATTTCTATAGGCTGATCTTGGCATTGGAAATATTCTTCATTATCTGTATACACTGGAGCAGGAATTGTAGTGACACAAAGATATGCTAACGCATTCCTAACTCCACCACCACCATCAGCACCACCATTGTCTTTGTATGCATATCCTCTTGCTTCTAGTTTAAATATTCCCCCTTCTAAAAACTTGTCTTGACTAAAATCTACATCCATCACTATCTGATATCTTTTCCTCTCTGAGTTATGGTAATCATAATTTTGAATTACACCCTTTTTAATATCAGATATTCTTAATATTCTCCTCTCTTTATCACTGCCACCACTCGACATATAATTACCACTTGTTGCTGTAAAACGAAATTGGATTTGGTCTCCCACATGAATCTTCATAAACTTGGTTTTGGTATCCCTTTTTGTGGGTACTAAACTCCAATTTTGATTACAACCATACCTATACTCCAACCTAAAGGTACCTAAGTCAAAACCTTTACCAGAAATCGATTCTGAATTATCTGCATCTTGTTGATATGCATTAAAGTTATCATATTCACAAGAAGGGCAATCATCTTCATTAACACCTACTGGCTTATCAATAACATCCACCCCAAAATGCACTGTATCAACGATTACAGAAGATGTACTCCCTGAATTACAACTATATTTATGTTTCAATAAATAGTTGCCTTTTGCATTAATTATCAGTGTATTAAGATCTGAAGTATACTTCACCTTTTTGTCTTTAAAACCAATTGAAGTATAACTCCCATTATTATTTAGCCTAAATAAAGTAAACTCACTACTCACCAAAGTATGATTTGGGTTAACCTTCTTAAATTCACCATTTCTGTTATACTCACACTCTACCAAACCATCAGTATATAGAAAAGAATAATCAAATTTTACAGGATCGATTTCAGCGGTAAAATCCAATGTATCTTTTACTATATATAATGAGTCGTCACAGCTATATTGATAATGATGGTATAATCGGTATTCACCAGAAGAATAGATACCAAAATTTTTCAGATCACTACTATTGTAAAAAATATCATCTGATTGTACATCTATATAATTATCATACCCTTCCTTTTTCTGAATCACAAAATGATGTTCAATGTTTGGGCTATTGCTCTCTAAATCGTTTTTTATTCCCTCATTGGAATAAGCCATACAACTTTCTATTATTTCTTTACCATCTGTTATTCCAAAGGGATAATAAAAGGTTATCAGAGAAGGATCAACTATTGCAATATTAGTTGTAAAATCAATTGAATCAGTTCTTGTATTTGATATAGCACTACAACTAAAATTATAAGTATGATACAGTCGGTATACACCAGAAGCATAAATGGTGAAGTTCTTTAAATCACTTGCATCAAAAGAGATTTCATTGGGCTGTACATTTCTGTAAATATTATTCTCATCCTTTTTCTTTATTGAAAATTGATGTGTAAAACCAAAATCATAAACAGAATTATCTTTAAAACCTTCATTAGAGGTTTCTGAACATCCTTTTTCTAGGTGAGTACCATCTATGATTCCAAAAGGATATGAAAATGATATATTTGATGTATTTCCTGATGCGAAACTATCACAAATAATTGTAGTGATATCTTCATCTTCTCCTTTTGGATCAACAGGGTATTTCTTTTCTAAATCATAATATATATATCGATACTTTGGTGTACTATTACCCGGTTCATAATATTTCTCTCTATATTTTGTCACCCTGTAAGCAAAGTAGTTATACTTTACAGAGTGCTCTCCTGTATCTTTAAATGTAAATGGAATAGAGTAGCTTACGTCATACGAAAAAGTATTAAACTTATTGGTATTTATATAATCATGATTGAAATTTTTATAAAACACCTGTTCTCCTGCATTATTCGTAATGATAATATCCTCTAAAGCTGTTAACTCATAATATTCTACCTCATTTCCATAATCATCGTATCCATCACCCACTTTTTCTTCATAAGAAAAATGATACCCTGTTAGGTTGTAGGTCTCACCTACCTCTATTGTTGGAGGTATATCTGTTTGAGCAAAAGCCTGCTGTAATAACACCCAGCAAAATATCGTTGCTATTATTTTTGTTCCTAAATTCTTCATTCTTATTGATAAGTTGGTGTTATGAAAACTCTTTTTACTTCTTGAGGCTCTTCTATCTGTCTTTCTACCAATAAAACCGTTGGAGTGTCAAGCGTTACATACTCCTCTGCTTTTACTCCTAAGCTGTTTCTGTTTCCAGACCTTATCAATCTGAAATCAAAAGTATTGGCAGTGTCCTGTGTCGCTAAAAGCAATTCAAAGGCTGGTTTATTTTCTTTTGTAAGTCCAATAAAAACAGCTTTCCTTGGATTAGATTCTGATTCCGATTTGACTAAAAATTCATCTCCTGCAATCAAATGCTTCATATAGTCAGCATCTCCACTTTTCGATTCGGCTATAAAAATGTTCGGATTAGGATCATTAAGTGGGTGACCATTGCCTGTCAACTCCTCACGCTGTTCGTACTTCTGTAAATTAGCGGAGAACTTCAAGTTCTCATTGACAGAGGCCTTATCCATTCGTCTGTATTTGTAATAAGCAGGAATATTCACATTGAAAAGTGTTTTTTCTTTTTCTAGTGCCATAGAATCCTTTTCTCTTTCATAGAAATGTGTGGTGTTTTTGGAGACTAATACATCTCCAGTATTTTGGTCCCATAGTTTATTTTCTTGTAAAGAATAAACACCATCATGAAACGACTCAACGGATTCTAATATACCAGACTGATGTATCACTTTATTGGTAGTAAAAGTGGTCACATTTTCTTTACTTATAAAGACATCAGGAATTAATGCTACAAAAGGAATAACAACAAATGCCAGAGGAATTGCATCCAAATTAAAGTTTAAACCTCCTGATATTGTTTGAGTGAAATACTTACTAGAACCGACAAAAGTATCTATTTCTAACCCAACATATTGCTCCTTTTTTGAAGATGACAAGTTTCCTTTTTCATCATATGTGCCCGTCGGAATCTTACTTATGAGCTTAAGCTTTGTAGAGTCATCCGAAGTTAAGTACTCATTGAGGTATTTATATTTAGTCCAAGATGTAGGAGTAGTCGAAATACTACCATCTGCTTCTTGAGCGTAAAATGACATACTTTTAGGTTTGCCATGCATATCATTATTGATAATACAGAACCCTTGACTTGCATCAAATTTTCTTTCAGAAACGAATTGAACAAGATCCCTAAGTTCATTTTTACCTGGAGCTTCTTTTCGGATATCTGTTTTAGCAGTTCTTACTGGAAAATCCTTCGCCGTATAGAATTCATGAACTACTTTTCCTTTTTTACTTCTTGCAATTGTTTCGAAACTCGATAAAGGAGTTATACCTTCTACTTTTTTCAATAAAGAACCATTAGAAGTCTTAGAGGCTAAAGCTTTTGCTGAAGCTAAATCCAATACTTCTACTTGACTGTATCCTACTATTGGGGACGGGAAAAAATTCTCATTAAAAGGTAATTCAATAAAGGAAACATCATTATTTCTCAAAGCTACCTCGCGTACTGTATAGACAGGAAGCCTGTGTGGTATTTCTTCCCCTCCTATCAGCGGTTCATAAGCAGCAACACCTGTACTCTCATAACGATTTCTTTTCTCATTATATCTTTCATAATTATACACCTGACCATAAACGACCTGCTTGTCTTGGCTCCAGCCATCATACATTGCTATCTGTGATACTCTATGCCCTCCTCCATATTTACAAAGGTGCTTTTGGTCATTTTTAGTTTTTGACGATTTTAGACGTAAAAACGAATAAGAAAGATTGATCTTTGAAGCCACACCTGTTATACGACAATAGTTAAAATACCCCGTTAATGCTCTGAAAAGTTGTTCTGCTAAATTTACCACCGCAAAGAGTGACTCCATAATAACTGCTTCAGAAGAAGTGGGATCATCAAAGGTATTCAAAGAACCTAACAGCTTAGGTTCGGAAGCTTGTATGTATTGAAAAGCGGCAAGTTCAAAAGGATGATAACGACTCGGAACACCTTCATTTGTATTTATTGTAATCAGACCACTAGAATACGATATATTCCTTTTATTTACTTTAAAATAGCCCTTAATATCATTCCATCTGTATCTATCTTTGCTTAATAGCAATCTCGCTGAGTAAGCAACTTGTGCATTTCCTTTTCCATCAAAATCAAATAACTCATTGAATCCTTCTTGAGCATTTGAAGAATTCATCCAATTGGGTGCTCTGAATTTCAAGAAAGAAGATAGGTTTTTTATCCCTCCCTCATTTTCACCTGAACCATCTGTAAGCTTTACCATCTCCATGGCCTCTTTTTCTTGTACATAAGCATAGTCATCGCTTTCATATTCTATATGAATATCAGCTCCAGATGGTAACTTAATTTTAGAGATACTCCACATTCCGGCATAATAACCTAGAGTTTCTTTTGATTCCAATTGATCTGTGTAAGGGAAGAAAACCTCATTTAAACCATTACTCAATCTCCTGTAAGTACCCCAGCGGTCTTGACTATCTGTATGATAACTGTCTTTATCCCCTCCTTCATTATAATAAAATTTATAAGGGTTAGAATAACTGCGATTAGTTTTCCCATAAGTAAAGTGCAATGAATGTAAGGTAAGCTTTCCTTGACCTATCGCTACACTATTGGGAGTACCTTTACAAAGGTTATAGCCTATTCCATCCTCTCCTGTATAGTTGAAGTGTACCTTTTTAAGTGGTGATCTTTTAAAATACAACGGGTCCCCTGATTTTAAATTATAAGCTTTTCGAGTATATAATTCTATATTATCTAACTTCTGTTGCTTTGATCTTGTACCATTATTAGCGTTTTCTGTACTTGATGCTAATTCAGTAGTATAAGCACTTAAACCATCTTCTCTATCTGAGGTATTGAAAAGAGCAATATGTGTTGCTGTTTCTGCTTTTGCTAAGATATAAATTTCTTTATCTCCTATAGAGTAGTTTCCTTTATCATCTTCTATATCACTTAGACTTCCAGGTGAATAGTTACCGTCTAAATAAGGAGCCCTCCACTTAAATTTATCATCTACTTTTTTGTATGTGAACTTTACCCAATATCCCAGATCATCCTCAGTAAAACCGTCTCCTGTCACATCTACATAATCAGGACCAACAATAGCTGTAAGCAAATGAGCATACGTAAATGCAGGCGTTTCCATCACCTGTTCAAATTTATTTGTAGAAGAAAGGTTTTTCGGAGAAGTCCTTACATCTACTTGAGAAGAATAGTGTCCATAAATATTTCTTGGTTCCTTAACACTTCTTGTTACTTCTTTTTTAGAATTGTTATAAGCAGGTAACCCATATATATATCTAGCACCTCCTTCGTTAGTAGCTATAAAAGCACCAATATGGTGATCTTTATGTTTAGACCTGTCTAGTGCTGGTTCTTCTCCATTAGAAGTAATAATTGATACATCAAGTTCGGGTGCTGTACTTCCCTTTTTAAGATAAGCAGACTGAATAGAAATGATAGAGGAGTTGGAATTTGTTTTGCTTAATGTATTGACTACATTTTTTTGAGCTAGAAATTTATTCTTATTGTGATCTATATTTGAAGGATTAAAAATATCTGCATCTGATAAAGTATTAGTATCTACAGGCAATGCCTCTCCATACATTTTAAAAGATGCTCCATTTCCTTCACTCTCTGATTTATTTATACCTAAATCTGTCTCACTAGAATACCATACTCCTGATTCTTCTTTCGTTTGCATATAAGTACCATTGGCTCCAATTTTAAAAAGTGGGACATCAGTACCGATTGAACCATTATGACTTTCTGACTTTACCTTTTTATCACCTAGCATAGGAATATGGTTCATCTTTGCTCTAAACATACCTGAGAAACCTTGTCCATTGACCACATATATATCTTGAAGTAATCCAGTCTGTGATAAATTTTGAGTGGCCTCTGATAATGCTACATCTTTTTCTGTATTGAAATCAAGTAATCGATTTTTATTATCTGCAGCTATATGATGGTAATAACTTCCATATGCACCAACCGTTTTGTTTTCATCAAAGGTTGTTTGACTGTAAGCTCCCTTTACTACTGCATTACCAAAAATAGTAAATAAACTTCCTCCTAATTTTACATCGAAGGTCATTCCGAATGAATTCGATCCAAAAGGTATTTTAGGAGAAAAACCAGAATGTGAAAAGCTAAAACTTCCAGACCTAATCGTTTTATAGGTTTGTGAACCATTTATTGTTTTTGTTATCTTATTACCTTCCTTGTCTTTTCTTTGTACATCAACTGAAAAAGACCTTGAAGCATAAGGTGTTAATTGTAAATCACTCCCTCCCTTGATAGAATTGTACTGCATACCTCCATTTAGTCCGAATAAAGCTCTATTTGCCGCCCCTCCTATACCTAAATTACCAGAAACTGTCAAACCTCCTTTAGTATCTAGATTTGCTCCTAAACTAATGCTTGAAGATAGTGAATGGGTTGATAATGTATCTTTCTTTCCATTATTGACCATTTCTTTATCTTTCAATGACGTCTTACTTAGTACAGCCATTATATCAGCACCCACACTATAACTTATACCTCTATAAGTGTTATAATTCATTCCCACTGACACCCCTAGCTCAGGGTCAAAACCTGCGACTTCTAAGTTTCCACCAACCATCAGCCCTACATTTATATCGGGCTTCATTTGTATTTCCTGTCTCACTTCATCTCCCTTAAAATCATCAGGAATACCTCTCACTTGCCTTGTAATTGCTCCAGGATTTAAATTCCAGCCAAGGCCGACCCATGAAGCTTCTTGATCGACTCCAATTCCCGCTTGATAATTAAGGTGCAAAGGATAACCTCCATTCGGTCCTGGTAATTCTAACAGAGGAATATTATAAGAAAAGTCACCTGTGAATAAATTGACCATATCAGAAGTTTCTGCTTGTGAGAACGTTTGAGTTTCTGGCTGTGCAGGTCCTGAGGTCAATGCAAATACAAATGAAGGTGTCAGTAAACTATTCAAAAAAAGTAGAATAAATGTATAAACAATCCGCTTCCTTGCGGTCATTGTTTGTAGTATAGCCGTCATATCTAGTGTCTTTAAGATTAATCGTGATGCTGTGTTGTGCCTGATGTATTTGATGGTCCAAATAAGTTGATATTGAATTCAATTTTATTTGTCTCCACACAATTAGTAAATAAAAGTTCATTGTGTACTTCCTGACATTGGTCTACGATTTCTATTCGTATGTAAAAACCTTCTTCGACCTTAATGTCCAATTCCCTATCCGGAATACTTTTCTTATTTTTCAATGTAAAAGGCTCATATAAAAGATCTTGCTGTTCTTTATCCCTGCTTATAGTATAAGTGATATCATAAGGTGGAAAACCGCCATTTACTACTGTATTCAAAGAAAAAATGGAGTTTTTTCCTTCATCGCAATTCATACTTATTGCCTCTAATGTAGAATTAGAATCTAGAGGAGGTGCATCTTCCAAGTAATGAAAGACTAATGAATTACGACGTCCATATTTCTCTTCCAACTCTAGAATATAATCTTCCCCTTTCTTAAGTAATGGCATATCTGACAACTTGAATTTCAATCTGTTTTTTCCATAACTCACCTTTTTTTTCACCTGTAATAAGGAAGATGAATAATTGGAAGTATAGATTGTTACTGTCACCTCTTTATTGTGTCTATACTTTTCCTGATAAAGTATAGATAACTCCTCCTTAATTTGAAGTTTCTGTTTTGTTTGCTCACCCGAGTTAAGTTGCACAAATGTATCTTGAGCATAGAGAGCGGTTGAAGTAATAAGTAGAAGAAAAAGTACTAATTTCATTTTTAAAAAGTTAAAAAGCCTGTGCTAAAATTCCATTTGTCATTCATTGTAAAATTATTGTCATTCTGCAGTACATTGTATTTTACAGAAAAAGTCATTGTTACCAGATTAAACAGAGGCACCTTTAAAACAGGTCCTACTAACACTGTATGTTCCAGCTGTTTAATATCATTTTCATAGACAATACCTTCCTTGTTGTATTCAGAAATATAATAATCTACCCCTATTGATAGATATCTTATTTTCGAGTTGCTATACTTCAAAGAGGATTTGAATGCCCATTGTGTTCTGATAACCTCATTTTCATAATTAATATTGAATGCCGGTCCAGCAAAAACAGACCAGCCATAACCTAGTTTTACTCCCAGCGTAGGTTCCAAATTGAAAGACAAAGGTTCGTAGCTGAGCATATTTATATCAAAACTTCCCAAAAGGTATTCAGGAAGTGTCATTCCTTTATTTTTGATGATGTACTCTTTCACCTCATCTTCTTTTTTCTTTAAAGAACTAAGTTGGTTTTCCACGTCATCAATTTTCATTTCCTTTTTCGCCCTTTTAATCAGTTTATTTTTCTCTTTCAGAATTAATTCAGGATCATTATTCATCCCGTTCAAACTGTTCAAAGGAAGTGAATCACTTAAAGAAGGCAATCTGGAGGCTAAATAGTTTTCCATCTCTTCATTCTCTAGTAAGCTCTCCGTCTCTTTTAAACTTTCCCTGACTTTTCTAATTGGACCCAGATCTAGTTCTTTATATCTAGATCTGTTTTTTCTGTAGAGTGAATCTAAAAATGTCATACTTTCTTTGGCCTTCTTGAAATCGTGATTCTTTTCCAGCTTTTTTAATTTCTGTGTTAGAATTTTTCTAGCATGCTTTGTAGAAGTTTGCCTCAGCAAGTTTTCAAGAGAGTCTACTTTATTTTCATACAATTTCAAATTCAAATAGGTCTCCTTATAATATTCTATAGAATCCATCTTGGAGTTATATTCAGCCTGAAATTGCTGTATTTCTTGATTCTTCTTTAACTTCTCTTTCAGTTCTTTTTTTCCTTCCTCTAGTGCTTCTGTCTTATGCTGTTCAACATCTGGCATTTCAGTTGTTTGAGCATAAATAGTGGAATTCAATAAGAGATAAAGAAAAAATAATAGTAAACTACTTTTAGAAATAATATTCTTTTTCATCTATTAATGAGTAGTTAAACTGTGCATTTCCTAATAATTTATCTTGAATGATCAGCAGAAACTCCTCTTCTTCATCCAACTCTTGAGCAGGGAACAAAAGGTTAAGACGGTAAGAATTTTTTTTTGCAAAACCAGACTCAATCGTATAGTATTCTGTTGTAAAGCGTTTTTCACCCTGTTGCAGACTACAATTTCCTCCAAGCTGAAAAGCGATATAATCCTTCAGCTTTGTAGGCGTATAAGATTCAATAAAAGCTTTAGGCAATGTAATATCAATCAAGAAAGAAGTTGTACCCTTTAATTCTTCCAGGTCTTGAAAATATCTTTTAGACTTAAACCCTTCCAATCCATTTTTTCTCAAAGCTTTGTAACGTGGAGGTACACAACTCACCTTATATTGAATATCTCCAGATTTTTCTGTTTGAATCAGATCATTTTGAGGATTTTCTACCCAGCTGATATAATCTTGAGGTCCATTACAGGAAAAACAGATCAAAAGAATACCCAACGCTATGCTTTTCTTTAAAAGGTTAATCATCATCATTTCCTTTACTATTGACAATTGTAAAATACCCTTTATTAGATAGTAACATATATGACTTATCTGCTTCTGAAGAGGACTTTCTTAAAATCAAAAAACCATTAATAGTATACTTTTTATTATTTTTCTCAATTGTAAAAATATCAGTATCGGTATTTTCTATTTTAGTATAAGCATTAAAATCCTCATTCAACTTTCTTTGACTTTCATTTAATTCGTTACCTTTAAAACCTCCCAGAATACTCAATCCTTCCGGAATCATATACTCTTCTATATCCACATTATATATGGTAGTATTTTTCACCCAGATCTTATCATTAGACTGAGCATTTTCAATTGCCGTTTTTAATGAACGATATGGGGAATTCCAGCTTTCTCCTGTTCCATCTTCTACTGCCTCTGTATCGACATATAATATATCATCATCATTGATTTCAATATCCATTGGAAAAATATTGAGGTCTTCCATCAATAATGAATTGGTGTTTTCTTCAGGTATTAATAATCCATCTAATAATTTCAATGATAAACCATTTAATTCTACATTCTGCCCAAATCGGATATTACCAATAATGATTGTCTCATTTTGTTCTCCTTCAAAATAATTGTTTCTAGCACTTATCGATGTTTCCAGCTTTTCTGAAAAACCTCCATAAATTTTTACAGATGATGGAATAATCAGACTTTCATCAGATGATGAATTATATACCCCTTTCATCACCCATAGCTCATCACCTGCAGTAGCTTCTCCCAAGGCAGAAGCAAGATCTTTGTAGGCATTATTCCAAGACATTCCCCCAAGATCATTGGATTCAGACAAGGAAGATACATAGATCACTTTTGAGAAAGAGTCCGATGAATACAAAAGTGCTATTACCATTATGAATATATACTTCAACCTCATCATACTTAATTATTGGGTAAGTCTAAACGCTTTAACAAATGCTCTATCACCTCTGACTGTTGCTTCAACAATTTTTCCTGCTCAACAATCCTGCTTTTATAATCTTCTAGCTGTTCTTTTTGTTGTTCTACTAAAGTAGAAATAGCATTAACTTCATTGTTTTGCTCAATTAAGTATAATGTTAGTTCTTCAACTTTTTGCAGTAAACTTGCATCCATTTCTGCCACACCTATTCCTTGGCTCTCCATTTCTTTGGCAGATGGTATATCAGGCAAATGCTTGTTAAGCTTAATAAACTGATCTACTTCTTCCAAAGATCGAAGCGTATAGCTCTCCTCAAAAACGTAATCAGGCCATTGTCCAGCTGTTCTTACCTGCACACCCTCAAAAATGGCTTTTCCTGCAACTGAAAACTCATATCCTTCTGGTATTGTACTATTTTTCCCTATACTAGTTTTAGCATTTAATGTTATCTTGCGGGTGTCAAATTCACCGTAAACTAGAGGAGCTTCGTTATCATTATTATGAATGTAGAGCTTGTTATTTCCTGATTCATTAAACCCTGCTTGATAACCTAAAAATACATTATGAGAACCCGAAGCATGTTTTCCACTCTCAGTCCCTACATAAGTATTATTTGCTCCGCTATAATTATATTGACCACTTTTACTACCTATAAATGTATTATTATGACCTTTATTATGATAACCACTAGATTTTCCTATCAAAGTTGAATGATTTCCCTTATTAGAATATCCACTAGATTTTCCTATTAGAGTTGAATTATTTCCCTCATTATTTTTTCCGCTATTATATCCCAACATTGTCGAATTATAACCTTCATTATTATAACCACTGAAATACCCTACCATTGTACTGTTATCTCCAATATTATTATAGCCGCTAGAGTTACCTATAAAGACCGTAAAATCTCCTTCATTCTCTTTACCACTTGCATTTCCTACCATTACATTGTAATTACCTGTATTATCATACCCACTTGAATTCCCAATAAGAGAGTTATTAATGCCAGTATTATTATAACCACTAGAATACCCTACCATGGTGGTGTTTGAACCTGAATTAAGATAACCACTGGAACTACCAATTAGCGTATTATAGTTACCATTATTACTAAAACCACTGGAATGTCCCAACATCACATTATTTTGCCCCGAAGAGGAATGACCACTATTGTTACCTATCATAATATTACTGAAACCAGTACTGCTGTAAGCACTGTAATAACCAATTGCAATTGCTTGATCACTTGTATTTTTGAATCCGCTATAATACCCAATCAGGGTGCTTTTCGCTCCGGAATTACTCATTCCACTATAATTTCCAAATAGTGAACTATAATTACCTCTATTTGCATAACCTGAGTTATAGCCTATTATAGTCGAATTTGTTCCTGAATTATTAAGACCGCTATTGGTACCGTATTTCGTTACGTTTTCCTGTCCGTAAATGACATTAGCGAGCATAAAAAAATGGATATAAAAAAATATTTTCCTCATCATTAAAATAATTTGCTAATTCTTCAACATATAAGTCCCAGTTTCTAAACATCAGTTTGGAATTATTCACCTGATTCATCTTTACTTATTATTCTCAAATTTTAGAGATGATAAGGTTTAACAATACTGAAACCCAATAAACTTACTTATATTCTTGAGCGACCTAGTTTGTCTAAAGTTAATTACCTTCGTTTTTACTGTCTTCCTCCTCCTCATCTCTCCGTTTTTTATCGTTTTCAGCTACTATCTCTTCATGTTTTCTCTTTTCTTCTTTTGCTTCCGCTGCATGACGGTGCTTTTCTTCTTCTATTTCTCTTTTATGTCTCTTTTCTTCTTTTTTTATTTCCTTCAAAACCTTTTGTTCTATTTGGTAGGTAGTTTGATTAGACATACTATCCTGTTGATGATCTTGTGCCTGAAGTGCTGTAGTTGAAAAGATGAAGAAAAAGAATAAACTAAATCCTTTAAAACAATTTTTATAGCTCATTTTGATATATTTAAAAATTACATTTTTTGTTTTTGATGATCTATTCTAGTTCTCTTCTGCATAAGTAACTGTGGATCGCTGATTGGAATTATATAACAGAATTTTGAACTTCATCAAGTTGTTCCTTATGATAACAAGAAAACATTAATGAAAAATATTAGTTCTATCATAAATAGAGAATGTTTAGTTTAATAACTACTCAAAACAGTTTGTATCTCACCATTGAATTGTTAAAGATTATAATATTAATGATACAAAAAGACTTCTCAATTCAATGTTGTATTAACAGAGTTTCACCAATTACTACATATTATAGATAGAGGGCTTATTTAAATTAGTCGTTTTTTGGTTAAATAATTATTAAAATAGTCATCTAAACTTTCCTGAAAGTTATGTTAAATATGTCATAGTACCTTTATTATTGTTGTTAATATTATTGAATTGACTAACCCTAAAATAATATTAAACATTATCACGGTTAATTATTTATAGTCCTAAATTTAACTCTCAGGTTATGTAAACCAACACCAATCTTTATTAAAAGGTCATATATGTTAGGCGACCTGAGATATATTTTTTGACTTAGAATTTTTAATCTTTTTACTCCTGAAAAAGCATGTTCAACTTTGATTCTCAAACTTGATATCCCCTTATTTATCTGTTTCTGTAGACTAGATGTTTTTTTATATTTTGATGTTTTATATGGAAGAATAATATTTTCATGCGTTTTATCTGTCCCTAAAAATCCCAAATCAACAAGTATATTTATAGAGGATTTTTTAATCACTAGATCATCCCATATACTTTTATCATGTACACTTCCTTGGGGATTTCGCAAAACCTTCAAAACTCCTAATTACTCTTCATTTTTAAATCGTATGAATATAAACAGTTTAAAAATGAAGAGTATATTTTTTCAACCCATATTTCACCAAGAGATAAAAAAGCACAAAGAAGACCTATTAGTTGCTCTCCTCGTAATAAAAACCCTGATTTTAGTACCTTCATCAGGTTATAAGATATAGTAAATAACAGCATTTCTGTATTTGCATTTTTCTTTCCTCTAAGACGAAATGAGTCAAATTTGAGGTTCTTTTTTAAATGTCCAAAAACAGTTTCAATATCATGTCCTCTCATTTTACTTCTCTTTTTCCCTTCTTTTGTTTTGAGGTAATAAGTAGCTTTAGCACGTAGTCTATTTGCGTTTTCGGATATCGCTATCTTCCTGTACTGAGCTGCTGTACATTTACTTTTTATTGGACATCTATCACACTTTTTACATTTATATTCGTGAATAATACTTTCATGACCGCCCTTATGAGTCTTAGTAAACTGCCGATACCATTCTAATTTTTGATCATTGGGACATAAATAATAATCACCATCCTCATGATAAGGCATATTATTAGCCT
>NZ_JABANE010000111.1 GCF_012844305.1 Flammeovirga aprica JL-4
TCTTCCCTCCGAGGGGCGAAACAGCTTTCTTTCAAGCTGTCGGGATAGTTTGCATGCAGGGCAAACAAAAAACTGCTTTGATCTCACAACCAAAGCAGTTTTTCTTTTTAAGCCGTTGCTTATTTTTCTTTGAATACAATACCCATTGGTACACCTTCAAATCCAAAGTGTTCTCTAATTTTATTCTCAATGAAAGATTTGTAAGGACCTTTCACATGTTTAGGATAGTTAGAGAAGAATGCAAATACCGGTGTGTGAATTGGCAATTGCGTAATGTATTTGATCTGAATGTGATGCCCTCTATGTGATGGAGGCGGTCTACGTTCGATCTCTTTTCCTAACACCTCGTTCAGTACAGAAGTCATTACCTTCATCTTACGGTTTTCGTATACCTCAATCGCTTTGTCGATCACTTTGGCAATACGTTGTTTTTCATGTACCGAAGTAAAGATAATTGGCAAGTAAGCCGCGCCACCTAAACGCTGACGGATCTCTTCTGCAAATTCCTTAGCTGTGTTTGTTTCTTTTTCGATCAAATCCCACTTGTTGACCATGATTACCACACCCTTCTTGTTTTTCAAAGCAAGGTTGATAATACTTAAGTCTTGAGATTCAATACCTCTTGTAGCGTCCAAGATAGCGATACAGACATCTGATCTTTCAATCGCTTTGATGGTACGCATTACAGAGTAGAATTCAATATTTTCATTTACTTTCGTCTTTCTTCTAAGACCGGCCGTATCTGTTAAAATGAATTCTTTATTATATGCTTTATATACTGCATCTACAGCATCTCTTGTAGTACCAGCAACATCAGTTACAATACTTCTTTCTTTTTGAAGTAATAAGTTCACTAATGATGATTTTCCTACGTTAGGTCTACCAATTACTGATATTCTTGGAATTTCTTCTTCTTCTTCCTCCTCAGTTTCTTCAGGGAAATGAGAAACTACGTCATCTAAAAGATCACCCGTTCCAAAACCTGAAGCTGATGCAATAGCCATAGGCTCACCCATTCCAAGTTCATAGAATTCAAAAGCATGTAATACTTTCTCTGAAGTATCTGCTTTATTTGCCACCAAGTAAATTGGCTTATCACTTTTACGTAATAAATCAGCAAAATCACGGTCTAAGTCTGTTAAACCTGTTTCCACATCTACTACAAAAAGTAATACAGAAGCTTCATCAATAGCGATTTGAACTTGCTCACGGATGGCACCTTCAAATGTATCTTCTGAACCTACTACATATCCACCTGTATCAATTACAGTGAAATTTTTTCCCGTCCATTCGGCCTTTCCGTAATGTCTATCACGTGTCACTCCGCTTTCATTATCCATGATAGCGTCACGACGTTCAACAAGACGGTTAAATAAAGTAGATTTACCAACATTTGGTCTACCTACAATTGCGACAATATTTGTATTCTTCTTCATTGAGAATTTACCTTTTTCAAAACTTCGAATTACCCTAACACTTTCGGTAGCGTAATGATATATGTTTTTCCACGTTTAATGGTCAACTTATTTGACCTCAACCATGGATTATAGCGTTTTAAGATCTTATAATTTATTCCTTGCTCTTTTGCAAAAGAAGCTAGATCAGGAATAGATGTATCTATTTTCATAGTTTTAATCGCTTCCTCAGTATATAACTGATGTGTCGAAAGCTCAAAACTATATTTCTCCGGTTCCAACATGATTTCTTTCAAGGCCAGGATACGGAACATGTACCTTGAAGTCTCTTCATTTAATAACAGATCATAGTAACTGCTTACTTTCTGATCTTTGAGAGCTTTTGCGATACCGCTCGGTCCTCTGTTATAAGCCGCCGCTGCTAATGTCCAAGTACCTAGCTTTTCTTTGGCTTTTTTGAGGTAAACACACGCTGCTCTTGTTGCTTTCTCAACATTATAGCGTTCGTCTACTTCTTTGTTGACCGTCAATCCGTATTCCCTTGCAGTTGAAGGCATAAACTGCCAGAAACCTGCTGCTCCTGCTGAAGAGCGAGCATTCAGCATCAGATCACTTTCTATAATACAAAGATATTTAAAGTCATCCGGAATACCTTCCTCTTTCAAGATTTCTTCAATTCTTGGAATCCACCTTTCCGCTCTTTTCAGTACCAAAATCGTATGCGAATGCCAATAAGAGTTCACATACAACTCTCTATCGAACCTTTCATAAACGTCCGGATCACTAAGAGGTACTTTTTCATCACAAAAAGAAAATGATTCAGGCATTGGCAACTCATAACTGTTGGCTTCCAACTCCTTCACAATCACTTTTTCAGTAACTACCTCTGATTTCGGACTTACAAATTGTGGAGCATACGTTAACAGTGCTACGGAAATTGCTCCTAAAAGGAACCATAAAAATGATTTCATATTGACTTAAGAAACACGATAATGGATACTAACTCACAAAGGTCGAATTATTCTGTTTAAGTTCTGAATATAAATGCATTAGTTAACAAATATTCTTTAGAGAATCCTTCTTTTTATCAAACTTTGCAAGTCTTTATTTGAAATAAATATCCTGTTGGGGTATTACAATATTCACTGATCTTTTCCCAAAAGAGGTGCAAAGGTAAAAAAAATAAGGTTGCCATACTTAATTTATTGTATAACAACCTTTTTATTTAAACCTTCACTTCGCAATCAGGCATCTTCTCTTTAAACTCTTCAGGTATTATGATCTCGTTCATCACCCTTCCTTCTTCAGTATAAATTTCTTGTTCTTCTAAATTGACTTTCTTCAATTTTTTTAGCTGGTAAAGCTCATTCGGGAAACGCTCCAATTTATTGCGATATAGATTCAATTCTTCTAAGTTTTGAAGTGAAGTGAACTCCTCACCTAATTCTGCAATTGACATCCACTGCAACGTCAATTTCTTTAACTTCTTTAATGATGCAACTTGTTGAATATCACTAATGAGATAATTTCTACTAATATCTAATTCTTCAAGCTTCTCCAATAGTTTTATTTCATCAGATATTGATCGAATACTAATACCTGAAATTGATAAAGACTTCAAATCCTTAAACTGTTTTAACTCTTCCGGAAATTCACCGTATTCAATTTTAGTAATATCTAGTTTTTCAACCTTTTCCGTTTTTAAGATCTCAACAGGAAGTTTTGGATAGCCTGTTTTATTATCTCTGTAATATCTATAATTATTATTCCCTAATGCCTCAGCCCAATTAATTTCTCCTTTATTGTAAATCATTCCCACTGCCTCTTGCCTCCATTTGCTATGAACAGGAGCATAGAGCAAGGTATAAGTCAACCCTTTTTTATAATATTTATAGAGCATATTGCTAAAAGTAAAACAAGCTTCTTTCCCCCATTTCTCCTCAAATGACACCAATTTCTCTCTAATATGGTACTCATGCAGTTTTGCATAATTATTCAGACCTGCTCTATCTTTCACGGCTTGAATCAAGTCCTTAGAAGCATTCGCCGTTAATAGCTTCTTTACCCTCGCTTTTATTTTTGTATTTTTATTGGTTTTCTGAATTAAGAAAAGGTCAGGTAGAACTGACTTAGGAACTCCATTCATTTCCAACATCTCCATGGCAATCATCAAATCACCCTCGCTTTGAGACTTAAAGAAAAGCTTCAGATTTTCAACCATTTGACCATCACCTTCCTTTTCATCTTCAATTAGAAAACCTGGCTCTTGTGTATTCCAATAGTCTGTAAATGTACTTTCAGAAATCAGCTTAATTTCATTATCAATTTCATCAACCTTTGCTATTTCCTTAGGGTTATTTCCGATAATAATATGCGTTACCTTGTCTGAATATTTATTCGCGTACTGAAAACCTAATTGTTCTACTCTTTCCTTCAGTTCTGTTTTTTTCAACGTAATACCTCCCATCACCATAAAACAGCTCTCAGAAGTTAAGTCTGAAATAGTATTGTCAAGTCTTTCTAATAACACTTCCTGCAACCTTTCAAACTTTATATTCAGCCCTTGAATGAGTTGCTTTTTCGTTAATTCAGGTAGAGTACTTAAATCTTTCCTACAGGCTACAAGATCAAAGAAATAGCAATATAATTCACGTTCAAACCCTGCCTTTTGTAGACCTAAGATGTAATCTTCTATTGCATCAAATTTATAATCAAAAATATTCTCCAGTCCATTCAACCTAAATTTCTTTACAATTCTAATATCATAAGGAGAAATATTAGGAGCACTTTTAATCTTAAAGTATGGTTTAGAAACAAATTTCGAATAGTTATCCAACGTTTTAAGACTATCTGAAGACAGGTACACTTGATTTAAATATTTCATCTTAAGGAGTTCCTCTGGTACATCTTCAAAACAGTTCGCCTCTATCGTTATATTTCCAATCAAACTCCCCGCAAACGTACTTGGAATAGCTTTTAAATGAGGGGTCGATAATTTCAATGTTTTAAGTTTTCGCAACTGGTCAAATACATCAGGCAACTCGTTCAAATTTGGCAACTTCAATTCCAAATATTTTAATTCTTTAAAATTAGAAAGATAATGGGGCACCGAATCGATTTTCTCTGATTCCAACGTTAAATTTAGTGTTTCATAAGCCTCATCATCAGCAAATGGAAACTCTTTTAAATTAGGGATATCGAGCCCTAAATATTTGACCTTGTTTTGAACTGAAAATAAAGGTTTAATTTCTTCTATTGATTCACTTTTCAGTTTTAAAGTTCTTATATCAAAATTGTATTTATTGATATCTAATGTCTTTATATTGTTGGATTCAAAACTGATAATTCTTAATGTAGGTGACTTTAACAATTCTCCTGGAAAATAATCCAGTTTATCAGCCTTTAAATCCATAGACTTTAGTTTTTCATAACGACTGAAATCAATTGAAAATTTTTGAAGCTGAGGTGCCTCAATTTTAAAATTTTCCAAAGACAAGCTAGGTAGTTCTACATCAACAAATTCTTTCTGCTGCGTTAAATGAACTGTCAAATATCTTACAAGTCGTAATTCATGCAGTTGAAATGGAAGACTTTCTAAAGTTGGAACTTTAATGTTTAAGAAAGACATCCTTTCAAAATTAAAATGAGTGCTATCATAAATAACCTTTTCTGATAGTTCAATTTTTAAAGTAGAAATATTTTCCTGAGTTAAAAATATAGAAGGCACTTCATCTAAATAGGGAATACAAAAAGTAAGAGTGCGTAAACTATGAAAAGTACAAAGTTCACTTGAAAATTCGGTGAGTGGTAAATTCGATAATTCTAAGTCTAAAAGGTCAGAAAACTGATAAAACTGCTTAGGTAACTTTTTACAGTCTGAGTTGATCAGTGAAAATAACACAACCTTATTTTCTTCAATAAAATCATCTTCATCTTCCAAAATAACATTATCGAGATAAATACGAAATGTCCTCGGAAAACACGCTATCAACTCCTTTAATGAAAGTTTACCTTTTAAATTCTTAAGACGGAATTCACCCAATTTTTTACATGGTTTCAGTGCTTTCTTAAGCTCTTCAAAGGAGACTCCAGCTACTTGTACTCCTGATATATTTAATGGATTTCCCACAATCATTTCATCTGTGAGAGAGTTTATAGTCTGTGAAAACATAGTTTGTTCAAGTTTATATTTATTCGAATTATTAAGTTAGCTCAAAAAAAAACATGCCACCAAAAATGATTGCATGTTTTTAAGCTCTCGCTTATTTGTATCAGTGCTTGTCTAGAAGTTAGGAGATAATAGATATTTCCCATAGAAGTCTTCGATGATTTTCACTGCCTCTTGTGGTGTATCCACTAGATGAATCAAGTCTAAATCCTCTGGACTTACATTCTTTTCTTTCTCAAGCAATGTTGACTTGATCCAATCCATCAAACCCTGCCAGTAGTCTACTCCTACTAATACGATTGGGAAGCGTCCGATCTTCTTCGTTTGAATTAAAGTATAAGCCTCAAACAGCTCATCCAAAGTTCCCAATCCACCTGGCATCACAATAAAGCCTTGAGAATATTTTACAAACATCACTTTTCTTACGAAGAAGTAATCAAAGTTCAGCATCTTATCTCTGTCGATATAAGGGTTACCGTCTTGTTCAAATGGTAATACGATATTCAAACCCACCGACTTACCATTGGCCTCAGAAGCACCTTTATTACCGGCTTCCATAATACCAGGTCCACCGCCAGTAATTACGCCATAACCATGTTTTACTAAAAGTCCAGCTACTTCTTCTGCCATTTTATAGTATTTGTGATCTGGGGCAGTTCTTGCCGATCCGAAAATAGAAACACAAGGGCCAATTTTGGCCAGCTTGTCAAATCCATCTACAAATTCAGCCATCACTTTAAAGATCACCCATGAGTTGGCACTTTTTATTTCAGACCAGTCCTTTTTGATAAACGCCTCTCTGATTCTTTCTTCTTCATTTTTATTCTCTTCTGACATAAGCTAATTTTTTTCGGTTTCTGTATTTAATTGAAATTTTATCATATTGTCTTCATCACTTTTCTGTGGAGAAGCAATCTTAAACGCTTTTTGATGCTCCATTTTCACCCCATCCAAATAGGCTTCATACTTCTTATCATCAATTGCTTGAAATTCTCTTAATCGTTTGGTCAAGGCCACTTTTTCTTGTGCTGCATCACCGTAATTCAGATTCAAATAAGAAGCACCGTGATATTTTGCTCTTGGCAAGAAAACCATCTCAAAACTTTGGACACTGCCGAACATTGGCTGGTAGCTTTTCATTTTTGAAAGACCATCTTGATCTATCCAAAGTGGTAAATCTTGATATAAAGCTCCACCATTACCCCAGATATACATGGCTGATTTTGGGATTTTAGTTTCTTCCAAATTGATTGTTCTCTGATCCAATTTTGCATCAATCATTCGTTTCAGAGATTTAGGGTGATTAGAGAAAGCTACTGCATTTCCTAGTACTGTGTAGTATGGTCTTCTGATTCGGTTAAAAGCATCACCATATACTCTTGGCAACAACTCCTCTACGCCAATATATCCAATAGCAAAGCCTCTGTATTTTAATTCTGAAAACCTTTCCAGAGTATTTGCTTCTACTTTTACATTCAAGGCTCTCAACTTTTCTGAAGCCAATGCCGGATTATTCGTTTTCAACAACATCACTTCTCCATCTCTTCCTTTCAGCTCACTCGCCATCAATTTCACCCAAGCGGCTTCATCACCAACCCAACTATCAAAATCTTCTTCAATAGAAATGGATAATCTATTTTCAATAGCGCTCCATGGAGCAATATTGGCACGCATCAATGCCTCTCTTCTTTCTTTTACTTTGGTTGACATTCCCCAATGAGAAGCCACTGAAATGTGAGTAGGTATTACATTCAACAATTCTTTACTGGAAGATGTTCCTGACCACATCCACCATACAGGCTCTAACTTGAAGCCTTTTTCTTTTGTCTCAATCTGCGCTTTGAGTGATAAACCATCTTCTGTCCACATCCAATGCTGATCTCCCAACAGTCGGCCTATGCCTTTCAATGATAACTGAGGTTCTACAAAATTCGGTTCAGATAAAGCATAAATTGCATCAGGATTCATCCATACTTCAGCAATTTTTCCTTCTTCAAACTCCCCTACTTCCCATTCGGTCATTTCTCCACCATGTTCCAATGCTTCATAAGCTCTTTTCGCCAGTGTTTCGTGAGTAGAAAAAACAAGAAGGTTATTATAAACAAAATAGATTCCGAGCTTAGAGGTTCCTCTTTTCAAAACAGTCGCTTCCCCATTTTCACCTAATGACTTCTGCTCCAAGGTGAATTTCTTCCCTATTACGAAACGGAGGTGATCGGTTAGCTTCGATTGCCAACCTAAATCAATAGCCATCAATTGAGCTCTGCCTTCTTTTTCTGTCTTATAAATAGCTCCAACACTAGGGTAATCCGACAAGAAATAAGGCAGTAGACTATTATTCAATACGGCATTATTCCAGATCCTTTTACGACTTGAATTTAGACTTCCTTCAATGGCATTGTTCCACTCTGAAGCATGCAGTTCTTGCCACAAATGCAAAACATCTGAAGTACCCACAATCACTCCAGCACCTGCTGGCAGTGTTTTCCATAATGCCGTTTTTGGTAATGATTGCGTCCACCACCCAAATGTTCCAAACAACAAAATAAGTATACTCAGAAATATAATTCCCTTGTTACTTTTCTTGGCTTTTTTCTCTTCGATATGTGAGGGCTCTTCATGTAACTCTTCCACTGTGTTGTCTTGCTCTTCCACGTTTTTTTTAGGTTTTGTACTGATGAAAATATGTGCTCAAAATGGTATTCAGATAGCAGTCTACCTAGGAATCTATTTTTTGTAATAATAAATTTACTACTATCTCTTCATCCTTAAAAGGAAATAGGTGTCCTTTCTTCTCCAAAACCACAGTATCTACATCAATTGACCAATTATCTACAACATATTGAAGGTTTTCGAAAGGAACTAATTCATCTGTTGTACCATGAACTATGGTTGTGGGCACTTTTACTTTACTCCACTCTCCCTCTATTTTCTTTAAACTTTCAGCATGATTTGCCTTTTCATCCGTGGCTACTTTCAATCCTGATGGCAAAATAGCGTAGATCACTTTACTCTGCGCCCACCTAGAATACCATTTCATCAATTCCAATTCTGATGACATTGCAGGAGCCAGCAAAACTACTTCATCAATACCACTACTGTCTTGCACACTTGTGTACGCGGCTATCGGTCCTCCATACGAATGCCCAACAAGTATATAGTGTTGTGGCTCGCCTAATTCTTCTTGCCAGTCATTTAAAACTGTTCTCACTGCCTTTCCATGCAAGCCAATAGCATCTTCTTCTTTCCCTTTTTCACTTCCGTATCCCAATCGTTCAACAGAAATGACATTTGCCTTTTCCAGAAGTGTTTTATTTTTAAGGTAATTCCCAAAGTTATCCGCTCTTCCCGGTGCTCCATGAATAAAAACTATGGTTGTAGAAGGATTATTTTCTCCTTTTACTGATAAATAATTAATGGTTTTATTGTCCAGCTTTGTATGTCGGACTTTCATCTCTACACCCTCTTTGGCGTACGATTTTTCTAATTTATTCCATTCATTATTCGCATTCATATCAGAAGCACATCCACATAAGATCAAGAGTAAAATCAATAGGACGCTCTTATACTCTATCATTTTTGTAGGTTTTTATTTTGATAAGTGTTTAATTCGAAAAAAATTGAAGAGAATCGCTGAAACACTTTATTTCAAATAGTAGTTTTTATTTGATCGAAAAAGGATTTTAAAGTTATCAGATGATTTGAAAAGTTTTACATTCATACGACCCTAAATTAAAAATACTATAAATATGGATAAGAAGAAAAAATATGGCTTCTCAACTATAGCAATTCACGCTGGACAAGAACCTGATCCAACAACAGGAGCCGTTATCCCTCCAATTTATGCTACCTCTACTTATGCTCAAACTGCACCAGGTGAGCATAAAGGTTTTGAATATACTCGTAGCCACAATCCCACTCGTTACGCTTACGAAGATGCAGTTGCAGCTTTAGAAGGAGGTGTAAAAGGATATGCTTTTGCAAGTGGATTGGCCGCTTCCGCTACTATTTTAGATATGCTGGAAGGTGGTTCACATGTCATTGCTATGAACGATTTATACGGTGGTACTTTCCGTCTTTTTGATAAAGTAAGAAAGTTCTCTTCAAAATTAGAGTTCTCATTCATCGACTTGAATGACATGGAAGCATTAGAAAATGCGATCCAACCGAACACTAAAATGATTTGGGCGGAAACACCTACCAACCCGATGCTTCGTTTAGTAGACTTGGAAAAAGTGGCTGAAGTAGCTAAAAAGCATGATATCATTACGGTTTGTGATAATACTTTCGCTACTCCTTACTTACAACAACCATTAGCATTAGGTTTTGATATTGTGGCACACTCAGCTACAAAATACATCAATGGTCACTCTGATGTAGTAGGTGGTGTAGTTGTAGTGGGTGAGAACAAAGAGTTAGAAGAAAAATTAACTTTCTTACAAAATGCCGTTGGTTCCGTACAAGGACCTTTCGATTCTTTCTTGGTCAACAGAGGATTGAAGACATTAGGTGTAAGAATGGATAGACACTGTTCTAATGCGGAGAAAATTGCGGAATGGTTAGAAACACATCCTTCAGTAGAAAAAGTATATTACCCTCATTTACCATCGCACCCTGATTTCGCTTTAGCCAAAAAGCAAATGAAAAAAGGTGGTGGTATGATTTCAGTGACTTTGAAAGCAGACCTTGAGCAAACAAAAGTATTCTTATCAAACTGTAAGCTATTTACATTAGCCGAAAGTTTAGGTGGAGTAGAAAGTTTGATTGAGCACCCTGCCATCATGACACACGCCTCAATTCCTGCTGAAACAAGAAAAGAATTAGGAATTGATGATGGTTTCATCAGAATTTCAGTAGGTATCGAAGACCTAGAAGACCTGAAAGAAGACCTAGAAAACGCATTCGCGGCTGCGGGTCTTTAATCTTTTGAATTAAAATATTTATTCCTTTTATAAAAAATGGCAAATCAACAACATCTTGAAATTGAACGTAAGTTCTTGGTAAAATCTTTTGATCCTTCTATCTCATCAAAATCATTTCGCATAGTACAAGGCTACATTTGTGCAGAGGAAAATAAAGCAGTGCGCGTGAGAATTAAAGGAGAGAAAGGGTTTATCACCATCAAAGGTAAATCTCAAGATGAAGGTCTGTCACGCTATGAATGGGAAAAAGAAATCTCCATTGCAGAAGTCGAGCAATTGCTTCACTTATGCGATGGAGGTACCATTGATAAAATCAGGTATGAGGTTCCTGTAGGAAATCATACATATGAAGTCGATGTTTTTGATGGAGACAACAAAGGATTAACTATCGCTGAAGTAGAACTATCTTCCACTGATGAAGCTTTTGAAAAGCCGGATTGGCTAGGAGAAGAAGTGACTGGAGAGGCGAAGTATTATAATGCCATGTTGATGAAAGAGCCTTACTGTAATTGGTAAGGACATTTACTTTTTCAATTAACTATCTAACTAAACTTTCTCACTTTTTATAAATGATAAGACTATACTATTAATCAATTTTCGAACTATTTTTTAAACTAAACAATGAGAAACTTTATTGGTGTTCTATTTTTATTCCTCTCTTTCTCCACTTTTGCTCAACTTACTAAAATCAATCATTATGAAGCTCTCAAATCACGGATACAAGACTCTGATATTATTCTTATTGGTGAAGCCGATCATTTTAATAAATTTGTGCTAGAAGAAAAAGTCAACTTCACAAAATACCTTCACGACAGCTTAGGTTTTGATCTATTACTATTTGAAAGTAGTGTATATGATATGGATCAAGTGAATCAACTGCTGATAAAAGGAGCTACTGAATCTGATTTATTATTCAAGGGTATTTACGATGTGTGGCATCACTCCGTCCCTATGTATGAGTTATCACAATATATTGTGGCATCTGCAAATAAAAATGACACTTTATTTGTAGGTGGATTTGATCCTCAATTTTACTCCGGTATCTTTTTTAATAATCTTTCATCAGACCTTAATATATTCCTTAATGAGAATGAAATAGTATGCTCTGAGAAATATATTGAGGCATTAAACACAATTATTGCACAAGTAGGTGACCATCATTCTTTACCTGAAACTTATAATGAATGGTTTAGAAACTACACCCTTGAGTTAATTCAAAAATTATCTACCCAAAACACTCCTTCTGCACTATTTTGGGCTAGAAACTTAACATCGATCTTAGGAACTTGTAACATAATTCACGGGAATAAATCGGACGGTATGGATGTTGAATCGGAAGATGTTCAGCTAAGAGATAGTCTCATGTATGAGAATATTCAATACCATATCAACTCTACAGATAAAAAAATTATTTGTTGGGCAGCAAATACGCATATAGCAAATGACTTAAGTGGTATTCATTCTGCTTCTGATACCACTATTCAAAATTTTAAAGGAACTTCTTATTTTTTAAATAAATATACAGATAAGAAAGTCACTGCTATTGCTTTTACTGATCTTGCTAGAATCGAGAATGTCAACGAATTTATCGAATATGAGCAACTTTCAACAGATGAAAGAGCATATATCAAACTTGATTCCGTAGATCTTAATGGCTTTTCTTCACTTATTGGAAACGACCCTATTACAGGAGAATATCCCCAAGGAAATTGGAAAAATGCTTTTAATTATGGAGTTGTCATTAACTCTAGTGAAGATATTCTTATTGAAGGAAAAGTAGTTGACGCAAGTGATCTGACAACAGTACCCTATGTTAATATCCAATTCGAAAATTCAAATATCTACGCTCACACGGATTTAAATGGAAAATTTTCGTTTAGAGTAAAGGATGAATACTTTGAAAAGAAAATGATCCTGTCTCATTTAGGTTATGAAACTATTTCAATCCAACCAAGCTCAAACTTGATGCAAATAAAGCTTCCTTCCAATGTAGATTATTTGGATGAAGTAGAAGTTGCTGGAAAAAAAATTAGCACGTATGAGTATTTCAAACCTATTCTTGAGAATCATTTAGCACTTTCACCCAAAACTCCTACAAAATATGCACTCTATTATCAAAGTGAAGACCTCACTAAAGATACATTAGTACTAGAAGCATCTTTAGAATTTATCATTAATGAACAACTAAAGGGACCCATACATCTTAATTCAACAATCATTAATAAAAGGGTCATTGATAAAAAATCACCGGTATATCCCTATCCAATTGCTGTAATTAGTACTCCTTATATTAATAAGGACAATGAGATGTTCAGTAAGAAATTTTTAAATAAAACGGTCATAGATTCTATTCAATCCATCAAAGATGAAAGTAGTATTTATACCAAAATTGATTACCACACTAACTATAAAAAAAAGAAATACAGAGGGACTATTATAGTAGATACAAAGTCCAACTTTATAATTAATCATAAATACTCAATTGAGAATATTGACAGGACTATGCAAAAATTTGAAATACAATATTCAATGCAAGAAAATTATATCTACCCTTCTATTGCTATTATGCATTTTACCGGTAATATGTTTTACAAAGGCTCTCTTTTAGAGTTTAATAGTCGAAATACCATTTACATTAAGAGTATTGATCAAGATTATACAAGGGAAGTTTACCATAAAGTATACGATTTAAAGAAAGCAAAGTACTCTAAAAAATATTGGGATAGTTATAACTAAAGTTATTCTAGTAGAAGAAAATATGAGTTATCCCTTACAATTGAATTAGACCTGTAGCATATTTCACTTAAGCTTTCCATTATTTCAAAGCCAAGTTGGTTAGGAGAAGAAGTGACTGGAGAGGCGAAGTATTATAATGCCATGCTGATGAAGGAGCCTTACAAAAGTTGGTAACTTAATCAAGTTGATCTTTCAGTTGTACACTTCCATTACGGAACTCCTTGGGGCTATACCCAAAGTTTTTCTTAAATGAATTCGTAAAATGACTTACATGTGAATAACCTAATTCATGAGCGATTTCAGTAATTGATTTCGAAGTATCTCTTAGTAAAACTTCCGCTTTTTGTAACCTTTTATGAACAACAAACTGATGAGGAGGCTTTCCATAAGCAGTTTTAAAATTTACTCGTAACTTTTCAGGACTCATCGAATAACGGTCTCCAAGGTCTCTTAAACAAGGTGGTGTTGACAAATTTCGAGAAAGCTCATCTTTTATGTTCTGAAGTACTTTTTCATCTACTGTAAGTGTTGATGCATAATCACGACTTTCATTTTTTTGGCTTATGATCAGCTGTAAAAAGTGCATTAAAACTTCCAACGCTTTAGCATGTTTCCAACCTGAAGGCAATAATATATCTTCTTGATTTTTAGGATTAAATATAGTTTCTAAGCAATCTCTCATTGCCATATTTTGTTGTTCAAATAAATAGGAAAGTGTTTTTTTATTGTATTCTAACGGCATTGGGTTCCCCTCTAAAAGATTAGTAAATTTTTCCTCACCGATAAGTATATACACAAGTCTCAAAGACTGTCCTTTACCCATTTGTAAGTAGTGGTTATTAGAATTTTTATAAAAACAACAATTTTTAGAGCTTCCTTTCCCTATTGTAACCTCTTCTTCTGATGGTCCAATGATCCTATAATTTCCATCATAAACTACACTACAAACATAGCTTTCTATCTCAGTAGAATAAATTTCAAATAGATAATCATACTTACAATTAAATTCTAAAACAGCGATTTCAATACCAACAAACTCTTTACAAAGCTCTATTTGTATATTTTCATTAGGTGTGATTAATGAAAAATTACGACCGTCCCAAGTAGATTCCTCTTTTTGTTGATGAAATTCAAACAAGATTTGTTCTATGGTGGCTTTTGTAAAAGTTATCTTCTCTAACATGAAGTTTTGGTTCTTAGATTAAAGAGTAATGTTTATGAAGAAAAAGGCACAATGATACATTGAGCCTAATAGAAACAGTTGGTATTGGAATAGTATTATTTTATGAAATATAACCAAATCGAAAAACAAATAACACTACACACATCACTATAATAGTTAATATTATCAAACCCTATCCAGAACAAACTGAATAGGGTGATAGCTAGTTGAAGTCAAATGCAAGAGTAAGTAAGTTATTAGATTTCAGGTTCAGTTACGTCCTTTCCGAACGATTCTATGAACTCTTTAGCTTTCAAGCCTTGTTCAATACGAGTTATCGGGTTATTATATTCTGATTTTTTATACCATTCTAAAGCTTTTGTAAAGCAACCTTGAGATTCATAAAATACTCCAATATTATAATAGAGATCTTTGCATTGCCACTTTTCTAGGAGAGCAAGATTCAAATCAAAAGCACCCCTATGATCGCCATATTTGGTGAGTGTTTTTTTAATTTCTTTCAGGTCAGATTTTATTTCTTTTGCTAATACTTTATCTCCACCTAAATCTTTTTTACTTGGGTTCTTTATTTTAGAATAATTCAGGTTAAAACTCTGAATTTGGGGTTTAAAATAAAAAGGTAGATTAGATGATAAAGTAGAAATAGCACTTTGATAAAAAGTTGAAGCAGGTGTTACTTGATTCTTACTGTGAACAGCAGGGTGAATCACATGCTCTTTTGAAACGTCTGATTTATTTATAACCTGACTAGGAAGGTTTTTAAGTACTTCACCATTTTTGGATTTACATACCATATCCCATTCCATTTTAAAAGATGAACGACCTTGGAAAGTAACTATCTCATAGGGCAACTGTTCTTTTTCAGTTACCATTTTTTTATAAGTTGTATCTAATGATGTGCTATACTTTGATACGTTCATTGAGCCTGATACTATCATATCAGCATCTTCTTTGGTTTCTGACAATATCAAAAGATCTGTCCGCATCCATTCAAAAGGCATATTACTTTGATTTTGCCCATATGCTGAACTTTTTACCACATTCTCAAAACGTGATTGGAACTTAGTGTTCAAACTTTCAGCATTAATACTTGGTTTTCCTACACTCTGAGATACTTTTATTGGTTCAAGGAAAACCTTATTATTTTCAGGACTAATATCAATAATTGGATAAAGAAACTTGAATGATTTTATAGATTGCGCATTACTTCTAGTAGATAAAAAACACATTAAAGTAAATGCAGTTAATATTATTCTTCTCATGATTTAGATTTGGTTACCGTTGTACAATAATCTCATTTTCCACAATTGGGAATCATCACTTTTTTTACTAGATAGTGCAACAGAATGCACTCCTTTACTATTTGCTGGAAGCATCGTCAAATATTTACCAGATTCAATATGTTTGAACGTACAATACAAACCATCACTACTCACTTTTATGTCAAAATCACAAGTATCATAGCTTTCTGACTTCTTCTTCATGGCTTCATTATCAGTATATTCAGCCTCATCAAAAGAATTATCTCTTCTCATAAAATGTCCATCCCTATAAGCTATCTCTCTATGTCTTCCAAAAAGGATATGAACATACTCCAGAGTAGACTCTCCAGTTTCATGATTTGTATCAAAACGAGTTCTAAAAATGAGATTTCCATAAAAGTCACCTCTCTCTGCTGTCAAGAAAAATACTTTATTTTCTTCTGTAATATGTAATACTTTTCCATTCTTATTTACTAGCTCAAAAGAAAAATCATCTAGATTTCCAACCGTTTCCAAACCGCTTAAGGGTTTGTTGGCGATGGTATTTGCGAAAGGATTTATTTGTGCCTGTGCATAAGACAACAGCGTTGTCATCAGGGCAAATAAGAAAACATGTTTAGTCATAATTAATTGTATTTATTATTAAGATTGATGTAGAGAATTTTATTGAAGTTTATTTCCCGTATTTTTTTGGTTTGGCATCCCCAAATTTTCTGATTCGATTAGGATCATGAAAAGTCTGAGGAGATATTATTTTATAATGAGGTTGAATATCTCGTGAATCCATGATCTCATATCGATAATAAACAGATTGAGTACTCCTCTTTTCCTTTGTATAAATAGGATCTTCTTTTACATCATAAAAGAATGCATCTTTATAATTTGTCGTCTCATAAGTAGCCTCAATAATAAATGAACCATACACATAGTCTACTAAGAAGTTTTCATAATCTAAGTTCTCTCTCATACAGTCAATCTGCAGAGCAAATACATTGTCTCGGTTTTCTGTTCCATACGTTTTTGCATATTGACCAGAAACTTGATCATCAATAACTGTTTCGTTATTTAGATCGGTAATCTTAAAATGAATTTTTTCTTTGACATGTGGGGTTATAGCATCTGCTGCTACTTGTGTCGCATCACTTATTGAGGGTAATTCAATATCTTTGATTCCTTGTACTATATTTTCGGGAACACCCACAGCTGAAAGTCCTTTTTCAACTCCAATATCAAATATTTGTCCTTGGGGATCTGCTATAAAACCTTTTACAACTTCTGAACTTTCACTCCTTCCTACTTTTGATAGAGCTACATCAACACCTGCATTTACTATCATTCCTTTTGGGTCTCGGAGTTCATCAAAAATTTCTTTCTGTTTGGAGTCCAATTCATTCCCAATAATCTCAGAAAGCCCATCGGCAAAGTCTTTTCCTTTTTCCCCTCTTGATTGTTTGATGTCTCCATAATTATAGTTGCTAACATCATTTTTCTTATCCATACGGCCTTTGGAAATTCTCCCTAAGCCTTTCTCCATTCCCGCCGTTACTGCAAACTCTAATGTCTCACCAATTTTTTGCTTTAGCTTTCTATAAACAGCATCATCAACAAATAAAGTAATAGACCAAGAAACTAGTTTTTTGGTGAGGTAATCATCTTCTCGATCTTGGGGGATCATAAAAACCATTAACTGACTTTTTTCTGCCTCTAGTGCAAAACTATTTTGACATATCACTTCGGAGGAAGTCATCTTGCGAGTGACTACGCGTTCTGTACGTGGGATAATTGTTCGGTCAGCGCCAATATATTTTTCATAGCTTTCGATACGATGTACTGTATCAGGTATACGAACATATTCATATCGAGCTTTTGAAAGTTCTCTTGTAGTTTCAGAAGCAGGTATACGATCTACTTCTATTGTAAATGGCTTCTTCGCTTTTGTATAAGAGATTTCATATAATCCTGAATTAGGAATATCCAAACTATGTTCAATGATTTGTTTATCCTCAACCTTATACACTAGCTTACCTCCAGGGTAACGTTTGATAGACAAGTTCATGTCTTTTTTATGATCCTCAACCTTTACATTTATCTTTATTTTATCTCCTTTTGTCGCAAAAAATGGGGATATATAATGCTCCTGTCGATTTTGAGGGTCAATAGTCTTTTTTAATACTTCAATAGGTGCTTCCTGTGCGATACCAACCGTAATAAAGAAAAACTTCAACACATAAATTAGTAAAGCAAAACACTTCAAATTCAACCGTATCATCATCAAAAAATTATAATTCTATAAACTTTCTTTTCTTTACTACTTTCTTAATGGTACGCTGTACCTTCACTGTTTTGAGTGGTACAAAACGCTCCGTTGCCTTGAACTCTACATAAACTGGTGCATAGTAAAGAGCAGAAAAATCTAATTTTACATTTTTCGCAGTTGCAGGTTTTGTATTTGCCAAAATGATATGTTTCAACTCTAACTCTGAATACATTTCTGGTAGCATCACCCCATACAGATTAGTAACACTACCTAAACCTCTAACACCATCGAAATTGACATTTTTCCCTCCTGATTTAAAAAGATCAAAATCAATTGTAAAGAGTTTTTTAATCTCTCCAAATGAAGATTCATTCTTGCTGAAAAAATACATTGTGGGTTCTCCATTTTCTTCAGGCATCATCATATCCAATGCCTGCTGACTTGCAAAACCAGCAGCCGGTGAAGCAAAAACAGAGAGTGCTAATGAAGTTACTGTCCCACCAATTTGAACCATCTTCCAGTGCTTTGCACTTCCTAGTTTTGAGTTAATATTATATTGAATATAAAGCAATTTGGCATCATCGGCACCAAAAGGCGGTTTAGGATCTTGACAGGTCCAAAGCTTTGTATGCTTATTTCCTTTTCCTAATCGACCTAATAATTGACCTGATGCATTAAGCATTGGTACAGTCTGATATACATACTCATTAAATAATTTAAACTCCCGTTCAAACTCCTCTGTTTCACCATAACCCACCACAGAATCTATCTCATAGTTATAATCTACAGTATCATATGAATTCAGCCAATATCCTCTTTTATAAGGTTGACCAGATGCAATAAGTTTTTCAGAACCTTCAGCTGGAATTCGCTCAATTTTAATATGAATATTCTTCCCGCTTGCCCTATCCTCAAACTTAAAATAATATTTCCCAGTACTTGTCACCTTAATGACTCTATCTTTCACATAACCTGATTTCATACGTTGGAAAAGTGTCCTGCTTTTAGGACCTGTAATCCAAACTTTTTTCATCGGTTTTTTATTCTCTTTTTCAAATGAGAATACAATTTGATCTCCTTTTATAAATTTATAAGTAAAAGATTCATAGCCTCCTTTAAGGTCAAAATCCCCTTCAAAAATGAGTACTTTCTCCTGTCCTAGTAAAGGAAATATAGGTATACACCATAAACCTATAATCGCAATCCAAAGCTTATTATTCATCATTTATTGCTTAAGTAATTGTATCACCTTTCCAATGGGTTGAAAAAGGTTTTTTGAGTTAAAAAATATGCTCCTTCTGTATTGATATCTATTGGTAACACTACCTGATTAGTATCTAGGTTACAAAGGAATTGTGCTTTGTTAAGATCTAGTGATTTTTTAAATTTTGTACTTTGAAAAGATGCAGTGTTATATAAATTACAACTATGAAATACTGCTCTCTTTCGGAAGTTTGCTTTATCAAATGTTACTCCTCTTTGAAAAGAACATTTTTCAAAACCAGCATATTCAAGAAAAGATGCAGCGCCAAAAAATGATGTACCTTTAAAAACTGAATTTTGGAAAGAAACAGATTTTATAAACTCGCATGAAGTAAAGGAAGATTGATTATCAAAAATGCAATTCGTTAAAATTAATTTCTTTATGAATTTACTATTCTCAAAGCTCGTTCTTCTACCCTGAACCCAAAGTTTACTGAAGTCTACTTTACAATTGAAATAACACTCTACAGCTGTAAAATCACCTTTCACATGTAAATAAGGAGCCTCTACTACTTGATCAAAAACACAATTTTTAAAAACAAGTGAACGATTAAAAGTTACTGTGTATAATATTCCATCTTTATACCTGGAAGTAATCAAACTATTGAAATCACAATGGCTGAAAATGACATTTCCGTTTACTTCTGCTTCCATTCTATTAGGAGCAACTCTTCTAAAATTTAAAAACAATGTCAGATCTAAACCTTCAGAAAAAGATTTTCCTTCAATGAAAATATCTTCTCCCTTACGAAACTTCTTTTCTAAAGTATGATCTTTCATATTCACACTTAGAAGTAGCGTTAAACATCCAATTGTAATAAGTCCAAGTAATAATGAATTCTTATTGAATTTGCTCATAAGTCATCAGTTCAAAAAAACTATTGATAGCCAATTAATTTTCACCTGCACTATCTTTCGATTAGAACCTTTCTTGTTTTTGAAGTACCTGAAATCCTAGCTGAAGAGCTAAGTCTTTCTAATATTCCATTTGATTTTTGATAATCAATCAAAGTTGAAATTTCATCAATAGTGTATGCATTTGGCTGTCGATCTAATAATTGATTTTCATAACAACCTAAGACTTTGGTTTCAGTCTTTCTCGCATTGCTTGAAGTCGATATAATCTCACCATTTTTAATTTCTAAAGGAGCGGCATTATTCCCAGTCAAAAACATATAATTATTTTGCTCATAAGCTTCCTCAACTGCATTAAATCCATCTGCAAAAAGCACAAAATAATAAGAGCCATTTAAGTTTGATGGAACCTCATAATATATACGCATATCAGACTCTGAATCATCATTTAAAGCCCTGCCTACAGAATAACCGGAAGGAATGTTGACATAATTCCAATAATTATTTTGTCCATATTTTTTCATTCCTTGAGTATTTTCATCCCCAATTTCTCCAAAGGAACCCAAGTTTGTGTTTGTTACATCATCAGTGTAATAGTCATAGAATAATATCCCAAAATCATTTTCGGGGTCAGTCGCATTGTAATAATAGTAGACAATATTCCAGTCTTTAGAGGCTGGAATTTCATCTTTACCCTTATTCAATATATTGTAAGTAAGCATTCGGTTACGTACTGTTGGGTTTTCTGTGAAGCGATCATCAGCCATTTCTTCTTCCATTTTTACTGTCAAAGCATCCATTCCTTCCGATCGATGTAACACATCTACAATATTTTTATCAATGACTGGCTTATCTCCTTTATCAGATTCTATGACATAAGCATACCTACCAAAAACACCTCCGGTAAAAAAGTCATAGTCAACCCATATAAATCCATTATCTCCCCATACTTTACCCCAAGAATTGGCTAATAATAATGCACCATTTGGACCTTTATTATCATCATATCCTACAATCGTCATCGCATGATAAGCATGTCTTCCCTCAGCATCCCATTGAGTGTAATCATCATCTTGATGGACAGTACCAGCTTTATATTGAAAAAATTCAGGTCCGAGTTTACAACTTACAGTAATTGGTCTCCCTAATGATAAGTAAGATTTCAGAGCCTCTATATCCTTCGAATCAATGGCTCTAAAATTATCTATTTTTCCAGCACTGTATTGAGAAGAAGTAGCAGAACTCCTTTGAGAACAATCTCCTAGGTTTTCATAAGGAACATCACTCATCCTTGCAATCCCCCTTTCTTTCATTGTTCTAAACGCATTCGAAGGAGCTGATCCTCCACAGTTTTCACTGTGATCTATCGAAAGATATATATCCAATGGACTAAATTGTAGAGATGGATCGATTAGATCACCAGCAGTTAAATCATTTTCCCTTGCGTAAGAAATCGTTCGAGTATAATACCCTGTTGCCCAAGAAGTACATGTTCCGTATGCTTCTTGATCTCCAATTGGGGGCATCCAATCTCTTAAACTTAACGCTTCGCTTGTATTTTTTGGTAGTGAACCTTTCAGAGTTACCAAAGAAAGTTCCTTAGGTACTTTACTGTAATTGACTTGCTCAATATTTTCATCCACTCCTGTATGAAGATCTATGTATACAAAATCTTCATCATTTTCCATGTACTCCAAATATGCTTCAGTAATTTCTAAAGCCTCTTCACAAGAAGTATTAAAGAAAAGAAGAGCCATAAAAATCAGAGGTATTATATTCTTAGTTAGTCTCATATTATTGCCTTTCATATCATTAAAATGGAATCTAAAGTGAACTAAGTTTCCCCTCATATCGTTGGCCTGTTTTAACATGAATGAACTCCCATAATTGATTTTGTCCACCATGCCAATCCCAAATGATCACCTTATTATCTCCTGTAGCATCCAAAGACAAACCTGAATATTTGTTTAGTATTCTGTATTGTCCTTTTCTAACCTCAATGAAACGAAATAACCCTACTCCATCATTATCATTTGAGCCATCATAACTCCAGATCTGTAGCTGAGCTCCTTTTTTATGCTTATAAGTTTTACAGAAATATTTATCCTTATAACATCCGTGAACATCAAGACGAAACTTGTCTGAATTAACTAAAATGAAGTACCAATCCTTATATCTTGACTTCTTAAATTTGTACTTTCGGTCAATCATATTTTCATGATTATATAACCCAAGCTTTGCTCCATTTTTTTTTGAAGAATGTTCTTTATCCGTCCCTGGTAAATCAAAAGTTTTTGTCGTCTCTACCGAACGGATATAATACGTCTCTCCTTCAAATTGTATTGTTGGTTTTACCAATACTTTCTGTGCCTTTACATTAAATGAATAAAGCATCAAAAGGGTAGAACACACAAATAGCACAAAAGTCCTTTTCATAATAATTTCCTTTTTATCTATTATCGGTCTCAATATCAACTAACTAAATATTGATCCCGATAATAGAATTTATTAAGTAATCTGTAGTTTAATTGAGTAAGTGATAAATAGAGTTTGTTTGTTAATATCAAATCATGATAAGTACTAAGCCAAAAATAAATGATAACTAATTCTTAAATATTTTTTGTGAGTACAACGCTAAAAAACGTATAAATAGTGGTTCTATTTAAAGTTTTTGAAAGGCAGTAATCGGAAAAAATAATATGAATAAGTGTTATATAATTTTGTCTTAGAACTTATATACTGTACATGATTAGTTAACTATCGTTTTTTTATAAGCTGAATTTCTATTAATGATTTCCACTGCTTCTCCAGAAAAATGTTGAACTGATGGCACTTTTGCTTTTACCTTCTTTATCATCTCTTCCTTCGTTGTCAGGTTTTCTAATTTCTTTTCCTTTAAATGTGTTGGTTTTGCTCGTTCATCTCCTTGATACGTTTCCCAACTCACCTCATCACCCACTTTTTCAGTAAGTATTTTCTCTCCGATCTTTAAAGGTTCACCTGACCTTAAGTCCCAAACCTCAACTGTAAAAGCCGCTTCTGCAGTTAGCTTGTAGTAATGTGTTATCAATGTCCCTTTACAATGACTCCTAGGGTATTTTTCTTTGTATGCTTTTCTCTCTTCCTCTGTTGGCAGCATACTGATCATGAAATCTACTGCTTTGACTTGTGTATCGTAAAGTTTTTTATTGGTATACTCTTCTTTTTTAACCTCTCCCTCGTCTATCCAATTAATAACTCCATAAAAAGTTTCCTCTTCTTTTGTAGTTAATTGAGGTTCACTAACACTAACTTTTGGATTATTTGATAATTTCAAAACTAAAAAGTTACTCCCCAAAACTTTATTAGCCTCTTGTATACTTTGAGTATCATTAATGTCTAGCTCTGAAAGTTTAGATACATTATGAATTAAAGGTGAATTAACAACTTGAATGGATTTGTTTAATTTATCTCCAACATAAACTTCCCAATCTGTATTTGGTCGATACACAAAAGAGGAATTAGGTTTCAATACTACGAGTCTTAGCTTGGCTCTCTGAGAACAAGTTTTCATACGTTCAGAAGCATCTTTGTAACCTTCAACCCATGTCAAACAATCCTTATAATTTTGAGCAGCAGTTTCTTGACCTTCATAACTTTCAATTGCTTGATTTTTTAGTCCTTCAGAATAATATTTTGCTGCTATATTTTGACAAATTTTATCGTATTGATCTTTTACATCTTTAAATTGTGGATCAAGGTCCATGACTTTTTCTAAATGACCAGCAGCCATTTTAAGATCATCTATTTCATTACTCTTATTAAGTCGAATACCCTCTGTATAATATAGTTCTGAGATCCTATTTTTAACATCCCTGAATTCATATTTCTTTTTACCTAAGGCTATCTTATTAAAGTATGCTTCTGACTTTACCTTTTCCTCAAAAGAGCTCGCTGAATCATAAATTCTACAACCTTCATCATAATGGATTAAATCTTCTTTCTCATCGATAATTACCTTTGTATAAATCTGCTCTTTTTCTTGCTTTGGTGCATACTTTCTCGCTTTTTCATAATGTTCTACTGCATCCAAACGTTTATCATAGTCTTTCTCTTCATTAAATATCTTTTCAGCAAAATCGTAATGTGCTTTGGCTGCCTTGCTTTGATATTCTGGTCTTTGAGATAAATAGTCAACATAATTTAAAGGAACAGATAGTTTTTTAGAGGTTATTGGTCCTTCACCAAAAGCTTTTTTGAGTTTATTATGTATTACCCCCCATGTAAAAATATGATCAGCAACTTTATCATAGCCAAATTCACTATTTGAAGCCTCCTTTATGATCTCCTCCATATCCTTACAAGCCTCAGGATAATATTGAGCAAATTTTTTAAGAGATCCCGTCTTTACTTTTTTGACTAGCTTTTCAGTATACTTTTTAGTTTCACTAATAGCTTTCGTCTGACTAAAACTAAATTGACTACAAAATAAAATCAATATAGTTAAAGCGAAAAAATTGTTAACCACCTTCATTATTATAAGTTTTTGAACTTGATTACCAGCTTAAAAAGGTAAAGTTAGAGAGTCAGGTGGAGAGAAAATTGCAAAAAATACAGAACTATTTGCAAAAAACACAACATATAATCCTTTCGTAAGTAACACACAATCATTAAAAAAAATGTGCTCTATTAAAACCAAAAAAATGTATACAAAAAAGACCTCCATTGCTGGAAGTCTTTTAAACGATTCAATATTTTTTAGCTAGAACAAGCACTTCGTACAAAACTCATCAAAATACTGATTGAATTCATCGTCCTTGATTGCAGGGTCTGTAATATCGTATACCGTTGAGATACCTCTTTTATATCTTACCAAGTTGGAAATTGGTGAGTAGAAAAACTCCATGCCACCAATACCTGCTAACTCTTTCAGCTTTTGGTGTTCAACGGTTTGATCTTTTTTATTGACAATACCGAAAACCTCAAACTTATAGCCTTGCTTCTCCTTCATTTCCTTGATCATTGGCAGTGTTTTAAGAAAACGGATCGTCGCTCTCATATCTAAAACACTAGCCACTACAGGTACCACAACTATATCTGACACTAAAACACTGAAGTAAATTTCTTTTCCTTCAATACGACCTGGTACATCCAAGAAAATAGCATCATACTTTTTTTCTGCTAATGCGAGCGTCTTGTCAAAGTTTTCTTCGGCTCTGGGTTGTTTCCAATTAAAGGCAATCACATCATAAGAAGATTCCTTATCTCCGCCTTCCGTAGAATAAATATCTTTTACAGATTTCTGGGGATCACAATCAATCACCAAAACCTTTTTGTTTGTTCTATTATGTACAGCTGAGGCTGTTAACATCAGCAGGGTACTTTTACCAACGCCTCCTTTTTGAGTTGCGAAAGAAATTACTTTAGCCATACAAAATTTAAAAAATTGCTTCCTTATATAGTGGTCTTACTTCCTAATAATGAACATAAACCCACCAAAATCTTTAATAATCCAATGAAAATACGATAAAAAACCGAATATTTCCCAATATAAACATAAGAGGAATAATCGGAACTACCCAAGCAAAAAAGGGATTTTGTATGTTTGCATTCTGAATTATAAAATTTTTGAAAGATGGGTCGCCATAAGTTAAAAAAATTCGCTCAAAATAAAGAGCGTGCATATATTATTGAAGAAGGAAAACCTTTGTATGATAACATCAAAGGAAACTGGAGAAAAGAGGTTTTCAAAAACGACAATCCAATTGTTTTAGAATTGGCTTGTGGTAGAGGTGAATACACTACAGGTCTTGCTCAAGTATATCCTGACAGAAACTTCATTGGTGTAGATATCAAAGGAGACAGAATCTGGAAAGGTGGTAACGTAGTAGATGAAAAAGGTCTGACAAATGCTGCTTTCTTAAGAATTCATATTCAAAACTTAGCCAACTATTTTGAAGCGGGCGAAGTAGATGAAATCTGGATCGTTCACCCTGACCCTCGTCCAAAAGACAGAGATGCGAAGAGAAGAATGACTCACCCTCGATTCTTAAACATCTATAAAGAATTAATTAAAGAAGGTGGTTTAATCCGTTTTAAGACCGACAGTAAAGAGCTTTTTGAGTACTCAGTAGAAACGTTGGTTCAAGAAAAAGTACAATTAGAAGCGGTGACTTTTGACCTGTATGAATCGGACTTAATGGAAGATCATCATGGTATTAAAACACGCTATGAAAAGCAATTTACAGAGCTTGGTCACAAAGTGCACTACTTAAAATTCAGATTCTAAAACACCTATTTTACTTCTCCAATGAAAGTACTAATCGATTTACATTATTTTCCCAACCTTGAATATTTCACTATTCTAGCTCACTGCGACACGGTTTATATTGAGAAATTTGAGACATTTCAGAAGCAAAGTTTTAGAAACAGATGCTTTATCAAAACAGCTCAAAAAGTAGATCGATTGAGTGTTCCGGTTGTTGGTGCTAACAAAGGTAAGCCTATGCGTAAAATCAAGGTCAATCAAAATGACAACTGGGCTGTAAAACATTGGAGAAGTATTCTTTCTGCCTATGGAAGGTCTCCTTATTACGAATATTATGAGGAAGCCATCAAGACTACATTGTTAAGTGAGGAGGAATCTCTTTTTGAGCTAAACATTTCACTTTTGAAATGTGTTATTAAGCTATTAGGATTACGTACGAAGGTTGAAATCACGAATACTTATAAAAAAGAACCTGAAGATGAGATAGTTGACCTTAGAAACAAGGTTACCGCTACCGATTCATCAACTTTTGTTAACGAGATTTCGTATATTCAAGTGTTTGGTGACACTTTTGATCGAAACCTGAGTATTCTTGATTTACTTTTTTGTGAAGGACCCAATGCAATCAATATATTAAAATCACAGAATAGTCAATTAATCCATCATTAAGAGTTGTTTAATAAATTTTATATGCTTTATTTTAAGAGACAGAAACTACTCTACCCGATGATAATTGGATAACTTTCTAAAAAGGAAGAAAAGTTGTTATTTTAAATTTCCTAAGTATTGAGACATTTTAAAGTATAACTAAAAATGAGCTTTTGAAAATTGAAGAAACAACTGTTTACCAA
>NZ_JABANE010000112.1 GCF_012844305.1 Flammeovirga aprica JL-4
CTATGACCATTTTTCACTATATCGTTGCCTTCACAGTGAGGACAACGTATTTCTTTGTAATGTCTCATATACATATAACAAAGAATCAACCTAAATCATCCATTACCTAATTTTTTAAAGCAAGGGGGATATGAAGATCTTATCAATAATATTTACTGTTTTATACTGTATCTTAAGTTTACCTGCTAATGCTCAAGAATTGGAGAAGGAGTGTGACTTCAAATTTGATAGTATTACAGGGATTGAACATTGCATAAATGTAGATGTTCCTCCATCTCAAATAAAACCGGAAGGAAAGATTTTCCGCATCCTTGCAAAAACAGTCAAACTAAATGGTGTAGGAAAGAAAATGGGATTAAGTGGAGTGAAAGTGCTTATCTCATATTTTATTAATGAACAGGGTGAAGTAGTGTTTCCTTCTTACTTTAGAGGTGAGGAGTTTATAGAAAATCCAGATGAGGTATTACAGATTTTTAATGACTCAAAGTGGAAGCCAGCCGTTTGTAATCAAGAGAAAGTTATGGTATGGCAAATTTATCAACTTCAGCTGTGTTTTTAGGGAATGATAATTTTTTGGAGGTTAAGAACTTATTTACAAATCTCCTTGAGAAATTAAACTTTTAAAAATTATATATATGACTCATAAGCTTTTTGGCATACTTATTTTAATGCTGACAAATTCTATGTTGATTCTTGGTCAGATAAATGATAGAAAGGTAATTTCGAATGGAATATATCGAATTACTTATGATGATGGAGAAGTGGTAAGACTATTTATAAATGATAGTCTTTATGAAATGAAATCAGCTTCTCAAGTGGTTGAAAAAGGAAGTATAGATATTGATCATCAAAGTTTTTTTCTGTATGCTGATACAGAAGAGGATACTACTGAATTTGTCTTCAATACAGTAAAACAAATTCCTGTTTCAAAGAATGGGATACCTTTGGAAATTAATGTAAAAGGTCAAGCATTAAAAGGAGTAGGTTGTAATTGTTATGAATTGGAAAAGCCTTTAACAAAATCTAGTCGTTTTGTGCTTTATGGAAACGGGGGAATTAGGGTAACATGTAGGAAAGGAGTAATAACAAAAATCAAGAAAATTGCTTTACATTAAGTAAGTTTAGTTCATCCATTTTGATTATGTGAAAAGGGTTATAAAATTCCCACAGTTAAAAACTGTGGGTAATAATAGATTGTCATAGTTACTACTCTTTCATAAATACCTTTGAGACAACTCCTTGGTTTGTTTCCAACTTCAAAATATAAGTACCTACACTTAAAGCAGAAACATCAAGGTTTATTTGATTCGAATTGACTTTTTTATGCAATTGTATTTGCCCGATCATATTAAGAACAGAAACACTTTTAGCCTCCGAAATTAAACCACTGATTTGAAGCATTCCACTTGTGGGATTTGGATAAAGAATCAGAGATGGGAGTGAAGGAGTGATACTCAGAATAGGTTCTTCTTTGTCGTCATTATCATCCCCCGGAATTCCTGCAATATTACAATTCATCGTTTCCTTGATTTCTGCAATTTTTTCTGCTACTTCATCCAGTTTCATTCCTTTGTAAAGAATAATTCGATCTACTTGAAAGTGGGAGGAACGTCCACTCAAATTGATGGTGTATTCACCTGCTTCTGGAAATACAACAGACATCCAAGGTTGTCCGTTATTATGTAAATCCAGTTGTCCATTGAGTGTGAAATCATCTGTACTTCTTCCTACAAATTTTTCAAAGTGAGTTAAAGCTTCCTGTTTAGCTCTTCCAATATCATCATCAAAATAGATCCACGCATCATTGCCTAAATCTCCACCTCTTTCTCCTTCAGGTTGTCTCATGGTCCATTTTACTGTATATCCACCGGGGTTATTGATTTTGAAAGTATATGAGATGGTTTGTCCATTGGGTACTTTTTGATAAGAATTTGGTCCGCCATAATAAAGGTATTTTCCACCTGATGCTTTTTCTGTATCAGTACCTATTTTCCAATGGCCAACAAGGGGGAAGCGCTCTGCCTCAAAAATCAGCAGTCCGTTCACTTCCTCCACCTCGCACTCCCCCAGGCATTCAAAGTTTAAAGCACGCCAGCGACCACGAGCATAAGCAAAGCCATCACCTTCAGGAATTAATCCATTGGAATGGGCATTAGATTCAATCTGAATTTCATCACCCTTTTCAATCAATACATTTTGAAACTCATGAATATATGGTTCCATATCCGTAGTAGCGACAGGGTTTTGAAATTCTCCTACAAGTTGGCCGTTGACTTTGAGCCGGAAAGTGCTTTCACCGTCTTCTTCAGTCAGTGTAGTCATACTGATATTATAAAAACCTGTTAAGCCATCAAATACTTTTTTCGTGGCTGCAAATTTATCTTTGTATTGTCCCGCATCAACAGCAATTGCATTACGGCTATTGTCTTTGTAAGCTGTAACGAAGGTGTCGATCTGTGCCACTTCAAAATCTTTAATCGCAATATATTCTAGGTCTTCACAGCTTGGGAGTGTAAGCACAGTGACATTCACCACATCTTTAAAATTTCCTTCATCGGTTGTTGCAGTGATTGTAACTGTTCCTTCTTTTAGTCCGATCACTTCTCCTTTCGTTGAAACATAAGCAATTTCTGGGTCAGAAGAAGTCCAATTGATTTTTGTATTAAAAGCATCGGAAGGTATAATACTGTGAGCAATTTGAACGCCTCTTCCGATATAAGCATTTCTACTGTCATGTAAAATATTGATTCCTTCCACAGGAATAACAGCTCCAAGTTGAATGCCGTCGCCAATAAAACTTTGGAACTTAGCAGGACTTCCAAATTCATCACCTACTAGTAAATAATACACCATACCCGCATCAGAAACATCAGCACCTTTTCCTTGTGGATGAAACTGCATTCTACTGTACACCCATTGAATATTCGGATCTGAGTGAGTTTCCATCCATTTCCAAGGTGTGAAATCAGTACCTGAACACCAAAGCTGATCTAAGTTGTCACACCCATTTTGATCTGCAATTTTTTTATACTTCAATCTGTTTCCACTTAATATAATGGCCTCTTGCATTTTGTGATGTGCTTCTCTTCTGAGGTGATTGTCGTTAAAGCCACTATGAGAAATAATCTGCACATGTGAGAGTGCTTCTACTTTTCCATTGTCAATGACTTTTTGAACTGCTCTGTAGAAGAATTCAGAAGTTCCCATATGGATAAAATACAATGGATCTTCAGCGGTAGATTTTCCTAATTCTTCTGCCAAATGAGCGATTGAAGCATCGAGTGTTTCTGGTACATCAAAGAAAACGGAAGCATCAAAATCCCATCTTTCTATTCCTCCGTCAACCGCTTCTTTCATGTAGTTAGTTTCAGTGGTGTGGGCAGGGGCATCAATAAAGTTATTATAAGAGAAGTGCACCACTTTATCTTGCAAACCTAGTTTGGCGATAATTGCTAACGAAGCTGGTGTACCTCCCCAGTCATCAGGATCGGCTCGTGGCCATTTTGCTTCAGGGTGATTGTCCGGTTGATTGTTACCATCTGCACTGATGGCAATTCTGTCGTTGTTATACCCCAGAGATTGGGCAAAGAGTTGTCCAATAAATAAGAGTAACACAGATAAAAGTAATAAGTTCTTTTTCATCATTTGTTTGTATTAAGTGGATAAAGAGCATATTTGAGTTGAAAAAATTAAGTAATCAAAAATGAAATCTCCTCAATAAAATGCTCATTAAGTTATTGCCGAAAAAGCATAGTTAAAAGTAGTATGGTCCATTGGAAAAAAGCTTAATTTCCTATTTAGCAAAAACTTAACAAGGGTTTAGAATAATTTAATGAAGTCATTTTTGAGATTCTTATTTTCTGAAAATATCCCCCTTTCAGAGAGAAAAGGAGGACAAATTTTAGTGATTACCGAGGGTGTTTTTTTATAATCCTATCTCATTACCGTTGTCAAAGATTATGTGTGTATATTTTACGTGTAATATTTATTTGGATTAGGACAAAAGTTAATAAAGTATGAAATGAAAAGTGTTTTTGTCCTATATCAAAACTTCTAACCAATTATAAATGAACATTCATAAAAACTATCTGCTAGCAATTTTTCTACTTTTACAATTAAACTCTAAAGGATTTGGATTTCAAAACCAGCAAAATGAAAATTTATCTATCGTTGTACAATTGCAAAATGCTAACTCCCTTTTGAACGCAAACCCTGATAGTGCTTTGCTTTTGTATAAGGGTGTTGTCGAAATTTTTAAAGCATCAAAAGACACAACAAATGTGATAAAATGCCACATTGGGATGGCAGACGTATACAAAAACAAAGGGCAGTACAGTCTTTCCTATGATCATTTATGGGAAGGATTATTATTAGCCAAACAGAAGAAGGCTATTTTTCTTCAAAGTGAAATTTATGCAGATATAAGTGTGCTTTACAGTTTGTTTGAGAAATATACAATGTCCATAGAATACCTTCGAATGGCCTTGTTTCAAGTAAAAACACTGATTGAGAAAAAAGAAATTGATCCAGTAAGTACAATTTCACTTTATTATTCTATGGCGGTCCAATATCGGAAAGCAAAGGAATTTTCAAAGGCATTAGTCTACCTAGACAGTTGTAGGGCAGTTGGGGTGGAATATTCCAAAGACCCCATCAAGAATACCGCTTATGTTGGTACAGAAAAAGGGATTGTCTCTTTGTATCTTAATAATTTAGAGGAGGCCGAATATCATCTTTTGGAATCCGAAAGGTATTTTGTGAATCACAATAATGCGTTTCAGGTGATTGTTTATAATTTTTTGGGCAATTTATATCAGAAAAAAGGGGAGTCCACCAAGGCAATTTCAGCCTATCAAAAAGCATTAAAGTTGATGGAGGTTTTCCATACACATAATGATTATAGAGTCGAAATTTTACAGCATTTATCGGGCATCTATGAAAAAGAAAATCAAACGCAACTCTCCTTAGAAAGCCTAAAAGAAGCCAATGCTATTTCTGATAGTTTGTATAATATCAAAAGCATCTATAATAATCGTTTATTTCAGATTAAAGATAAATACAGGGAAACACTTCAACTTAAAAACATCCAACTTAATGAACAGGAACAAACTATAGAGGAAAGTACTTTACTCAAAACACGACTTTTGATTGTTATTGGTCTCTTACTGTTTACACTCATTCTAAGTGGTTTTTTATTCTATTTGAAATCTAAAATCAAGAGAATAAAAATAGAGCGCCAACGCTATGAGACACAAATGCAAATGGAAAAAGAGCGTGCTGAAGAAATCATGAAAATAAAGAGTAAAGAACTTACCGCTAACACACTTCTTTTTATTGAAAAGGAACAAACTATCAAGGAACTTCTAGCCGTGATCAAAGAAAAAGTACCGTCAAGCTTTAATAAAATCAACGCTCAAATTGCACAAAGTAATACTGATATGTGGGAGCGTTTCAATACGTTATTTATAGAAGTAGATGCAGATTTTTATAGAAGACTAAGGCAAAAATTCCCAGAGTTATCACCCACTGAATTGAAACATTGTGCATTGATCAAATTAAAGTTCAATACAAAAGAAATGGCACAATTGCTTAATATTTCTTTGAACAGCGTTCAGATTTCAAGGCACAGAATACGTAAGAAAATGAGCTTAGAGAGAAATGAAAATTTGAGTACTTATATTGGAGACTTGTAAAGGTTTAGGTTTTATGTTTTGGAGTTGACAAGTATAAAAGAGAATGATTTTTGTTTTAATCTAATATGAATTAACGCTTAGAACTAAACTTTAAAATGAAGCATCTATTATCCTTTCTCTTTTTATTAATATACACCACCGCTTATGCTCAAATAGGTAAGGTTTATCCAAAAGATGAATCCCTAAATGATCCAAGTTTAATGCAATTTATAACGGATTTGAAAGTTGCGGTTCAGGAGAAAGACCGAGCCTTTATTGAACGGTCTCTTGCCTCAAAGACATATACTACCAATGAGGGGTTAGATCAAACCACAAAAGAAGGATTTATGAAGTACTATTTCAGTACTGCCCCTAATGAAAAAGAAAGCGGAATTTGGTCTACATTTGAATTTATCTTCAAAATAGGCGGTGGTGGTTTTTCTAAAGATCAAAATGAATATTATTTGCCTTATACTTCAGCCAATATTTATGAAGATAATGATATGTTTGACTCATTTGGCCTTTTGATCGCTTTATCAGATTCAACTCCTGTTTATGAAAAGCCTGAACAGGGATCCAAAATTGTGAAATTTCTTTCTTATGATGTGGTACCAGAAACGTATGAATGGGATAGATATACTTGGTATCAAGTAATCCTTGCTAATGATGATACAGCTTATGTTAACCCAAAAGATTTTATTCCTACACTATCAATAAGGGCAGGGCTGATCAAAGAAGATGGTTTATGGAAGATACAATATGCGGATGGGTTTGATTAATTAATTATGTCTTGAAATAATGACATTTTCCTCTGCCTTAAGTAAATTACAAAATAAAACTTCGATCAATCAATTTTAGTGTCATCATATTTAAAGCAATGAACAGAAGAAAATTTATAAAGCAAACTTTTTTAGGTGCAGTTGGCGCCGGATTTTTTACAGGTTTATATACTTGGCAGGTTGAACCATTTTGGCTGGAGTTTGTAAAACAAAAAATGCCCATCCAAAATTTACCAGATCATCTCAAAGGAAAAGCCTTAATGCAAATCAGTGATATTCATATCGGGAATCGATTTGATTACAGTTATATCATAGATTCTTTTAAAGAAGCACAAGCTTTCAATCCTGATTTTGTAGTATACACAGGTGATTATGTGAGTTATGAAAATGAAAAACAGTTTCAGCAATTGGATGAAGTACTTCCTCACATCGTAAAAGGAAAACTGGGAACTGCAGGCATTCTTGGAAATCATGATTATGGTAAAAATTGGGGAGAACAGAAGGTTGCAGACAAAATTTCAAATCAATTACAAAATGCCGGTGTGCAGATGCTTCATAATGCTCAAAAAGAGTTTGAAGGCTTAAATATTATTGGTTTAGATGATTTCTGGGGTTTGAATTTCGAACCCGAAAAAGTCATGAATGACTATGATGAAAGCAAGGCGAATGTCTTGTTATGTCATAATCCAGATGTTTGTGATTTAGAAGTTTGGAATGGGTATAAAGGCTGGATTTTATCAGGCCATACTCACGGAGGACAATGCAAACCACCTTTCTTGAAAGCTCCTATGTTGCCTATTAAAAATAAGAAATACGCACAAGGAGTGATAGATTTAGAAGATGGAAGAACTTTGTATGTCAATCGTGCCGTAGGTCACCTTTGGCAAGTGCGTTTTAATGTGCGACCTGAGATCACGATTTTTGAGTTGGAGCAGGCTTAGAACTATTAGTAATATCAAAATCTAAGGATGATATATAGATAATTTTCTGCTATATCATTTTAGAGGTTTTCAAGTAAAAAATATGACTGAAATTTTAATAAAGTCAATTGTTATTCCCGTTACAGTACACGTTCTAGTAGCATTGATTTACGCAATTGTATATAGAAAGGATAATGATGTGTATCAAAAATCTTACTATCCAACGTTAGCGGAAAAGGAGGCAAAAGAGAAGAAGGTGAGAAGAACATTAATCCTTTACGCATTAAGTGCTTTCATTGGGGTTGGATTGACAAATATCTCTTTACCAATAGTAAGTGATATGTACCACGATTCATCTGATAATTTGAATCACACCGTATTAAAACTCAATTTTATACCTCCCTCTTTTTTCATTGGTTTTATGGTAGCAATTCCTTTTTCTATAGTAATGAATAATATCAGAAAAAGGTTAAATGGTGACTATTACAAGAAGAAAGGTATTCAGCTAAGTCATTTCTTTTCCATTTTATTTTTGATACTAACTATAAGTTTCAGCTTTTGGGTGATCAGAACAGGAATTTACCTTGGAGAAAATGAAATTATTGTGAAAAAGTATTGGGAAGATGAAAAAACTATCCCCTTAGCTCATATTGAATCATGTGAGTTTGAAAGTGATCGGGTACGTTTGAAATTCAAAGACGGTTCAAGCATTTCATTGTCAGGTGTTGACTTGGATCGGTATAGTATGCTTCATTTGAAGGAGTTTCTTGAAGGGGAGTCAATGTAGTATGAACTAAAAATTGTCAAAACGAAAAACTTCAACTTAATGAAATATTTATTCCCAGTATTACTTCTTTTGATGGTCTCTTGTAAAAAAGAGTTCAAGGCTCCAATTGTGATAGGGCATGGATTTCAAAAGAAATCATTTGTGACAATTGATAAAACATCACGTAAAAACTATTTTGATATCTTCTATTTGGGTCCGTTAAAGGATACAATTCATCTTTATATGATAAGTCAAAAACGATAATTGTATTACCTGTAATAGCAGAGAAAGAGGATGAAGTTATATTAATGGATAGCCATATCTTTGTAGTAAAAACGGAGACAGGAGAAATACTATCCCACTATTTTGAAAGCCATAAAACAAATAATTGGATGTCGGATGCGGTTGTTTTAACAGAAATAAAAATCGATACAGCACCTTATATTTTTAACTCTTCAACAAGAGCATTTGGTGTAAGAGTATTTTTTTTAGGGTCTTCCAATATCAATCAATATTCCCAAGAACTGATATCATTATTTGTAGAAAAAGACGATGCATTAACCCCAGTTTTGCATCAGTATCCTATCGAAAATTACGGTGGTGAGTGGGATGGAGAATGTGTTGGAGAATTTACCTCTGAAAGGAAAATTATCATGATTTCGGATCAGAAAAGTAATGGTTTTAATAATATCGTAATCAAAAATAAGATCACTGATAATATTAATTTTTTAGAAGGTGATGAATGTAAAAACAAAGCTAAAATTAGCTATCAAAAAGATACCTTAAAATATGATGGCAGTGTGTATAAAAAGTGATGTTACAATCAGATTTCATGGATCAAACAGTTTTTTAGGATTTTACAGGTTATTATTTTTGTAAGCAAAATAACATTTTGATACTTAATGAGATAATTATTAACTTCGCCTTCGGAAGATATGAGAACCTTTCTTATCCTTATATTTTTCGAGTGTATTTTAAAAACAAACTATTTTACAGGAAATAACTTCTTAAAGGGAAGAATTATAAAAGCAAATATTGAAAAACTAATTTAAAAAATGACGAGTGAAATAATTCATAATCATGTGAATAGAAGATCTGACTTCATCACGTCTATTTAAATAAATAAAATAAACTTAAAATGTCAAAAAAGCTAATTAAACCCTTATTATGGGTACTAAGCACTATTGTATTACTAAATAGCTGTGATCAGAAAAATACTGAAAAACAAGAAGAAACGGAGCAGTATTCCGTTGCAGAAGTGGCAATTGAAGAAGAAGTAGTTGTTCCTCATGAGTTCCCTAAAGAGGAATCTCAGAGAAATATTGAACTTGTTTTTGATAGTGTTTCAATTGATAAATATTACACTACCAAACATATGATTTATAAACATCTTTATTTCTCTGATCAAAAAGGAGTACAATGGGTACTTTATACCAATTTGGAAGATAATATGAATGGTTTCTTTTTGAATGATGGCATAAAAAGTTCTATTTATGAAGGAGTGATATTTAAAGTGAAATGGAATTTTGAGCGTAGTAAATACATGGAAAATGGAATAGAAAAAGAAAAGAATTTTGCTTTTGTAGAAGAATTACACCTTGCTAGTCCTGAAAGGGATTTAAAAAGGAGAACGATTGAGTTAACGGCAGATTTGGATATCGAAGAATTAATAGATAATGCACATGCAGGAGATTCCATTTTAATAAGAGCAGGTGTATATATTTTAACGGATGGAAGCAGGTTGGATTTATTTGCTGACCATATAGTTTTAAAAGGTGAACCGGGTGTATTTATTTATGGAGATAAAGATGTACATATATTAAATATTCATGGGAATGATGTCACTGTGGATAATCTTTACTTATCACATACGCTTACAATAGGAGGGTCATGTGGCGGTGATGTGGTGAGTGTATCAAGTGAATCACAAAAATTTGTCATTAGAAATTGTGACCTTAATGGCTGTGGTGTGACAGGTGTTTATTTTTAGGGAGAATTGGATGAGCATTCAACTGAACATATCTTAGAAAACAACATAATTCATAATAATTCAGATGCAGCAATTTTCCTTAATGGAAAAGCCTATCAATCAGAAGATAATGTGCCGTTTCTTACTTTAAGAAATAACAAAATATGGAATAATGGTTATGATAAAACAAATGAACCTTATACTTATAAAGTAGGCTTTTCTTTTGGTTTATCAGATAGCTTGAAGAATTACATCAACCATAATTTAAAGGGAATAAATGTGTCTCATTATGATGCAGTTGTTGATTCTCTTTTGCCGTTTTTTGCTGACGACCTTAAACTTGGTTACATGAATCCTTCTGATTATATCGACAAGAACTCAAAAGGTCTACTTGTATATGAGCGATTTAAGCCAGTATATTTTGTAGATTCGACAGAAATAATGTCAAAGAATTCAGCAATTACTGCTTCAGGTGATAAGTTATTAGCTATTTATACTGAACAGCAAATATTGGATGATTACTATGCTGAAGGTGGTGAAGATTGGGGATATTTTACGTCACAAGTGTCAGATTATTTTTCGGGGAATGGAGTAACAGTGACTCATGCTGATAGTGTGTTATCCATCACTCAAAAAGACTCACTGAAAAATGAATTCTCTGAAATGTCAGGAGGAATGGGTTATTTATTTTTCAGCAACGGAGTTTGGCAATACGTAGATTATGATCAACCTGATGGCGTTATAAGTAGTGGAGAAAGTTTCTTCTCAAAGATGGGAAATAATCAAGTGCAATAATTAAGGAAGCTTGAATAAATAGAAGGGTAAGATAATGTCTCATTATAGAAAAGAGATGTTTTATCTTGCCCTTTTTGCTATAGAAAAAGGCGTTACAAAAGAATCATTTTCTTTATACGAATCATTTGATTAACTTAAAAATCAATTCTTTTTATAGGAGAAAACTAAACAGTATGCAGGCAACAAATGGACATTTTAACCCACACTTTATCAGGAGTAGCAGTAGGAACGGTTGTTTCAAGTTTTGAGAAAAGAGGATGGACATACAAGCTGAAAATTATTTTACTTTCTGGTTTCGCTGGAGCTTTACCTGACTTAGATGCCATAAGTTTGTGGAGAGGTTTTGATTCCACGATCGGTGTTTTTTTCAATCTGGAACAAAGTGGCCGAGTCATCTACTCAGCAAAATATTGGTACTCCCATCATGCGTTTTTGCATAGCCTTACCGCAGGAGTAATGTTGATGACGTTTGTAGGTTTAATATCCTACTTTTTTAATACAAAAGTGAGAGAAGTAAAATATAAAAACCTCTTTTCATCTTTCAATCAGATGAGATTATCGTTGATTGGTTTTCTTTTTGGTTTTATGATTCATTTGCTTGAAGATATGCCAACTCCTTCATCTTCTTGGGGAGGTGTAAATCTATTTTGGCCATCCAAAATGTATATTGGTGGAACAGGCCATATTTGGTGGTGGAATAACTACGATATCTTTTTAATTGTTGTAAGCGTAATTGTCATCAATTTATTACTTCATCTTTTACAAAATGTAGTGAAGTTTGATCTTAAGAGTCTGACTGTTATAGTGTTTATGATTGGTTTTGCCTCTTCAATATATCAGATGAATACAAGAGGTTTTGATTTTGCCTACACAGGCTCCACAAATAAATACCATCAGTACGAAGCAAAATCAAAAGAGATACAAAAAGAAATTTTAGGGGATAAAGTCTATAAAATGATGGAGAGTTTTGATAATAAATTGAGGTTTTATTTTTAACAGAATAGGTTTGTTTACGTTTAACATACATGTCATGATGCTTTCTACCATTGTACTTTGGTAGTACTCTTATGGCATTGAAGGGAAAAGCGTTAAGAATTTTATGGATTGAGCCGTTAAAAATGATTTTCTTGTTTGAGCTTTAGCGAGTTTAAAATCATTTAGGCGAGAGGAATAAAATTTAGCTTTTGACTTCACAGCCTAGATTTTTTGCTTCGTTTTTCATCAATGGAAAAATGAAGAGGAAGGAAGTTTGAAAGTAGAACCTAGAAAACTTACAGATATATAGATTGAAAGTTCAATCAATAATCTTATTCACCTTTCTTATCCATTAAAATAAACTCCATATCATAGGATTTTCTTTGCCATCCAGAAACTTTAAATAAGACGAAGAAGTCCTCATTTTCATGGATTTGATGCCTTGAGTAAAAAGCTTCAACAGAATCTTGGTTAGTAAAATAATGCAAGGCACTGATTACTCCGCAATCTTGATCAGACATAAAAAAGCGGATTTCATTTCCGGCAGGTAAAGTAACTTTGGCCACTGCAGTATAGTCAATTATTTTACCCTCTTTTGTGATATAATCATTGTATGAAGTAGTTTGATTTGTAGAAAGGTCGTTTCTAATCAACCTCTGACTTTCATAATCATATTGAGGGAAATTTTCTTTTAGAATATTTTTTAGAACACCCATTGATTTTGATTGCCCAAAATAAACAAGGTTTTTATTTTCAATTTGACTGACACTCCATTCCGAAACTTGAGTGATCTCAAAAGGATAATCATATGGAGCCCAAAATTGTGTAATTGTTTTACTACAGTAGGGTGCCATCCAATTGAAATAATGATGACGGCTCGCTTCAAACTTTTCAATATTTTTATGTTCTGGATGATTTACAATAAAGGCTTGAAGTTCATCTTCAGAATTTATTTCATAATCACGAATGATTCCTTTCCTACCAGTAGAAATAGGTCCTTCTATGGTGAAGTAATCCCCAAAAATAACTGTAGTCGGCAATTCATTTTTCATTAAAGTCACCCAAAAATCATTGATGCTTTTTTGAATAGATAGATAACCAATCAATACAATGATAGGGATCAAAAGTAAGCCAAACCATTTTTGATTTGATGTAGAAGTTTCTTTTTTGGGTTGCTGATATTTTTCAAATTGAACACCATATTGCCCTTTTGCAATTCGGAATACAATTTCCTCAGGTGTGGCTGTAGTGTTATAATATTCTTCTAACTTCTTACGAAGATGATAGATATAAACCCTCACTTTATTATCAGATTTAATGGGGTTATAATTAATCCCAAAAAACTCAGTGCCTATTGTAACCTCTTTTATGTCTTCTCCTTTTAAAGTGGATTCCACTAAAAACTTTAAAAGTCTGATATTGATTTTCGAACGTGAAAATGCTTTATCAGAAGCCAGTTTGTTTAATTGAGTGGTGATTTCCTCCTCTGTAAATTTCTCTTTGACCAATTTTATCTGCTTTAATTCTGCATCAAATTAAAGAACTATTCCTAAATCACCAAATTGACCATTTATGATAAGATATAATCTGTATATGTTTTAATATGTTGATAATGAGTATTTAGTGTTTATTTTTTAACGGTTAAAAAACGTAATTCTACCTTCTTTTATTTGAAGTAATTGGCTTCTCTCAATAATTTCGACATCAAGCTTTCATGATTGACGATATAATTTTTTGAGATAAAAATAGAATACACAAGTATGAAAAAGACATTAAAAGCAATCATTGGTTTTATGGTTGTCTTAACGATGGTTTGTACTGATGCTAAAGGACAAAATTCGTTTCCATTATTTAAAAATAAAGAGGTAGCAACAATTTATGTTTCAAGTTCATCTGCTCCACAAATTTTACGTGCTGTAAAGGATTTACAGAATGATATTGAAATGGTGACAGGTCAGAAACCAAAAGTTGTGCATTCTCTTAAACATGCAGGGACAAATAGTATTTTGATTGGCTCAGTAAATGATACAAACCTTCTCAAACTTCAAAAGAAAAATAAACTTGAAGAAGCTAAAGGTATTGAAGGCTTAGAACAATCATTTTTACTAAAAGCGGAGCAAAAACCTTTTGGGAAAATTGATAATGGATTGATTGTGCTAGGGAGCGATGCATTGGGGACGGTTTATGGTATTTATGAAATTTCTGAAAAAATTGGAGTTTCTCCACTTTATTGGTGGTGCGATATTGAACCAACAAGAAAGAGTGAAGTGATCATCGAAGATTGTTTACTTTTACCCAAAGCACCTTCTGTTCGATTCAGAGGGATTTTTATCAATGATGAAGAAGCATTGACGCAATGGAGTGAAAATACATCACAGGAGAAGTTAAAAGGGCATCCTAGCCCAGAGGTGTACGAAAGAGTTTTTGAACTTTTATTACGTTTAAAAGCTAATACAATTTGGCCTGCTATGATGAAAAGAAGTAGTTACTTTTTTGAAGCAAAAGATGAAAATGGAAAACCTATCAATCCAAGCAATGCAAAAAAGTACGGGATCTATGTTGGTTCTTCCCATTGTGAAAATATGGCCCGTAATAATTATGATGAGTGGCATGATTGGGCAGAAGCACACGCAAATCAATATGATGCAGTTGGTGTTCCTGTGTGGGATTATACAGTCAATCCCAAAACCATAGAGGCGTATTGGCAGGAGCGTTTAGAGGAATCAAAAGAGTACAATATGATCTATACTTTGGGGATAAGAGGGGTTCATGATTCTCCATTTTTATATGAAAACTTAAAAAATCCCACGCTAGAAAATAAAGTCAAATTATTACAGACGGTTATTGATCGTCAGCGACAAATGATCAAAGAAACATTTGGGGCAGAAGATGCAGTGCCTCAAGTTTTTGTTCCTTATGAAGAAACAGGTGAGTTATATAATGGAGAAAGTCGAGATGGGAAAGAAAAGTGTGAGGGCGTGAAAATACCTGAAGATGTGATGATGGTATGGACGGAAGATAATTTTGGTTATGCAAGACAGCTTCCAAAACCTGAGGAACAAAAAAGAGCAGGAGGGAATGGCATCTATTATCACTTGGCATATCAGGGGTATCCTACAGCATATGATTGGCTCTATACTACACCACTTCCTTTGATTCAAGAAGAATTAGAGAAGGTGTATAATGCTAATGCTCGTGAATTTTGGATTGTGAATGTTGGGGATATTAAGCCTGCTGAACTAGGTTTACAGTTTTTCATGCAATTGGCTTATGATATTAATGCTTACCCCAAAAATACTGCAAATACATTCTTACAGAAAAGTGCTCAACAGCATTTTAAAATGGATGAGATCCAAGCAGAGGAAGTAGCAGATTTAATCACAGACTTCCATAATTTATGCCGTTCTAAAAGACCAGAGGCCATGACACCATTTTGGGATTGGACTTTTCAAAACACTTGGATGTATCAGTATTACAGTCCTTTTGATTTTGGAGATGAAGCACAACGGCAGATTGCGGAAGCAGAAAAATTTGAGAACAAAGCCAAGAAGATTTATGATAGGTTAGATGAAAAAGCAAAAGCGTCTTTCTGGCATCTCGCTTATTATCCTATCCGTTCTACTCATTTAATGTTGAAGAAAATTGAGTACTATCGAAAAAATACTTTTTATGCCAAACAAGGACGTTTTGCAAGTGTAAATGCTTATAAGGAATTATCACAAAAAGCGGAAAAAGACATACAGTCAGACTTGCAATTTTATAGGCAAATGAAGAGCGGTAAATGGGATGGAATCATGGACCCTTACGCCTTGTATAATTTTAAGGAACGAATTTTTGATGTTGCCAATATTCCGAATAATCTAGTTTATGATGAACGTTTTCAGGAAGAAGTTCAAAATGGAATTGGATCTGTTTGCGAAGGGCAAATTACAGGAGATGAAGAAGTAGAATTACGTTTTTCTTCTTTTGAAAATAACACCCGTTTTATAGATATTTTTAATCGTGGACTTAAAACACAATCATGGGAATTGGAAAGTGAAGTAGAGTGGCTCAATTTTTCAAAAGTATCAGGTGTTGTTGATGTAGAGGAACGTATTTTGGTGAATATTGATTGGGAGAAATTAAAAAATGGAACTCATTTGACCGTTTTTAAAATCAAAGGAAGCGATGGTTATTTGAAATCCTATCCTGTAAAAGCAGTAAAACATTCTTTTGAATTGAAAGACAAATCTTATGTAGAAGGAAATGGTTTATTAGCCATCGAAGCAGAAAAATTCACTTCATTTTCTAAAGGATCTAATGGTGGAGAATGGGAAGAGTACGGGCAATTTGGATATAATGGATCTTCTATGTTTGTAAAGGGTGGTACAAAAATACAGAAGGATATAAAGGGAAATGGAGCAAGATTGGATTACTCCGTTTATTTCACAAGTACAGGGACTTTCTATGGACAATTGTACCGCATTCCTACTCTAAATGAAGGAAAAGGAAAGACTTGTCAAATTGCAATAGGACTTGATGATGCAGAACCACAAGTATTAAATGGTATAAGACATAAAGGTCAAAAAATTAATACCGTGATGAGTGATGGAAGCAAAGAAACGATCAATTGGCATAGAAATGTATTGCTTCAGATGGAAAAACTACCATTCAAAATCACAGTGAATAAAGTAGGATATCATACACTGTCAATTTATCAAGTGGACGAAGGTATTGGGTTAGATAGAATTGTAATATGTACTGATGCTCAAGCAGAAAAAATACAAAAAAGAACTTTATTGGGATCTCCAGAAAGTTATCATACTTTTTCAGAATATAAAGCGGTTATGCCTGCGATGTTACCAAAAATTAAAACACAAAATATAACAGTAAGAGCATATGAAAATCCAGAACCACTTTCTGAAATCAACCTAAACTTTGCAATGTATGCTATGGTTGAAACACATGGATTTACTCCCGTCAATCAAAGACATATTTATAACCCCAACATTAATCAATTTGGTTGGGATAAAAATGATGTAAAGCATGTAGGTTTCTCTCATAATGAATCATCAGAACGTGTTCCTTTTTGGCAAAGAGACGGTTTAAAAGGAAAGAAAGAAGCTCGTTTTTATATCAAATTAAAGAAGGGTGTTTATGATCTAACTTTCTATATGGGAGATGCCCGAATCAAAGAAGAAATGATTTACAACAAGGGAATAGATTACAAGATGTCTTTTAAAATCAATGATAAATTATTGATGGATAATGAAGCGGTTTATACTGGAAAACAGAAAATTGAAACAGTAGAGGTGGAAGTGAAAGAAGATGAACTCTTGACCCTTACTTTATCTGGAAAATGGATGATTAATGCCCTGAAAATAAAGCCTAAGGAAGAAAACTAGTAGTATACTATATATACATCCATCATAGACGTAATTGAAAAGGTTTATGATGGATGTATTTTTTGTTATACAATAGAGCCGAATTATAAATATACCTTAGTACTTACAATTACTTGAGTTATAATTTACTGAACGCTGTCTTTTCATTATTTTTGCACAATGGAATTTATCACCAATTCTATGATTTAATCTTAAGTAAACATCAAACAACCATGAAGCAGGTTCTTGTTACAATATTAATATTACTATCACAAAATGTTTTCTCACAAATAAAACAGATGTATCCAAATGGTTTTTCTACTTTATATCTAAGTGCTGAAGGGGAAAAAGAATTCAATAAGAATTATCAAGCGGCAGAGGTTATCTGGGAAAAGATGTCAGAAGGTACTCAGCATGAAGATTTATCAGAACAGGAAAAAGAGGTTTTATTAAAAGTAGATGAAACGAAGATAGACTATTATAGCGCTGTAGGAGAAGGCTGTAGTTGGTATTGTGGCGGAGGTCCAAAAAGTGTTACCGCTTCAAGTTTTTTGCAGTCTCAAGGAAAAAATAATTATACACCTGAAAATGCTCATGACCTCAATTTTAAAAGTGCTTGGGTTGAAGGAAAGGAGGGATATGGAATTGGTGAATACCTTTTATATACTTTCGAGGCCAATTCACCAAGAATCAATGAAATCATAGTAGCTAATGGTTATGTGAAAACACAATCAGCCTGGGAGAATAATTCTAGGGTCAAGAAATTGAAATTATACATTAATGACAAACCCTATTCTATTTTAAACTTAAGTGATAAAAGAGCAAAACAATTTTTCCGTATTGGCCCAATCGGTAAGTTTGAGGGAGAGAATGCAGAGAAAGATTGGACATTGAAGTTCGAAATCCTTGAAGTTTATGAAGGAAACAAATATGATGATGTAGCAATTTCTGAGATCTTTTTTGATGGATTAGATGTGCATTGTTTTGCAAAAGGGACAAAGGTTCAGATGTCAGATCAAACATCAAAAAATATTGAGGACATAAAAGCTGGTGATTTAGTCTCTTATTTGGATAGGAGAACACAAACTCTAAAAACTGCTACTGTTCAGAAGATGGAAAGTCTAATGCATCATCATTTGGTTACCTATCATTTTGAAAGTGGTGTGAGGATCACAGCGACACAAGACCATCCATTCCAACTATCAGAAAAAGGTTGGGCTTCTTTGAGACCGAATCAATCAAAACAATATAAAGGATTTGAAAATACACAATTGATAAAGACAGGTGATGTATTTCTTACAGGAAATGGTAATGAAAAATTAGTATCCATTGAATTTTTAGAAGGTCATCAGCAAACTTATACAATATCAAAACTAAGCGAGGGTGACAATTTTATAGCCAATGGCTTTGTAGTTGGAGTTGAAGAATTAGAGGCTTCTGAAGGAATGGTTGACAATAAAAAGTAGAAAAAATGAAAAAATATTTTCTACTCTTCTTTGTTGTTTTTAATATCTCAACGGTTCTAGGACAAGAATCAAATTTGTCTCAGAAAATAAAAGACTTGAAGGTGAATACCAAGTTGCCGAATGATATTGCCGAGAAATATTTTGAAGCAACTAAAGACTATTCAGGTGAATTTCAGCCGTGTTATCTTAAATACAAAAGGCAATGTGATAGTTTGATCTATATAATCATTGATCACCAAATATCATTGGGTTCCTACAGTAGTTTTTATATCATAAAGAATAAAATAGTAAGTGAATACAGTTTAGGTTTTTCTTTTGATTCAGATGGAGCAAATGCAAAATCAACTTCTGCGTCTTATCGTTTTATTCATGAAGAAATAATCGAAATCATAGCAACCACTGAAGTAGTGGCTGATTCATCAATGTATGATGAACATTTTAATATGAAATTTGGGTTGTCCTCCCATAATCAAAAAATGAATAGCCATGATAGTTACAGTTATTTGAAAATAAATGAGTGTAGGATAGAAGAATTAGTACCTTCAAAATCGGTCAGTGAGAAAAGGAAATTTAAGATAGCTTCTACACGACTCCTTAAAAAGGAAGACCTTCAAACATTGTCATATAAAGAACTTAAGCTGATGAGAAATGAGATTTTCGCCGGTCATGGGTACATTTTTCAATCTGCTGATCTAAAGAAATATTTTTCACAGTTTGATTGGTATAAACCTGAAAAAGCGATTGTATCTGAAGATGAATTATCTGAAATAGAACGATTGAATATTCAACTAATCAAAGAGTTTGAAATAGCAATTAAATAAAATAACATGCAAGCGATCATTTTTACAGGAATTCAAGCTTCTGGAAAATCTACTTTTTACAAGAATCATTTTTTCAACACGCATGTGAGAATAAGCATGGATCTATTGAACACTAGAAATAAAGAAAAACAGTTTTTAGAGACGTGTTTTAATACGAATGCAAAGTTTGTGGTAGATAATACAAATCCATCTAAGACAGATAGAGAAAAGTATATCAAATGGGCTAAGGAAAATAGTTACGAAGTCATTGGATATTATTTTAGTACAACAATAAAAGAAGCTTTGCAACGAAATAACCTCAGGGAAGGAAAAGAGAAAATTCCTGAAGTGGGAGTGAGAAGTTGTTATCGTAAAATGGAAATTCCTTCTTTATCCGAAGGCTTTGATAAGCTTTATTTTGTAAAGATGAAGGATGATGGTTTCACAATTGAAGATTGGAAAGATGAGGTTTAATGAATTAGACAAAAAACTGAGAATTTATGAGACTGCACATGATTTTTGTGTCCCTCCCAACACGTATATCATAGCGAGAATTGATGGCAGAGGTTTTACTAAATTGACCAAAGAAACTCATTCTTTTAAAAAGCCTTTTGATGAAAAATTTAGAGATATGATGATTGAAACCGTAAAGCATTTAATGAATTGTGGTTTTAAAGTCATTTATGGTTTTACTCAAAGCGATGAAATATCTTTATTATTCGACCTTGACATTAATGCTTTTTCAAGAAAAGTAAGAAAGTACAATTCCGTATTGGCAGGGGAAGCCAGTGCTAAATTTTCATTATTGTTGGGAGATATTGGAGCTTTTGATTGTAGAATTTCTCAAATACCAAGACCTCAGGAAGTAGAAGATTATTTCCGATGGAGGAATGAGGATGCTCATAGAAATGCTTTGAATGCTCACTGTTATTAGTTGTTGAGAGAACAGGGAAAAACAGCACTTCAAGCTTCAAAAGAGATTGAAGGGAAATCAACCGCTTTTAAAAATGAATTATTGTTTGAGAATGGTATCAACTATAATGACCTCCCAAGCTGGCAAAAAAGAGGAATAGGCTTTTATTGGGAAGAGGTAGAAAAGAAAGGATGGAATCCAATTACCAAAGAGGAAGTGATCGTGAAGAGAAAGGAAATTAAAGTAGATTTTGAATTGCCAATGGGTGAAAATTATAATCATTTTATAAAAGCAATAATGAAAGATGCATAGAGATGTCTTAATATATTTATAATAGCTGTTGTTTGATATGTAGTCGTTTTTGAAGTGGTCCAAGCTTAAAAAGCGACTACTTTTTATATGAAAAGGGGGAGATTATTTTCTCTTTTGACGGTAGTAATGTGATCGCCCCCTCTAAAGGCTTTAAATGTTCCATAACGTAAATAATAGCTAGGCTACTTTTATCATAAATCAAATGAAATGAAAGGTAGTTGTTGCCGGACTTAATTACTTATACAAAACTATGAATAAACGAATATTTACGCTCTTTTTAAGCATTCTATTGAGTGGATTTACTTTTGCCACTGAAATACATGTTTCCAAAAACGGAAAGGATACCAATACGGGAACTTCTTCAAGCCCGTTTTTAACCATCCAAAAAGCAGCCACAATTGCTACTGCAGGTGACGTGGTTGTCATACATGAGGGTGTGTATCGTGAGACGGTTACAACTTCTAAAAGTGGTAGTGCAGGTAACCCCATAACTTTCAAAGCAGCGGAAGGAGATAAGGTAATTGTTTCAGCTGTAGAAGAAATTAAGAATTGGACTCTAACAAGTGATAATATTTATAAGGCTAAAATAAAAATGCCATTGGGAATGGAGCGTAATGCTTTGTTTTATAATGAAAATATGATGGACATTGCCCGATGGCCGAACAATGTGGATAATGACCCCTACACACCTGATGCAGAATATATCACAGGAGGATCGGGCTCTCATATTGAATATTCTGGTATTCCTGCTTATGATTGGAGTCAAGGATATGTTTGGTACTTAGGTGGTCATTCAGGAGCTAGCTGGACTAGAAAAATAGAGTCTTACTCTACTTCGAGTATTGAGTTTACAGCAGTAAATATTGAAAAATGGCCCTTTGGAGTTCACAACCCAACGGTTTTGAGAAATGGGCACAGAGGTATCTTTTATTTATTTAATAGCCTTGATGCTTTAGATATCGAAAGAGAATATTATTATGATGCGGCAAATGAAGAAGTTTATTTTAAAGCACCTAATGATGAAAATCCTTCTGAAGGAAAATGTGAATACAGAGCTCGTGAATATACTTTCAAGTTGACAAAAAACTATATTGTAGTTGATGGCATTGAAACTTTTGGTGGTATTCTATTAACGACAGGTAATAATAATGTAATTCGAAACTCAACAATCCGTCATGGTATTCCGATCTTAGATGAATTGGACAATACGGATGCACAAATCGGTTCTGGAGCGATAACAGTGGAAGGACAGAATACCCTAATTGAGAAAAACTTGATAGAGTATGGTACTGCCAATGGTATCTCTATGTTGGCCTCATGGAAAGGTTCAAAAAACACAACCATCAAAAATAATATTGTCAGAAACTTTAATACTATAGGAATTCATGCTGAACCTATTCGATCAAATTGTAGTGGTACTGTGATCGAAAACAATACGGTGTCGGGTGGCGGCAGAAGTGGTATTTATGTGAGTGGATCAAATGCAGTAATCGCTTATAATAATGTTTTTGATGTAATGAAAATGAATGCTGATGGAGGTGTTTTCTATACTGTAGGTAACGCGGATTACAAAAACTCAGAAATTCATCATAACTGGTTTCATAATTCAGTTGCAGCCCCGCATGCAGGTTACAAAGTGGCAGGAATCTATTTAGACAATCATAGTAAAGGGTATAAAGTATACAATAATGTCGTTTATAACGTATCGTGGGCTGGTATTCAGATCAACTGGGATAACTGGGATTTAGATATTTATAATAACTCCATCTATAAAGCATCTGATGGAATGGGCCGTTGGGAAAATGGTTATACCCTCGATGATGTGGTGATTACGAATAACTATTCAGATAAAGCACCGTGGATAGGAACTGATGTGCAAGCTGAAAACATTATAGACGAGAATGATCCTTTTGTAGATGCTACAAATCTCAATTTTGAACCGAAAGAAGGTTCAGTATTGATTGATGCTGGAAAAGAGATTCCGGGTTATACCGATGGGTTCGTTGGTGATGCTCCTGATATTGGTGCTTATGAAAGAGGAGGAGATATGTGGGTGGCTGGAGCAGATTGGATTCCTATGGTAGATCTTCCCAAAAAAAATTCAATAAAGATTATTAGTGCTCCAAAATCTGTAGACGTTGGAAATTCTTTTAAAGTAAAAGTAGAGTATGAATCAACAGCAGCTCATGAAATAGTAGCTTCAGTTTTAACTTCTTCAGGTACAAAAGTAACTGAAGTAAAGAAGAACGTTGCGGCAGGTAAAGGTGTAATGACATTGGACATTGATCAAGATACAGATTGGGAAGCGGGTGAAGGTTATAGAGTAGAGGTCGTGATTAGACAAGTTAATGATGAAAATTACTTTGAGATGGATGCTTTTTCTTTTTCGGTTTCTGCTGATGAAATAGAATTAGTTTTTTTCCAGAATCAAGGAAGCTTTCGTTATATCAGTACTAAAAATCCTGCTGTATTGAATTGTGAGGCGGAAACTGTAAGTGATACAGAGTTATTCCAAATCATAGATAACGGAGATGGAACGGTTTCTCTTAAAGGGTCCAATAACCTTTATGTGAGTTCAGAAAATGGACTGAAAGAATTGACATGCCAAAGTAATACTATTGGTAATATGGAAAAGTTTATTATGGAAGACTTTGGCGATGATATTTATGCCTTTAAAGGAAATAATAACCTTTATGTTCGTAACAATATGCTTTGTACAAGTGATGAAGCTACTGATTGGCAGAAGTTTAAATTGAATGGTAAAGATGAAATTATATCTTCCAATGAAGTCTTTGAAGCAATGGATGTAACGATTTATCCCAATCCATCAGAAGGTGTTTTTAAGATCAAGTGGGGGCAAGTTGTACAAGAACCAAAAGCTATCATTTATAATTTGATAGGGCAGGTGGTTTTTGAAAAAACGTTTTCGTCAACTGAATCAATTTCAACTATCAATCTTAAAGGAGAAGCAAAGGGCGTTTATCTAATTCAGTTAATAACAGATGCAAAAATAACTGCTAAGAGAATTGTTTTAGAATAAAAAGAACATACTGATTGTTTATGATGGTTTCTTTATTGCAGTAAAAATGGATTCTCTTTTGATGTGTCATAAAAGGAGATGAAGTTTTATCAATTTAGAGAACCATCATAAATAATCATATCAATTTTTTTTCAGAAATGGATTTTAAGCATCAAATTGAAACCCAAAATGACTTTTTAAAATCTGTCTGATTTTAGTAGCATCTAAAATCTTATTGACGAGATCGGTCACGCATAGATAAGACTCCGCTTTTACTCTGTCCATAGGATTAATAGAAGTAGTCAGTACTACAATTTTTGTCTGATCAAACTTTTTATCAAAACCACTAGAAAGGTATTTATCAAGGAAATCCCATCCGTTTGTTCTCGGCATATTGAGATCTAGTAAAATCAAATTAGGCACATTGATACTCTCAAGGGGCTTTGCCAAATAATCAAGAGCAGTTTCAGCATCCTCATAAAACAAAGGATGCTTGACGATATTCATACCACTAATGATCGTTTCATTAAAATAGTTTGTTGCTTCGTCATCGTCAATACACATGATGCAATCTAACATTTTACTCATATCAACTTCTTACTAATTGTAAAACAAAACTTACTTCCGTAGGGTGAATTTTTCTCCACCCATATTTGACCATCATGCAGGTCAATTACTTTTTTACAAATCGAAAGCCCAATTCCAGAACCTTCAAATTGTTTTTGCTTATGTAGCCTTTGAAAAACATGGAAAACTCTCTCAAAATATTCTTCATCAATACCGATTCCATTGTCGATCACTTCCAGTTTCCATCTTTCTTTTTCTTCCTGACAAGTAATTTCAACTTTTACCAGTCGATCAGGACTTCTGTATTTTATAGCGTTACCAATAAGATTTTGAAACAACATTCTCAATTCAGATTCATAGATCTTTAAAGAAGGTAAATCAGGAACAATAACTTCAGCTTCTTCCTTCATAATTGTGCCAGCTAAATCTTCAAGAACATGATCAACAACTTCATGTAAATCTGAATGCTTTAACTCTAATTGTTTTCCAATAACATTATAATCCAGCATTCCTTTAAGAAGAACTTGCATTCTATTCGTTGCCGAAGTAATAAACTCCAGGTGTTTCAAAGCTTTCCCATCATGATGAGATTCTTTTAATTCATTTTTCAAAAGCATCGAAAAACTCTGAATAGTATTTAGAGGTTCACTTAAATCATGTGAAGTAACATAACCCATTTGCTCTAATTCATAATTTTTCTGAGCAATTTTCTCCATGGAAACTTCCAGCTTTTTAGCATAATTCCTGCTGTCAGTAATGTCATGAACACTACCTATTAGCATTTTACAGTTTTCGTTATGATCAAACACAGGAGCAATGCGTACTTCACCAATTTTGGTTCCTGTTGGATAAGGCGTTATTTCCTCCCAGCTTACACTTGATTTGGTAGAAATAGCTGTTTCATAGTGTCCTAATACTTCAGTGAGTGAAGGCTCAGGAATCACATCTTTCACATTTTTTCCAATGACTTGTTCGCGTTGTAGTCCGGTTGCATTCAAAAAGCTTTGATTTACTGAGCTGAAAATATATTCACCTGATGCTGTTACATTCAAAGCAAAAATTACATCTCCAACAGTGTCATAAATAAGTGATAGGATTTGGTCTTTTTCTTTTAAGATTTGTGTGTAGGATTCTTTGCCGAATCTATCTGGTGTTGTCGTGGACATATTTTAGAGTTAAGTGATAGTTAATTATTATGGGTGTTTAATAGTATAAGTGTCAATATTTTAAAAGAAAGAGTAAGTTGAATTGTACTCATATCTCACACATCTATAATTTAATAAAATGAAATGTAAAATTGAAGTATTTTAACTTGCTAATGCATTATATGTCAGTTTATAAGCGAAATGGTATGGAATTTTCAGAGATATTCATATTAAGATGTTTTATATTTAACTAACTGAGACTGTTATTAATTCAAGTAGTGAATTATTAAATAAAACAATCAATTGTAAAACTTAAAGCAGAATTTATAGATCAATGTGGTTTCAAAAATTAATGGGATTTGAAGAGGTTTCTCCAAAGAATGTGAGAGAAAAAATTAAAGTCGAAGGAAATAAAATTATTTCGAAGGTAAACGGTAAAGTGTATCAGTTTGGAGAATTGGAAATTCCTGCACTTTACGAATTAAGACAAAAATCTTTAATGGATATTTATCGTGGAAATGTCATTGTAAAAGAAGTAGTAGGAGATGTCCAAGACTTGCATGTAGATCCTGATAATGAAAATGCATTATTTCAAGTTGCTTCTCAGTTTAATCTACTTGAAATGTTGAGCCCCGAAAGAACTCCTGAATTAGGTGTTGGGATTTATGAAAGAGATTATACACAAGGACCTGCTTGTGCTATTGCTTGTGGCGCTGGAACCATATATAGAAATTATTTTGTGCCTTTAAATCAACAAATAGGCCAATCTTTTTCTAATCAAATTGATTGTTTGGATCTAATTGGTGAGGAGTTGAAAAATGATAAATATAATTTATGGAGGATGATCAATGGTTATGCATTGATGGGTTCAAAAAGTCTCCAAATAGTGAATGACCATATTAATCAACTTGATGATACTGAGAGAGAAGCTTTAAAATCTAAACTAAAAATAGGAATTCAATGGAAATCAGAAGTAACAATAGGCAATTCATCACAGCTGGTTTCACAAGTTTTTTGTTCTGCCTTACCTGTTGCTTATTCTCATTTAGATCCTGCACTTTGGGAAAGTTTTGCAAGGTTAATTCTTGAAGCTACATATGAGGCTACATTACATACTGCTTTAATCAATCTTGATCGAAATTATAGTAATAAGGTTTTTCTAACTCTAGTCGGAGGAGGAGCATTTGGAAATGATATAGATTGGATAATGGATGCAATTTTCAAGGCAATCTCAAAATTCAAGAAAACTGCTTTGGAGATTAGTATTGTAAGTCATAGTAGCTCAAATATTCATGTGGATGAGTTAGTGGAAATGTTTTAAAAACTGTTTTTATATAAAAAAATCCCAAGCTTAAATTTACGGTAGCACACTAGTTAAGTGTTGTTAGTCATCAAAAAATAAAATCCTGAGTAAGTAATTTGTATTACAATGCAAATAAACACTCAGGATTTTTGTTGTGTAAACGAACACTGCCATGCTCGAGGACACTACAATAAAGTTAATATAATTGGTCATAATTTTAAACAAGGCCGATTAAAATGTAAGGAATGTGGTAAAACTTTTTCGATAA
>NZ_JABANE010000113.1 GCF_012844305.1 Flammeovirga aprica JL-4
ATTCATCAAATGTTTTTCGTAGATTTGCTACTGAGTTAAGGCTCATGAAAAGTTGTTTGTTTTATTTTGTAGGAAATTTAAAATAACAACTTTTCTTCCTTTTTAGAAAGTTATCCAATTATCATCGGGTAGAGTAAAACAGCACTTTCTCTGATAAGGAAAAAATGCTGTTTTCATTATTTTGAATAAAAGGTTTGATTATTCACTGTCATAAGCCCATTTCAGGTAAAGAGAACCCCAAGTGAATCCTCCTCCAAAGGCTGCGAAAACTAAATTGTCACCCTTTTTAAATTTCTTCTCAAAGTCCCATAAAACCAACGGAATTGTGGCACCAGTAGTATTACCGTATTTTTCAATATTGATACAAACTCTGTCCTTGTCCAGCTTCATTCTTTTGGCTGTAGCATCAATAATTCTGAGATTGGCTTGATGTGGGATAAGGTAAGCAATGTCTTCAGCTTCTAATTGATTTCTTTCCATAATAGAAGCGGCAGCAGAAGCCATATTGGTAACGGCATGTTTAAACACAGACTTACCATCTTGATGGAAGAAGTGCTCATTTTCTGCTAAATGCTGTAATGAAAGGGGGTAAGCTGATCCTCTTTTTACATTCAAAAGGTCTTTGCCTGATCCATCAGAATGAAGTACAGCATCCATAAGGCCATATTCTTCACTAGGTTCAAGTAAAACAGCACCGGCTCCATCACCGAATAAAATACAAGTATTTCTATCAGAGTAGTCCATCACAGACGACATCTTATCGGCACCGACTACCACCACTTTTTTATAATTTCCAGACTTGATAAAGTTGGAAGCCATTTCCAGAGCGTAAATAAATCCTGAACAAGCTGCTGATATATCAAAGCTCATAGCATTGGAGTTAATCGCTTCACAGACAATATTTGCAGTGGAAATAAAACCCATATCAGGAGTAGAGGTCGCACAGATTAGTAAATCAATTTCCTCACCTTTGGTATTCGCTTTTTCTAGCAATGCTTGCACTGCATTAATTGCTAGCGTAGAGGTACCTTTATTGTCTCCCTTCAGAATACGTCTTTCCTTAATTCCTGTTCGAGAAGTGATCCATTCATCACTTGTGTCCACCAATTTTTCTAAATCTTGGTTTGTTAATTTGTCTTCAGGAACCCAGCCTGCTACAGCGGTAATCGCAGCATTTTTTGGACTCATACGTTTGGTTACTTTTATGGTAATTGTGTGTTAAGAAGTAAAAAAAAAGCAGTACTATGGGGGTACTGTTTTCTTAGAACTTCGATGCAAAAAAAAGAATTTTTTTCCGATTAAAGAAAAAATATCACTATATAAAGATGTTTTTTACAATTTATATCAATTATTTAGTACAAAGTATTGTGAGTGAATATTCATTAATCGTTTATCAAAAAAATAGACTTCCTTCATAACAATATGCTAATAAAGGAAGCCTGTTTTTTTTAGAAGGAAAAAACCTTATTTTTCTTCAGGTAGATGAAATTTTATTGGATCGCCTACTTTACCTTTTAATAAAGCGATCTCCAATACTTCTTTTGCGTCTTTAACAAAATGAAGTGTTAATCCATCAGTATATTTTTCAGGAATATCCTTCACATCTCTCTGGTTTCTTTCAGAGAAAATGATCTCTTTGATTCCTGCTCTTTTAGCGGCTAACAATTTTTCTTTGATGCCACCCACAGGCAATACTTTTCCTCTCAATGTGATTTCACCAGTCATGGCTAATTTCGCCTTCACTTTACGTTGAGTGAAAATAGAGACCATGGAAGTTAACATTGTTATACCTGCAGAAGGTCCATCTTTAGGAACAGCACCAGCAGGAACGTGAATGTGTAGATCATAGTTTTCGAAAATTCTATAATCAATACCATAATGTTCTGCATTGGCCTTTAACCATGATAGCGCCGTAGTAGCTGACTCTTTCATGACATCTCCTAACTGACCTGAAAGTGTCAATCTTCCTTTACCTCTGTTCAATGAACTTTCAATAAATAAGATCTCCCCACCAACAGAAGTCCATGCCAGTCCAGTGACTACACCAGCATACTCATTGTCCTGATAAGTTTCTCTTTCGAAAATTGGAGCACCTAAGAATTTTACAATTTCGTCAGGTCCAATCGTCTTCTTATATTCTTCTTCAAGAGCAATTGATTTGGCTACCTTTCTTACGATAGATCCAACAGTTCTCTCCAATCCACGAACACCAGACTCTCTTGTATAGTTTTCAATTAAGAATTTTAAGCCTTTTGGTGAAAGTGTGAAGTCTTTCGCTTTTAAACCATGCTCCTTTCTTTGTTTCGGGATCAAGTGTTTTTTAGCGATTTCCTCTTTTTCTTCAAACGTATAGCCTGTAATCTCAATGATTTCCATACGGTCTCTCAACGCAGGCTGGATAGTATCTAAAGAGTTGGCAGTTGCAATAAACAATACTTTAGAAAGGTCATATTCCACTTCCAAGTAGTTGTCTACAAACGAACTGTTTTGCTCAGGGTCCAATACTTCCAAGAAAGCCGAAGAAGGATCACCTCTAAAGTCTGCACCAATTTTATCAATCTCATCCAAGATGAATACAGGGTTGGAAACACCGGATTTTTTGATGCTTTGAATGATCTTACCCGGCATAGCACCGACGTAAGTTTTACGGTGACCACGGATCTCTGTTTCATCATGCAAACCACCCAATGAGATTCTATTATATTCTCTGCCTAATGCTTTTGCAATCGAACGTCCTAGTGAAGTTTTACCTACACCTGGAGGGCCGTATAAACATAAGATAGGTCCTTTGATATCATTTTTAAGTTTAAGAACAGCAAGGTATTCCAAGATACGTTCTTTCACTTTTTCTAATCCCTGATGATCTTTATCCAAGATCTTTTGAGCATTTTTTAAGTCGAAAGAATCCTCCGTCAGTTTATTCCATGGAAGATCAAGCATAAACTCACAGTAGTTCATCGATACCGCAAAATCAGCAGCGGCAGGGTTTGAACGTTGAAGCTTTGCTAATTCTTTGAAAAAATGTTCTCTAACTTCATCAGGCCAATCTTTCTTGACAGCACGTGCTTTAAGCTCTTCAATTTCCTGGTCAGGACCTTCCATTCCTAACTCGCCTTGAAGGACTTTCATCTGCTGACGCAAATAATAATCACGTTGTTGCTGATCAATATCTACATTAGTTTTTCCTGCAATTTCATTTTTGATTTCCAAAACGTTCACCTCCTTGTTCATTAACTTAAGGAGTTTTTCGATTTTGGTCTTACCATCAGCAATCTTAAGGATTTTTACTTTTTCCTTAACATCAGCAGTGATATTTGTAGCAATGAAGTTGGCTAAAAACTCTAAACCTTTGATATTTTCTAAAGCCAATGAAGCCTCTTGAGGGATATCACGGTTCAAGCTTAAAAGGTGATAAGCGGCATCTTTCAATGAAGATTCCAATGCTTTCTCCTGGTCAGCTGAAATATTTTCAAAATTCTCTTCTTGAATCGCTACATTACCCTTTAAATAAGGATTTTCTGTAGTAACATCAATCAGTTCAACTTTTGATCTCGCTTGAGCAATGATTGTACAGTTGCCATCAGGTAATTGAAGAATTTTTACAATTTGCACTAGTGTACCGTACCTGTGCATGTCCTCAAATGAAGGATCTTCTACAGCACCATCTTTTTGAGCAATTGCAGTAATAAATTGCTTTTTGTCGTAGGCTTCCTGAACAAGTTTTAAAGATTTTTCTCTTCCAATAGTAATGGGTAAGATTACATTAGGGAAGAGTACCATATTTCTAAGGGGGAGTATGGGTACCTCAAGCTCTGTAATTCCGTCTAATTGATATTCGCTACTGTCATCCTCAGCAATCACTGAAATAACAGCATCGTTATTTATATTTGATAAAAGCCCTTGGGCTAATGTATCTTTTGTCTTTCTCATAAATTGAGTTTGTCTTGTCTTTATTATGCCAAACTGCACAATCAGTATGGTTAGTATTATTCAATATTGTACCTAAATACGAAACACTGACATATTTTCATGCTCAACTGACAAAAGTGGCGCAACAATGGACGGTATATTTTTTAATTTTATTTACAATTGTACGTAAATAATCTTTTTTTCGTTAGTAAATATAGATATGTTTCAGGTTTGAGATTATCTTTTGCAGGAAAGTATATAATTAATTAACATCTTTGATTATCTTAAAGAATAGAGAGATAAGATAAACTATGGAAAAAACCTTCGTTAGAAGCGGACTTTGCCTTTTCTTTATTGTAATGTTTTTCGTGCATAACCCAATATATGGACAAAGAAAGAAGAAAAAAAAGGCTGAACCTCAAAATAAAGAACAAAAAGACAGCGGACTGAAAGTCTCGGAATTTGAGCCCACTGCAATCAATAAAGTCGTAAGGTTGCCGGGTTTGAAATTTCCTAATATAAATCGTATTCCATATTATAGAAACGACAAAGCATTGGCCCAAATAGCTAGACTAGAAAGAAACAAACAATGGGCTGAATACAGAGAAGTTTTGTATACATATGTGACTTCTTTTGGCATACAAAATTTTCTACGCAAAGAAGATATGGACCTTATTTGGCGTTTGGCCAATGTATCAGAACATGAAGGCGATAGGGCTTTAGCAAAAGAAACGTACAGACTTCTTCTAAGACATTACCGTGGCGATTTTTCACGTGCTTTAAAGCATTATGATGAGTTAGTGTTATTTGAAAAACCACTTTATGCCAACTTGGAAGATTACTATAGGTTAGTAGATAAAAGGGCGCTGATTGATACGCTTACCCCTCCGGAAGATGTTTTGGTGGATATGGGTGGATATGTCAACTCCCAATTTTCTGATTATGGGATGACATTGGGCGGTGAAGAACAAAATAGATTGCTTTTCACAAGTAATAGAAGTGGCAGAGATACTTCAGCATTTAACAGGCAATTTAATCCATCACATGCTAACGAAGATATTTACGTGTCTGAGAAAACTGAGTTTGATATGTGGGGGCCAGCCGAATCTTTTGATGCGATCAATACAAAATACAATGAGGGTTCTCCTTATCTCACCAAAGATGGAAACACACTTTATTTTATCAGATGTATGACTCCCGATGGCTATGGTGATTGTGATATTTATGTAGCAAAGAAAGATGCTGAAGGAAAGTGGGGAGAACCTGTAAATATGGGACCTGGTATAAATTCTTATGCCTGGGATTCACATCCGTCTTTGTCCATGACTGAAGATACCCTTTATTTTGCTTCAGATCGTAAAGGTGGGTTTGGTAACTCTGATATTTATTATAGTGTAAAGAAAAGTGATGGAAGCTGGAGCAAACCCAAAAATATAGGACCTTTCATTAATTCCAGAGGAAGTGAATTGAGTCCACATCCACATGTGAAATATCCCGTTTTGTATTTTAGTTCTTCACTAGGAGTAGTCAATTTTGGAGGATTTGATATTTATAAATCATTCATCGTTGATGGCAATTTTACAGAACCTAAAAACGTAGGTCCATTGGTGAACGGTTCAGGAGATGAATATTATTTCGCTATTGATTCAGATGCGAAACAGCTGTATTATGCAAAATCAAGAGTGAAAGGTGATCCGAACTTAGATTTACAATCCTTTCCACTTCCAATGGAAGCCAAACCAAATAATACTGTACGGTTTTCAGGAAGGGTAGTAGAACCGACCACAGGCGAAGTTTTTAAAGGAGTAGTAACGATTATTGATTTATCCGATAGGGTGGAAGTAGCACCTAAAGAAATTCGTGAGGATGGCTCTTTTGATTTTGAGTTAGTCAATGAGAAAAAATATCTGCTAGTGATTGAGGGAGATAATTTTTTCCAGATAGAAGAAATATTTTTTGTAGAAGGAGATAAGCACGTTCAAATTCCGGCAATTTCGGTGAACAGTTCTCTTTCTTTTGCCTCTATTGATTTTGATCCAGGGAGTTCAAAATTAAAACCTGAGATGGAAAACAACTTGCACTTAGTGGTAGATTTTTTAGTGAAACACGAAAATTACCGTCTACTTGTAACGGGACATACCGATTCTGATGGTAACTCTAAAGCCAATTTAAGACTCTCTAAAGAAAGGGCGGAATCTATTCGTCGCTTTTTGATTAATTATGGAGAGATGGAAGAGAACCGCGTAATTGCAGATGGGAAAGGAGATGATGACCCCATCATTTATAACCCCAAGAATGAAAACGAGAAACGCTTAAACAGGAGGGTAGAATTTAAAATCTTCCTTGACGAATATAGAATATCTGTACCTGTAACAGATGATAATTTTGAGTGGAGTGAGGACTAATTTTTTGGAAAGTCGCTTAATAACATTCATATTTGACGAACTATAATATTATAAACACAATAATCATAATTGATTAACTGTCATGGAACAAGTAAAATCTATCTCTTCGCAAGAAGCTATTGCTTTGGAGAAGAAATATGGTGCACACAACTATGCACCCCTACCTGTTGTTTTAGAGAAAGGTGAGGGCGTTTTTGTATGGGACGTAGAAGGAAAGAAATACTATGACTTTCTTTCAGCTTACAGTGCAGTGAATCAAGGTCACGTTCATCCAAGAATCTTAGATGTAATGATCAAGCAAGCTTCAAAGCTGACATTAACATCAAGAGCTTTCTATTCAGATCAATTAGGTATTGCAGAAAAAATGTTGTGTGAGACATTTGGTTTCGAAAGAGCAATCCTAATGAACACAGGTGCTGAAGGAAACGAAACAGCCATCAAATTAGCAAGAAAGTGGGGATATGAGAAGAAAGGTATTCCTGCAAACGAAGCTGTTATTGTTGGTGTAGAGAAAAACTTCCACGGTAGAACAACTACTATCATCTCAGCTTCAACTGACCCTGTAGCAACAACAAACTTTGGCCCTTTTATGCCAGGTTTCGAGATTGTACCTTATAACGACATTGCCGCTTTAGAGGAAGTATTACAAAACCCTAATGTTGCAGGTCTTTGGTTAGAGCCAATTCAAGGAGAAGCAGGTGTTTACCTTCCTGAAGAAGGATACTTGAAAAAAGCACAAGAACTTTGTAAAAAGCATAATGTATTATTTATGGTTGATGAAGTTCAAACAGGTGTAGGTAGAACAGGTAAATTGTTAGCGTCTGATTATGATGAAATTAAACCTAATATGATCATCTTAGGTAAAGCGATCTCAGGTGGTTTTTATCCAGTATCAGCTGTTTTATCATCAAATGAAGTAATGGATGTTTTCAACCCAGGTGAACATGGTTCAACTTACGGTGGTAACCCATTAGCTTGTGCTGTAATGATGGAAGCTTTGAATGTTTTAAAAGACGAAAAGCTTACTGAAAATGCTTACGACTTGGGTGTGATCTTCAGAGAGAAGATGCAAGAACTTTGTGGTAAAACTGATTTATTATTAGGTGTAAGAGGTAAAGGTTTACTCAACGCACTTCTAGTAAATGACATAGAGGAAAGCTCTACAGCAACAAAATTATGCTACGCTTTAATGGATAAAGGTTTACTAGCGAAACCAACACACGGTAATATTATCCGTTTTGCTCCTCCTTTGGTAATCACTGAAGAGCAACTGATGGAGTGTATTGCAATCATTGAAGAAGTTGTAATGAATTTTGAGAAGTAATTTCTCAATCAAGATATAAGATAGGGCATCTGATGGTAATAATTAGATGCCCTATTTTTTTATTAAAATGGAATCCCCATAATAGAGAAGGAAGCCCAGTGATAAGGGTTGTTACTTACTTCAGTCCTAAAACGTTGAATGGCTTTTTTATAGGGTGAGTAAGGATATAATCGACCACCTTCTTTTAAACATTCAAAATAAATACTCATAAACTTAGCCGTATATAAATCATCCAATTTCCATAAAGACATCATTACCTGATTTACACCAACTAATTGAAATGCTCTAGCCAAACCCATAATACCCCAGTTGTTGGAATTCCCTAGTCCTGTATCACAAGCACTCATTACGGTCAACCAAGCATTGATTTTTTGAACATTAGCAATGTCCAATATTTCTCTTCCTGTCACCCTATTCACCCCATTTTCTTGTTGTGATAGTGCAAGGTAACTTCCATCATAAGGATCCTCGGGGTCAATAATACCATGTGTGGCGAAGTATAATATTTCACTTTCCAGCAGGTTATTCATTAAGTGATCATGATTGGCAGAAGCTCCTTCAAAAAGCTTTAAATCAACATAACCTTCCATCGTTTTAGCAATGGCTTCTACTTCCAATTTCGTTCCTGGCAATTTTGTTAATTGATCTGAGTAGCTGAAATCAGGATTGTAAAGTGCTAAAAGTGTTTCTGTTGTATTCTGTTCAAAGGTGGTGATATTACCACCAATATATTGATTTCTGTACAGACTTATCTCTCCCATATCAGCTTTATATTCATCAATAAAGACTTTAAAATTTTCACTGACAGAGAGTGTGTCAGTATAATAAGATAAAGGAAGTCGCTCGGATTTGTTGACAAGTTCTTGAAAGAAAGGTTTCATATGATATATTTCCCTTTTTTCTTCATCCCTTCTTACATTATAATTGTCAGCAAGATTATTGATCAAATCAGACACACTTGTTGTAATGGAGTAGGAAAAATGATCAATAAAAAGTGAACCATCCGGCATGTTGAAAGCTCCAAAAGGTAAAGTGCCAATGTTTTGAGTGGGAATAATAATTAAGTGACTGAATGCAGAAAGGTCTTCATTTTTAAAAAATAAAACATCTCTCAATTGCTCATAAGCCTCTTCTTGTTTTTTATGTTTACTGCTTTTTTTCTTTTTGACGACTAATGAACGAGTGGTGTTGTTCCCATTTTTGATGATCAACTCTTTTGTACTTAAGACCATTTGATCTATATCTTCTTCTTTGATGGCCACTTTTTCAATCACAGTGATTTTCCTAGCTCCCAATAAAGTCTTATACAAATAACCATTCGAATAGTTATACATTAAAACTCCAACTTTGTGTCCTTTCAAAAAGTAGGCATCCAATGCACTCTGCGTAATTTCCAACGCATTAATCAGTTCTTTTCTACGTGACACACTACGGGTTGCTAGCCCTTTATTATAAAAATAATAATTGATATTGACGAGTTTTTGGAGTATTTCAGAATCAGAATGCTGTCGATCATTATGCACTTTTGATACAAAACGCATCACAGTGTTTTGTGGCAATCCTGTTACTGAAAAATGGCTTACATTAATGGAGTGCGATTTGTTTTTTTGAAGAAGGGAAGAAAGGTCTTTTTGAAATTTTTCTTTTACGGTATAGCACCTATCATAATAACCGGCATCGTCTTTTGGTTCCACTTCTGTTAAATCTAGGAAGTTTAATTGAACACTGTTTCCGTTTTCCGTAATGTTAATCGACGGGTGAATTTTGAGATCACTGATGTCTCTGATAGGGTAGGTGCCTACAAAAGTTAGCTCATCCTTATCTAAGAAGATATCATCAACTTCAAGACTAAGCACATTGGCCTTTATAAAATAAGAGCCTTTACAATCACAAACTGTATTTTCGTCATTAGGACGGTATAATTGAATTTTACTTTTTAAGGTATAAGAGAAAGAGACTTCAGAAAAGTCTTCAGATAGAAACTGATGTTGGCCTTTAAAAGTATAAACAGTATCAATGATTTGTGCTTGACAGTTATAGACACATAAGAAAGTAAAGAGAATAAAGAGTATTGATTTCATAGATATATAAGAGCTTTTCAACATAATAATGAAAAGATCCATTTTTCAAAGTGCTACTTCCTTTTAAAGATTTGATATATCGTTTTAATAAAGTAGTTGAAGGTAAAACCGGATAGTAACAGAATGATACTATAGCTGAGAAAGTACATCAGTGATCTGTCACTTAATATTGAAAGGTTGATTTCCGGCAGGATTAAGAAAACAAAGCTTATCACCATAATAATAAAGATTAAGCTTCCGAATTCAGTTTTTCCAATAATGCTGTCGTCGTTGTCTTGATTCATGTTTGTAATGTTTAAGTAGAAAGAGAAATGTTATAAAGACCTTAATATTAAGATCTGAATTTTGTAGTATGACTATGCTTTTTCAAGCTTTGTTTAAGGAGTGTTTTTCTTCTTTTATCGTAAAATTCAGCATCCTTCATTACAAAAAGAATATAGTTTCTTTCGGATGCAAAACAGTAATTGATGCCTTTATGTTGATACCCATAATCACAATAGCCATTGTATTCTCCTTTTTCAACTAGCGACAACCCATATTTTTTATCCAGAAACTGAATCATATTTTGAATTTCTGCTTCACTAAAATAATACTTGTAGGCCATAAACTTGATTTGATATATTTTCCTTACACTTTTTTTATTATTAGCATAAATACTTTCGCATTCCAATGTCCCAGAGATTCCATTGAGTGAAACTGAATCAGCAATAATTTCTAGTGGTGTTGTTTTTTGAAGCAATGAATAGCCTAACAAGGACTGTGCATGAGCATAATTTTGTAATAGAAGAAGTAGAGGTAGTACAAAGAATTTTTTCATAGTTCAGAAAGTTTGTAATAAAGTATCAATAAAAAAGTAAAGGCATAAATCTTGAAATTAGCTTCAAAATTTATGCCTTTATTTACGGAGAGATATATACTACTCAGTAATTATAACTTGTTTTATAACACCTCTTTACCTTCCTCATCCACAGGGTAAGGGATAAATACGAAATTGACAAAGTCTTCATCAATCACGAATAGGCAACAGAATTCATCTGCATTTTTATAGTTCTTTTTAAACTCCTCATACTTTTCAGCAAGAATAAGTTCTTTCTGAAGGAATTCTTCGGCGAATGAAACATTGTAATTCCATTCTAAAAATTCTTTTTGCTGAGGCCCTACAATGTATTGTCCTACACTTGCCTGTGTTTTGCTTACAGGGAAGATAGGGTATTGAGAGAAGTTTCTTTTTCTGATTTGATAAGAAGCCTCTTGAAGTACCGAATAAACTTTGATAAAGTCTTTAGTGATGGTACCAAGATATTTTCCCTGACTATTTAATTCTGGCGTATTCTGCATATTCTTTTCTTTGATAAGGAGACATTTGCATTGACTCCTAATTACAAAATTCTAAAGTATTACGGTGTGATGCAAATCTCTTAAAGTAAAGTTAACGATTTCGGTTCCTTTGAGCAGAACTCTCAGGCTTATTTACTTGATAAAGATCTTTTTTACTGCTTTCCCATCAATTTCCAAAAGATAAATACCCGCAGAAAGTGAGCTTACATCTACAGTTCCGTTGGAGAATTGATCTAGAATTTTATGTCCATAAAGATCATAGATTTGAATCTCAATTTTTTGAGACAAACCTTTGATATGGAGTTGTTGATCAGCAGGAATAGGATAGACTTCAACATTTGAATATTGATGATCAATGCTTGTAACAGTTCTTTCTTCTAAAAGTAAAGTGAAATCTACTGCCTTTTGATCGTTGGTGTTGACAATAAATTTTGCAGTTGTTTTAGCATTGTCATTAGGAGAATATTTAATAGTTAAATCTAAACTTTCCGTCGGTCTTAGGAAATCAATATTTTCATCATACTCTACTTTAAATTCACTATTATCCTCTATTCGCACTGAAGTCAAGTCCAATATTTCAGAGCCTCTATTGAGTAGTGTTAAAGTATAATTGTCTATGGAAGAAAAATCAATAGTAGAAGGGGTTATGACTTCATTGTTATGCAGAACTTCCAATACGGGAAGTAAAGAGTTCATTCTGACAGTATAAGAAAAATCATTGGCACCAGGTTCATCAGTTGTGATTTTAACTTTAGCATCATAAACTCCTGGAAGATGAGGATTGGCCTTCATGATCAGTGATGTTTTTTCAGAAGGTTGAAGTACAAGTGGGAGATCTAAACCTGAAAACTCTAATGTATAACCATCATTCTGCTCTACATCTATAGCTTTTAGAGTAAGAGGAGCGACTCCCTTATTCTGAATAACGTAAGTGTATTCAAAATCTCTATCATAACTTAAAGGACCATATTCTTCAATATCTCCATTCCATACCGTAATGGTATTCTCTGGATTACTCATGTAAAACTCTGATTTCACAGGGTTGGAAGTGAGCTTTACTGTCTGAACAGGTTGTTTATAATCAGAAGTTTCTACTTTTAAAATTTCCTCATAATATTGATGGGCTTTGGAAGAAGTACTATATACAATCACATATCCTTCTGATCCAGCACTGATTTCATCTTGAGTGTATTCCTTGATATTGAAATTCAGTTGATCTCCATCTTTGAAACTAACCTGATTAATTCTGATTGGTAAAGTACCGGAGTTTTTTACAATCAATTTTACCTCTTTCCCTTTGTTGATATCAAAACGTCCAAAATCAATGGGGTAAGATTCTGAAACTAAATTTCCATTGTACCTTAATTCAGCTTCATGATATTGGTGAAAAGTATGTACACTGAATCGTATGTTATTGTACTCATGACTATTAGAAACAATATCGATAGGAAAGCTATTTTTATAAGTGTTTTTCCCATTAGGGGAGTAGGTAAATGTGATTTTTTGTTTTTGATTGGCGCCAATATCACCTCCACTATAATCAAAAGAAAACTGATTGTGTATATCATAAACTTCAGTAAACTGAGTAATATTCATGACTTTATTCCCGACATTCTTAATGTAAATCTCTTCTGTAACAACAGCATTGTCGGTCGTAGGCGTCATATCAAAACCTAAATTTTGAACAATCTCATTTCCGTCTTTATCCTCAAAACGAATAAGAGCAGCTTCAACAACAGTTGAAAAATTCACTTTCACTGCCGATAGATCAGGGTCTGTTGTATTAAAAATCAGCTCAATGTCTTTTTGACCAATGCTAGAAGGGATTAATTCCAGTGTATAGTTTAGTGCCTCATTAGGTTTGATTGTTTTAAACGAACCACTATTTGTCATATGGTATTCACGGCTATCACTTTGGTTGAGTGTGACACCGTTAATCGTTAAATCAGAAGTTCCATTATTTTTGACTTCAAATGTGAATGTCTGTCTTGCAAAAGGTTTAGGAAGTTCCGCTATTGTATTTTCTTTTTGAAGAACTTTCCCATCATAGCTGAGCACTGCCTCAGGTGCCAAAACGTTTCCAATCACTTTTAATTGATGAACATCTACTTGTCCCCTTTCAAGTTTGTTTTTTACAAGGATCTCAAAAGCTCCTTTCTTTGTCGCTTTGAATGCAAAATTATTGTTGAAAGTGGTACCACTGCTAAAGCCTTCCTTTTTGTGATAAGAGGAAACAATAGTATTTGATGCAGATTCAAATTCTGTTTTATCGACAAACATATAACCCTTCCCAATGTTCTCCATTTCAACAGTAAAACGTCTAGTTTCACCAATAACAATATCACCTAAATCAATCTGATTATTGACGATAGGATAATCATTGCTAATTAATTTTAATTCACCATCATCTTTATTTACAATAGCATTAATGAAGATAGATGGCTTTGAAGCATCAGAAGTAGAGAATTTTATAAACCCGTTATGTTTTTCAATGTTACCTGATGCAACATAATAGATATGAAAACTACCCACCTGATTGGGTGGAATTGTCATTTCATCTGAAGCTGGGAAATACCCAAAAATGCCATTTTTATCAAAAGTGATATCATAAATTCTTAATGACTCAGTGTCTGATTCATTTCTTACCACAATTTGTTTTGATAGAATAGAGGAAGAAGTGCCTGGATTACCAAAACCTAGGGTTGCATTGTTAGCGAGTTGTTCTTCACTGTTATCACTATTAACACGGTAAAGGCCCAAAATACCTTGTGCTGAGGTGGGAATTGTGATGTTTAAGAATGATAAAAATAGAAAAGTAAAAATTTGTTTAATCATCAGAGTTAGTTGATTAATAAGTACTGAGACAAACTAAAAAAATGAGAAGTTTAGATGATCATTTTTCAATCTATAGAAGTAGGTTTAGTGCGTATGTAAAACAGTTAGGATAATAAAAACCTAAGCAATAATGGATGAAAAAGGATAGGTTAAACTCAAAGAAATCTGACTTAGTACTGTATGAGAGATTAATAAAAATTATTTGTAATTCGTGAAACGAAAGTAGCATAAATATTAGAGGTTATACTTTGAAATAATGGATTTAAACCCGTTGTATACTTTGTTGAATTGATTAGAAATGAAATATTATACTGTTGGATGTTTAATTCAGAAATAAAATATTGAGGTTTGCGTTTTATGCCTAGTTTGTGATATGTGGAGTTAGTTTAACAACTGTTATCATACAATGATTATTTAGTGTTAAGCGTCAGAAAAAGATATAAAAAAACCATTCTTAATGTTGCCAAAAAGAATGGTTATGAAAGGTTGCTTGTCAGTTAATTTTAGATAATTTCTTTGTCCAATGAAATGACTTGTACTCTACCATGATTACCGAATTCATCGAAAGCGGCAATTTGAATAGCTCCGTCAATTTTCATTGGTGAAGTAAACTCTTTAGAATTATTGTCTAGTGTATCTTTCACAGATGCATATCGAATTTCAAGACCAGGGAAGGCAACATTCACTTTCAATACGCCATCTTTCAATTCAGTACCTACAGGAGGAATTCTGAAATGACGGCCCCATGATGCCAATCTGTTGAATTCTCTTTGACCTACAGCATTGGCAAAAACATTCCATTGCTGATCAAGGTTTTTGAAGATCGCTTTTTCTTTATCACCCTTTCTCACTGGCGACTTAGCCCAAGCTCTTTCACCCAATGCCATTAACTTAGGGTAAAGCAAGTACTCAGCATCTTGTGGAGATTTTAATGTCTCAGCCCATAATGCACCTTGAATACCTTTGATATGTGATAGACCTTTGGCAGTTAAGCGCTCTTTGTCTTTCATTTCAGCTACTGTCAATTCACCGCCTAAGCGTAGTTTGTGACTTACTTCAAAGAAGTTAGTAGGCAAGTAGTTGAAAATATTTCTAGTGTCGTTATAATCTCCCCAGTAGAAACCAGGCTCATTTACTTCTTTAGTGTAAGCCATATCAAAATACAAACTTGATACGCTTGTCAGGATCACATCATAACCTTCATTTGCTCTCTTATAACCGAAGTCCTCAGTTCCTGTACCCCATGAGTTATCCCAAGCATTAAGTGTTAAGTTTTCTGGAGACATACCTTCAGCATGATGAAGAATATCATCCCATAACTGTAATTTGATTTGGTTTGACTTTGCGATCTCAGCAAGTTTTACTGCATAAAAACCTTTAAGCTCGTTGATGTTGTCGATGCCATTTTCTTTCATAAACTCTTGGCAAAGTGGAGATTTCTCCCAAACACCATGAGCTACTTCATCACCACCAAGGTGCATTGTTTCTAATGGAATACCTGCCTGCTCATAAATACTTCTGAATTCACCGATCAAATCATCGATAAAAGTGTAAGAAGATTCTTGACAAGGACAGATTGTATTGTCATTGAAACCTTGAACTGAAGAATATTCAGACTCATCATTTGGATCATGAAGAATGTATTTATCTGCCTCAGCGTTCTTTTCAACTTTACGTAAATTATCCGCTCTGAATTTCATCGCATTGATAGCAATACGTGCGTGACCCGGTAAGTCAACTTCAGGAATGATAGTGATGTTTCTTTCATCTGCAAAACGAAGAATTTCAACATAATCTTCTACAGAGTAATAACCGTTTGAAACATTCTCAATGCCTTCAGCACCTGAACCATAAGCAGGGTAATTACTGTATTCAGAAGTTGGGTGCTTACGGATACTACCAATCTCAGTCAATTCAGGGAATTTCTTCAACTCAATTCTCCATCCTTCATCGTCCGTTAAGTGGAAGTGCAACGTATTCATTTTGTAGAATGACATTACATCCAGAAGGTTCAAAATTGTTTCTTTTGTCTGGAAGTTTCTTGCTACATCTAACATCAAGCCTCTGTATTCAAAACGAGGCTGATCTTGAATTTTTGCAGTTTTGATTTTGTTGGATTCACCTTTGATAGGCAAAAGACCTCTTAATGTTTGAATACCATAAACAAGTCCTTTTTCCTGACCAGAAATCTCAATATTATTTTCATTGATATTTAAAGTGTAAGCCTGCTCAGAAGCATTCACTTTCTTTTCTTTTAGCTCAATAGCATTTTGAGTAGCCTTAGCCACTACTTCAAGCTCAACGCCAGTAGCGTCTTTGAAATAGCTTTGTAATAATTTAGCTTGACGAGTTAATTTGGCAGAAGCTTCAATTTGCTTCAATGCTGTAATGTCAATGCTTGATTTTCCTTCTGTTACTTTGAAAGGAGAAGGAATGATCTTATGAGCAGTAGTTAACTCTATTTGAGATAACTTACTATTCTTTTCATATCTGATTTCTTTCGTTTCAACTTCATAAGTGTCTGTATCAGAGATTTTCGCCATGCCAGGCTCTAAATCACTGTAAGAGTAACTAGGAGTGTAGAACTCTTTCTTATTGCCGTTGTTGAAAACAAAGTAGAAACCTTGAGCTCTGTCAGTGTATTTGATTACGGCACTGTTTGTATAAAGAGGAACAATAATGCTATCACCTGTCGCTAATCCTTTGAAAGATTGTTTAGGCGTGATTTTAAAGAAGTCTCCATTGATATTTTGGATATCGACATCTTTACCCGCAAGGTCTGCATTTAATTTTGTACAAGGTTTATTGTTGAAATAAAGTTCCCAATTCCCCTTATCTAATTTTTGTTTACCTACGTTTTTGATTGTTAATTCTGCAAATGATTCGTGCTTGTCATTCGCTTCGTTTGTTCGTTGTTTCCAGTGTATCGTAATATCCTTAGTGCTTTTTTCTTTTGTGCTAACACAAGATGAAAGTCCTAAAAATACAATGAATAAAAGGTAGTTGAATGTCCTCATTATATTTCTAATCTATTGTTCCTTTGGCAGAGCCAAAACATAATCCTAAATTATTTATATAAGCAATTTATAATTTAATAAGTGTAGAAAGAAAACTTTTAGCTGAGAGGCAGGTTTTACAAGTTAAACAACATAAAACTGCTGTTTAATGTATTTTACCTGATAGTTGAAACCAGTAAACAACAAAGGTCACATTGGTACGCTTGGTACTAATGCAACCTTTGTCTGTATTGTTGGTTAAGTGATTTATTATTAATGATGTCTTTTTTGTAACAATTGATATAGTATTCTAAAATGCTTTTTATGAGCTGAAGGTATTAATCCAAAAGATAATTAAGGATATAAATGTTATACCTAACAGGGTAAATAAAAAACAGAACAAGGAAAACGTACGCAAAGTACATAAAGTATAGATCCATTTTAGATAGATCTCCCTTCGGGGGCGTGCTCCAATCCAAGTCCAAAAAAGAAGATTTACTGAGTTGTACTTGTTGTACTTCAATTTCTCCTTCATTTAGAATAGTAATATTGTTTTTAGATAAGTTTTGAGCGACCGTTGTTTGATGCTCTTTTGAGAAATGATCAGTTAGAAAAGGTAAAGCTCCTGCACCGATAAGGATCAGGGCGAAAAAGAAGTATTGAGCTTCTCTTACGATGATTTTTTTTACCTTTTTCACGTAAACATAATTTTAGTAGAACTGTAATTTGATTTGCTTTTTAAAACGTACTAAAACAGCTGTGGTTGGAAAATGGACAGTGGAATTTAGATAAGTTGTTTTATTATAAGGGATTTTAAAAGAATCAGATTGTTTTTATCCTTTTTTAAAAAGTAAGAGCATGTTTGAAATATCTCTTTTAGTAAAAATTCTCACTTTAAGAACATGAGTTTATTAATTTCATCAACTATAGAACCACTATTTTCTCTGAAATTAATTTCCTCACAACCTTAAATGGAAAATTTTTACGTCTAAAATATATATTCCAAACATGCTCTAAAGGCCAATAACCCTTTTAAGATTATTGGCCAATAAATATCAATAAAGACGATGCTTATTTAAGCTTCATGTCTTCGATAATTTTTGCTACTCTTTCTTCCAATGCCGCATCAGCAGTATCAAACTCGTCAGCAGAAGCAATAGAAGTGTTTACGCTGAAGTAGAACTTGATTTTTGGCTCTGTACCAGATGGACGAGCAGAAATCTTAGTACCATCTTCTAAGAAGAATTGCAATACATTTGATTTTGGAAGATCAATAGTACACTCTTCTTTAGAAACTAAATCTGTAGCTACTGAAGATTGGTAATCTCTCATTTCAAGCACAGTAGAACCGTTGATTGTTGCAGGAGGGTTAGCACGAAGTTCTTTCATCATGTTAGCGATTTCCTCTGCACCGCTCATACCTTTCTTAGTGATTGAGATCAATTTCTCTTTGAAGTAACCGTGTTCAACATAGATATCGATCAATTGGTCGAACATTGATTTACCTTCATTTTTATAGTAAGCTGCCATTTCACAGATCATTGAAGAAGCAGCGATAGCGTCTTTGTCTCTTACTGAATCACCGATCAAGTAACCGTAAGACTCCTCACCACCTACGATGAAGTTTTCCTTACCTTCTTTCTCTTTGATTACCTCAGCGATGTATTTGAAACCAGTCAATACATTGTAACAAGGCATTCCGTTGGCTTTCGCGAAGCGGTCGATCAAGTCAGTTGTAACGATAGTTTTACAAACGAAATCGTTGTCTTGCGCTTTACCTTCTTTCTTACGAGCAGAAATCACGTAGTTGAATAATAAAGCAGCAGTTTGGTTACCGTTTAATAAAGTCCACTCACCCTTGTGGTTTTTGATAGCAATACCCACACGGTCAGCATCAGGGTCAGTACCCAATAAGATATCCGCGTCAATTTCTTTTGCTTTTGCTAAAGCCATGCTCAATGCTTCAGCTTCCTCTGGGTTAGGATAAACTACAGTAGGGAAGTTACCGTCCACTACAGCTTGTTCCTCGATGATATGAACGTTATCGAATCCAAGTCTTTCTAAAATACGAGGCACCATAGTGATACCAGTACCGTGGATAGAAGTGAATACGATTTTCAAGTCTTTCTGTGCTTTGATCGCTTCAGGAGAAACAGCCAAACCTTCTAACATGTTTAAGTAAGGCTCATCTACCTCTTTGTTGATTTTCACAACTTCTCCGGCACCGCCTTCCCACTTCACATCTTCGATGGATTCAATTTTTCTAACTTCAGCAACGATATTTCCATCATGTGGAGGTACCACCTGACCACCGTCTGCCCAGTAAGCTTTAAAACCATTATATTCTTTAGGGTTGTGTGAGGCAGTAAGTACAATACCTGTATGACAACCTAATTCTCTAATTGCAAAAGATAATTCTGGAGTTGCACGAAGTTCATCAAATAAATAAACTGTAAATCCGTTAGCAGCTAGAACATTTGCCGCTACTTCAGCAAAGAAAGAACTGTTATTTCTACAGTCATATGCAATTGCTGCTTTTGGAGTTCCTTCTACTTGTTGTTTTACATAGTTTGCTAATCCTTGAGTGGCCATACCAACAGTGTATTTGTTCATTCTGTTTGTACCCACACCCATTATACCACGTAAACCACCTGTACCGAATTCAAGTGATTTGTAAAAACTTTCTTTGAGTTCTTGTTCGTCTTCGGCTTGTAAGCGTTTAATTTCTGTTTTTGTTGCTTCGTCAAAAGGTCCTTCCAACCAAGCTTGTACGTTTTGGTTTATTATTTGATCCATTATAATATATAAGATAAGATTGGTATATACGCGTGCAAATTAATATAAAACAATAACAACTTTACGGTGATTTATATCAATTACTTCTAATATCTTTCTAAAATTGTTTAAAAATGTTAATTTGCTATATTACAACCGTTTGAAATAAACCAAAACACCCACCAACGATTATTACTAATAACATGTTTACCTATTATCAAATACTAGAAATTGACGAAAAAGCCTCAGCAAGAGAAATCAAACGTGCTTACAAACGAATGGCAAAGAAATACCATCCTGATGTAAGCAATCATGAGAACGCGGAGGAGTATTTCAAATTGATCATTACTGCTTATAATAATCTATCAAACGAAACACAACGTGAACTGTATGACGCATGGCTATTTCAGGAAAGATCTACTACAAAGAAGAAAAGAGCGCCTCTTCCTAAAAATTATCAACCTGCATACTCTAATGCTTCCAAAAAGAGAGAAGACCGGGAAGTGATGCGATGGGGTATGGTGTCTGTGATTGGCTTCTTTTTTTTAGTGATTACCTTTATTGGAGTGAATAATTACCTGAAAGATAAGAAAGTAGAAGAGCAAATAGCATATGAATATTCCTTCCTTCAGAAAGCACAAAGAGCAGCACAGTTGAATGATTATGTCACTGCTTTTCAGATCCTGGAGTCTGTAGAATATGATATGCAATATTTGTATACACAGCATCGAAAGCTGTATGATAGTCTACACTCGGTGTTGAAAAATACCTCTCTGCAATTGTTTGAAGACAAAGAATATACTTCGTTGCATTATCTCTTGACAGAACTAAGAGACAGTTCCAATAATGTGCTGACAGAACAGATGTTGTGGCAATTGGCGCTTTCTCAATTCAACATTCAGGAATACAATAACAGTGCGAAAACATTTAGATCTTTAATCACTAAAAACAAGTGGAATTACGATGCCTATGCGGCTTACTCTGAAGTGTATTCTTCGGGATTGAATTCCCCTGAAAAAGCCATTGATATTTTAACGGAAGGAGTGCTTGTAACGACCGAAGAATATACAACCACATATGGAGCAGCTTATGCGGTGATATTAAATGGGGAAGACATTCCTAATACTCATTTCAATCTTTATTATTTAAGAGCCCGTTTGCTGTTGAAGCTTGATAGACATAAGGAGGTGATACGTGATTTGAATTGGGCTTTAAGGTTAAGGCCTAATAATGAGAAACTACATCATATCTTAGGAAATGTATATTCCGAAATAGGTGAAAAAGACAAAGCATGTGAATCTTGGGTCGAGGCCGAACGCCTTGGACATATTCCATCCTCAACAATGTTGTATAAATTTTGTGCTGGACCAAATTCTTAATTTGAAGTAGGCTATTTATTGGTTTTATAATTTGAAGCCTCAAAATTCTCCCTCAATTCTATTTTAGAATTTATACTTCACTTGTTTGAAGTAAATAAAGAATGGATGTTTTACGATTAAATCACGTGAAATGTCCATTTTTTTTATTTTTGAAGGGTTATTTAAACTGTTTTGAAGGGTACTTTTTTCTTCTTAAAGAGGTGTGAAGTACTACAGAAATCAACAGATACACGTTAAATACTACTGCTTTTTTTGACGATAGAAACTAAAAGATCATTTTTTTTCCTGTAACGATTGAGTACGCTCAGAAGTAGACTTAAAGTAGTACATTTCTTTGAGTGACTACGGTGAATACCTAAATTTTCGACAATTAATCAGGTATGATTCTAAGAGAATGTTTGAAACATCTCTAGGTTAATTACTTAAACAATTTTACACTTACAACTTAAAAAATGAATGAATTAATTACTCTCAAGGAGATGAGTATTCCTAGAAGGGTACACTCTCTATTTACTTTGATCCAGAGTATTCACCTTTCTCAAAAACTAATTTCTCTATTTATAGTTTTCATACTTTCTTTTTCTGTTTCCAATGCACAGGAATACGGAGTTGAAGTAGAGAATGGGATAGGTACAATCTATTTTGAGGATCAAAACTGGACAGGTGGATGGAATTACATCTGTTTAGGAAGCAACTGTAATGCAGGTGTTAAATCAGGTACAAGGTGGGAAAGAGAAGTGGCAGGGCTAGAAGTGGGGCAGACATACACTATTCAGCTAAAAATTCAAGACAATGCAACAGGACAGTATATTTCACCAGCATACACAGTAGTTGCTAAAGCAAAAGGAGATTCTTCTAACCCTGATCCAGACCCGACTTGCGATGATGGCATACAAAACGGGGATGAGACTGGTGTAGACTGTGGAGGATCATGTGCGCCTTGTCAAGTGACACCTCCACCCGTTTCTTCAAGAAAAGTAGAAGTAGAAATGGCTTCTATCCTTGGCGGAGCATCTATTTATGATGACGCTTCCGCTTCAAATGGAAAAGGGGTTGCTTACATTTCGTCTCAAGGAGCTGGTTTTTCAATAGCCAATGCTTCTTCAGCATCTTCAGTTGAGATTGTTTATGCATCTGAATTATCTGGAGAGATCTCTATTTTTGTGGATGGTGTAGATCAAGGAAATATACCATTTACAAGTACAGGAGGATGGGTAGGTAACTATCAAACGGTTACTCACTCGGTTGATATTCAGGAAGGAGCTACATTTGAAGTGATTTTTCAGTCTGGAGATGCTGCTCTAAATATCGACTATGTCAATTTTGTGGGAGAAGCAGGAGAACCACTTCCATGTACTGGTTTGAATAACCCTTCTTCCATTTTTACAGGAGTTACAACAACCAATGAGACTTCAGATGGCGCTTTGGATGGATCAGTGATATTTAATTTTAATAATGTCAATAATGATTATGATAGCGTTACTTTCATTTTAGGAAGTACCTCTTACACTACTCCAATTAGTGATCAGTCTATTGTAATTCAAAATATTGCATCAGGAAGCTATCCTGCATCAATTCAATGGAGCAATGGTGATTGTAGTACAGATTTAGGAACTGTAACCGTGGGTTCTTGTGAAAACGGTATACGTGATGGTAATGAAACACAAACAGATTGTGGTGGTATTTGCCCGACTTGTACAGAAGATCCTCTTCCAACTTATGAAGACCTTGTAATTTCTGTAGCCACTTCTCCAACGCATGGAGAATATTTAGTAGCTCAATATGGAGATCAAGCACCAATGACAATTTACACATGGACCAATGATAATTCAGAGTTTACAAATTGTACAGGAGGTTGTGCTGAAAACTGGCCTTATGTGGTTACAGATGCAAAAGCTAATTTGATTTTGCCAACGACTTTACCTTCAGGTGTAACAGGTGAGTTTGGTTTAAGTGGAACTTGTGATGGACAGTTACAATTGACATTTGATGGAAGCCCATTGTACTACTATATTGGAGATAATGTACAAGGTGATATAACAGGAGAAGGCGTTGGTAATGTATGGTTTATCGTGAAAGAAATAGCTACTAATACATGTTCTGATGATATTCAAAATGGAGATGAAACAGGTGTAGATTGTGGAGGTTCTTGTACTCCTTGTCCATCAGGACCTGGTGAAGGATCTTGTAGTGATTTCGGTTTGACAATTATTGATGGTCAAGGAATTCTATATTACAGCGAAGACCTTGGAACCGCATTATATATGTGTTTGAATGGACAATGTTATGCACCTGATGTTCAGGGAGATGGTTACTACAAACGTTTCGTTCAAATTTCTACAAATACGGATTATACTATAAAAGTTCAAGGCAGTAATGAGCAAGAGAAAGTAGCTCAAGTATCACAATGTTATTTTGTACCTACTTGTAATGATGGTATACAAAACGGAGATGAAACAGGTGTCGATTGTGGAGGAAGCAGTTGTAATGATTGCCCAACTTGTGAAGATGGTATTCAAAATGGAGATGAAACAGGCGTAGATTGTGGTGGAGCAAATTGTATGTCATGTGATGTAGTTTGTAACGGTACTCCAAATCCAAATGCGACTGTTCAAAAGACGAATGAATCTGTTGAAAACTTATCGGATGGAACAATTACGTTTGTGTATGATGATGTAGAAGGAAGAGAGTTATTAGAATTCTCAATTGATGGAGGCCAAACCTACCCTTATGCTAGAAATGATAATTCAGAGTGGTTTACAGTAGCAGATCTTTCTCCAGGAACTTATCATATTATGGTAAGGTGGGGTAATGGAGGTGATTGTCCTATTGATTTAGGAAATGTCGCTATTTTAGAAGGTGGCCCAGCACCTACTTGTTCGGATGGTATTTTAAATCAAGGTGAAACAAGAGTAGACTGTGGAGGTCCTTGTCAGGAATGTGCTGAAAATCCTTGTGGTGACGTGCCTTTAGTACTATATCCATCACCAGCATTGCCAACGCCAGTTTTAGGAGTAGCTCCAGGCACACATGGTTACACGTTTGATTTAGCAGAAGATTTATCAACGGTCTCTGTAAGTTATGGTCAAACGATCGGTATTCAAGCGGGCGGTGATCCTGATTTTGAATTCTTCTGCTCATGTAATCAAATTGAATTTGAAGGCATTAAACTGAATGAAACTGGAGAAGTTCCAGCGAAGTGTAAGGATGCGGGTGATTTCTATTATTTCTTCAGATATAAAAAACAAGGTTATATGACCGATGACCCTGGTGATCAATACATGTACTCTTCGTTATTTACCACAGAAGGAGAAAGAATTGACCCAAGAACTCGTCCGACAATCAGCTCAATTGGTGCCAATTGGATGAGATTCAGACATCCACATGCTTATGATGGTATCACAGAGGCGATTTTTGATGCAGTTCATAATGCAGACCAATTACGTTACCTAGACCGTTATGAAACAATTATTACTGACGGCCCAGATAACTTAAGAATCGATCCTCAACTGACTTCTGCCAATGGTACATTTCACCCACATGCAGGACAAGATGTAACGGTAGTAAGAATTGATATTTTGGATATTGGTGATTCTCCTGCACCAAGATATGCAACAACCGTTGGTGGTGTTTCAGGAACAACTTACGCAGATTTAGGTCCTGGGTACAACTACGGTAATATGGTAAATTATGAAATCACAGCAGTAGCGGGTGGTAGTGGTGCACAAACGTATAACACCCTTCAAAATTACTTTATTGGTCAAGGTTTTAATACACTTGGAGACCCAAGATTGGCGTCCGCTGGTAAAGCTTCTACACTGATGATTTTGCCAAGTTTAGAAACTGCTGGTTTCAACGAAAGAAACTACAATTTAGAGAGAGATGCCATCTTTACTCAGCATTCTATTACAGTAGAAAGTGAGGATGATGTGGATGATTTCCTTGAAGGGCATCACTTATTCCATGGCGTAATTAACAGAAGCGAAGCAGGTGGTTACAATCAGTATCAAGTGGAATTAGGAGAAGCAAAAATTGGCTCTACGACTTGTGGAACTTGTCACTTTAGAGATGGTAGAGGACCTGAAGTAATTCAAACTCCAAGAGGTCCGCGTGTACCGCCAGCAGTTTATGGTGTTGGTTTCTTACAGTGGATTGCAGGAGCTGAAGTTGGATTAAGATGGGATGGAGGTGCTGAGACAGTAGAGGAACAAACTCGAAATGCCTTGATTGAAGATCATGGAATTGATCCTGATACAGATATCTCTCAAGAGGATTTAGAGCAAATCGTTGCTTACACGAAGTTTTTAACGGTGCCAACAAGAAGTGCTAATTCTTATAATATTCCAGGTGTAGCTGAAGGAGAGTTAGCCTTTAATCAAGTAGGTTGTGCCACTTGTCACCAAGTATCACAGAAAACAAGAAGTGATGCACCGAAAGAATTTAGAGATTTGGTGATCCGTCCATATACTGATATGAAATTGCATAATGTCAATAATGGAGACTTCAGAACACCTGCACTTTGGGGTATTGGTAGAAACATTGATTTATTAGAAAGAAATGGACATCCAACCTTATTTATGCATGATGGTTCAGCGAATTCTTTGGAAGGAGCTATTCAGAAACATGGTGGTGATGCCTCTGGAGTAAGAGCAGCTTACAATGCACTTTCAGAAGAGGAGAAAGCTAACATTATTAAGTTTATCAAGACACTTTAGAAATCAATGATGAAGGGTCACTGGTTCGTGGCTCTTCATCCAAAAAAAGAATAAAATGAAGAAAATTATAACAACATTACTACTGATTTTCGGGTGTTGGATAAGTGTGCAGGCACAACAGAATGTCGATAATATCACCGTAAAATGTCCTCCTTGCCGACCAGTAGCTAGCTGTGATCAGTGCTTTGAAACTCAAGCTCAAGCAGATGCAACTTGTAATGGTTCTAATGGAAGGTCTACTACTAAAGGATTAGTGGAAGAGTTGTCATCTTTGAGCATCAATATTTACCCGAACCCTAGTACAAAAGGCGTTTTTACAGTGGAGGGTAAAACACCATTGAATGGTAATATTAAACTCTTTTCGCCAGTAGGTGCCTTGATAAAAGAATTCAATGTATCAGAAGCAAAATCCTTCAAAGTAGGTCAGAAATTAGGACTTAAAACCGGAATCTATATTCTACTTTACACAGATAAAAGCGGAATATTAATCACTAAACGAGTGATTGTAGATCATGAAGATTAACGTTTTATAATTAGATGAATTAATGCGAATATTGATTCTCTTAGAATTTATTTATTTGAGGGTAGTGTCTCAAATAATATCAGATGAATTTTCAGTTAGAAATTCAAGAGTTAAAGAGGTTCCTTATCTGAGGAGCCTCTTTTTTTATTGCTTTTTGATGAAAATGAACTTGTTCTTAAAACTTATAATGCTTGAATTCTTAAGTCTTATAACAAAATGAATCCTTATTTTCTAGATAAGTACTAGGACAAATGAAAGCGAGTATTTCGTAGATCCATAATTTCAATTATGGGCTTATGGGAAGATAAATCATTTATCAACTTGTGATTATAATATTTGGCTTATCTGTATTTAAATGGTTATAAAGACTGTAAATCTTTGAGGTATGTCAAGATTATAATGAAAGTTGGAAAATGTGATAGCTTCCCATAAGCCCATGACTTCTCTTATGGTTAATCCAAATAAAATCCTTATTATTTAGTACAATTTTATAAAAATCCCTTCAATAAGTTTTTCCAAGCAAAACTAAACCTGAATTTCATCGGTAAAGGGTATATAAACTCCTTCATT
>NZ_JABANE010000114.1 GCF_012844305.1 Flammeovirga aprica JL-4
CTATGACCATTTTTCACTATATCGTTGCCTTCACAGTGAGGACAACGTATTTCTTTGTAATGTCTCATATACATATAACAAAGAATCAACCTAAATCATCCATTACCAGTATTAGATCCGTCAACGAATAAATATGAAAGTATTCAAAATAAAACCAATGATCCGAATAGTTTATCAGAGAATCATATTCTTAGGTTTTATAAAGACAATGCAAAAAATATTTGGTTAGGAGGTTTTCGAAAAGGATTGAATTATTGGAACTCTCAAACGAATGCTTTCAGTCTTATTTCCCAAAATAGAGGAGGATATGAGTTGCTTACCAATAATAATATCATTTGTTTTCATGAAGATAATCGATACATCTATTTTGGTACTGATGGTGGAGGTCTGAATGTGTTTGAGAAAAAAACACAGAGAATGAAGGTCTTCAAGCATGACCCTAAAAACCCAAAAAGTATTGGTTCAAATGCAGTTTTATCAATTACCAAAGGAAAAGATCATCATCTTTGGATCGGTACATGGGGAGGAGGCTTGAATAAATTTGATCCTATAAAAGAGACATTTATCCGTTTTCAACATGATCCTGAACGAATTGAATCTTTACCTAATAATAATATATGGAAAGGGTATGAAGACAGCATGGGGAATTTTTGGGTGATTGTACATGATCAGGGCATTTTTATGTTTGATCCTAAAACTTCGCAAGTTTCTAAAAGTATCCTTCCAGTTGAGAAAGATGCACCTATCAATAGCTCATTCAGTTTCTTTGAAAGCAGTAAGCAGGAGATGTATTTCAATAGTTATTTCGGTCTTTATGTATATAATCTGAAAACTAAAGAAATGAGAGTTTTTATTCCTAATGATGCTGACCCTGTAGCAATAGGTGGTGCGGTGCCCACGCAGGTTATGGAAAATCAAAAAGGAGAAATTTGGGTGGGAACATCTAACGGATTATCAAAGTTTGATTCAGAAAAAGGGACCTTTAAAACTTTTGGTACAAAAGAAGGATTAGTGAATGCTGAAATTAGAGCGTTAACACAAGATAAAGAAGGAAATATATGGGTGTCGGCAAAAAATAATATTGCTCGTTTTGATCCTCAAAGCCAGACTTTTGTAAACTACTTAGGAAGTGACCTTTCACAAGATGGGGAGTTTAATAAAGGCTGTGTTTTAAGACTGAGAAATGGAAAAATACTTTTCGGAAATAGTGCAGGGGTGACTTTATTTGACCCTTTAGAAGTGAAAATGAACAACACAGTGCCTCCATTGGTATTTACCAATTTTCAGTTGTTCAACGAGAAAGTAGGATTAGGAGAAGAAACACCTCTTGAAAATGTTATTGAGGAAACGGAGAATATCACGCTGACACATGAACAGTCAGTATTTAGTTTTGATTTCGCAGCATTGAATTATAATCATTCAGAAAGAAATCAATACAAATACATGTTAGAAGGTTTTGATAATGAATGGAGAGACGGCAACAGAAGAACAGCTACTTATACCAATTTGGATGCGGGTGAATACACTTTCAAGATAATAGGTTCTAACAATCATGATGTTTGGAATACCGTTGGAGATAGTATCAGTATTAAAGTGTTGCCTCCATGGTGGAAAACCATTTGGTTTAGAACTGCAGTTTTGATTTTTACAGTCGTTATGCTTGTTTCTTTCTATAAGTATAGAACGATGCAATTGAAAAGGGAGCAACGAAAACTTGAAATCTTAGTACAGGAAAGAACAGAGGAAGTTGTCGCTCAAAATGAAGAGCTTTCTGAACAGCAAAAAGAAATCAGCAAGCAAAATCAAATCTTGATTGATCAAAAATCTGAAATCACTGTTCAGAACGAAGAACTGATTCAACAACAAGAAGAAATCACTGCACAGCGTAATTACATTGAAGAGAAAAATGAAGAGCTTCAGTCTCAAAATGAAACGTTAAAACAGCAGCATAATAATATTACTAACAGTGTTAGGTATGCACAAACTATTCAGAATGCAGTTTTGCCAAGTGAGAATTATTTATCTAATGTATTTACGGAACACTTCTTAATTTATAAACCGAAAGACATTGTAGCTGGAGATTTTTATTGGGTAGGGCAAAATGACGACAGTCTTTTTGTGGCAGTTATTGATTGTACGGGGCATGGTGTTCCTGGTGCATTTATGAGTATGATTGGTAGTGCGTCGTTTAATTATATCATCAATGAGTTGAAAATTGATGATCCAAAGGATATTTTGGAGAGATTGCATCAGAGAGTGAGAAAGGCCTTGAAGCAGGAAACTTCAAACAATACTGATGGTATGGACCTATGTTTATGTAAAATCACACCACAAGGCAATAAAAACAAAGTTGTTTTTGCTGGAGCGAAAAGACCGCTATATTATTTCACCAAAAATGATGGGGAATTACACGTTGTCAATGGAAGTAAAAAAGCAATTGGAGGAATTCAACGAAAAGGACGAGAATTTGAAAATAGTGAATTGCTATTAGATAAAGATACGGTGATCTATTTAACGACTGATGGTTATATTGATCAGAACAATACACAACGAAAAAAGTTAGGGAAAACGATGTTTGAGAGTGTATTAAAGGGAATGGGAAGGTTGCCATTAGCAACTCAGAAAGATCAATTGGATCACCTTTTAGAATTGCATCAAGGTAAAGAAGAACAGCGTGATGATATCACAATTATGGGTATTGTGGTGTAGTGTTATCCTTTCTTCTTTTGAAAAATAAAAAAACAGGGTTTAACTTCTAATGAAGCTAAACCCTGTAATCATTTAAAGAATGATTGAAAATTAAATTCCTGTATAGTTATAAGGAGTGATTTTCTTCAATTCTTCTTTTATATTTTCTGGTACATCTAAACCGCCGATGAAAACAGAAATACTTTCCGCAGTAATTTTTTCATTCTTACGCGTTAAGTCTTTCAACATTTCATAAGGGTTAGGGATACCTTCTCTTCTTAATACTGTTTGAATTGCTTCAGCAACTACTGCCCAGTTGTCTTCTAAATCAGCTTGAAGTTGGTCAGCATTTAATTCTAACTTGTTCAAACCTTTTTGAAGTGACTGTAAAGCGATAAGGATATGCCCTAAAGGAACACCGATGTTTCTTAATACAGTAGAGTCAGTAAGGTCTCTTTGCAATCTTGAGATCGGTAATTTTACTGCTAAGTGTTCTAAAATAGCAGAAGCGATACCTAAGTTACCTTCAGCGTTTTCAAAGTCAATTGGATTCACTTTGTGAGGCATTGCAGAAGAACCTACTTCATTCTTATTGATTTTTTGTTTGAAGTAACGCATAGAAACGTACTGCCAGATATCTCTCGATAAATCAATTAAGATCGTGTTGATTCTTTTGAAACCATCAAATAAGGCTGCAAGGTTATCATAGTTTTCGATTTGTGTAGTGTATTGAGAACGGTCTAAACCTAATTGCTCGTTTACAAAATCGTTACCAAATTCTACCCAGTCAATAGAAGGGTAAGCTACGTGGTGTGCATTAAAGTTACCTGTAGCTCCACCGAATTTAGCAGAGTAAGGGATTTGCTTTAATGTTTCCAATTGCTTTTTCGCTCTGTAGCTGAATACTTTAAATTCTTTACCCAAGCGAGAAGGAGAAGCTGGCTGACCGTGAGTTAAAGCAAGGATAGGTTGTGCTTCCCATTCGTTTGCCAATACATCGATCATTGAAATGATCTCTTCAATCATTGGAATAACAACATCTTCGTTGGCTTTCTTTAATGAAAGAGGAATAGCCGTGTTGTTTACATCTTGAGAAGTCAAACCAAAGTGAACAAATTCTTTTTGCTCTTGAATGCCTAAACCGTCGAATTTCTCTTTGATGAAATACTCAACTGATTTTACATCATGGTTTGTTACTTTCTCAAACTCCTTTACTTTTTCAGCGTCTTCTAAGCTGAATTCCTGATAGATTTTTCTGATTGGAGCGTATAAAGATTTGTCAAAACCTTCTAGTTGTGGAAGTGGTGACTCACATAAAGCAATGAAGTATTCAATTTCTACCCAAACTCTATATCTTATCAAAGCATATTCAGAAAAATATTCTGATAAAGATGAGGTTTTACTTCTGTATCTGCCATCAATAGGTGATACTGCACTTAGTTGATTTAGCTCCATTTTTGTTTTAGGAAAATTGTGAAAAACTTTTCAAGTCGCAAATATAATCACTTGTTCAAAATTCTTGACAAATAAGCACTAGAATTTTTAGCTTTCCATTTACTATCATTCAACTTAAGCATGAGGTAGTTTGTTATTCAGAAGGAGTACTTGATTTTTCAACGGGTTTTAAATCAACGGAAGCCCATTTAATCAAAGCACCGCAAAGTGCAGATAATCCACCTGTGAACCCGCCAATCATGGCACTAATGATACCAATGAAATCATTGGAAGGTAATTGGAACATTTCTGCAACTCTATGACTCAATTCTGAGCCTGTATAGATTTGAATCATGGCAGCATAAACACCCCACAATAACCCAATGCTTATAAAACCAGTACTGAAAATAGGGAAGAAGTTATTTTTTTTCTGTTTTAATAACCCAAGCAAAAAACAAGGGAAAACCACAATCCACCATGGAAAAAACAATTGTAATAAACTGCTTCCGATGGCAATGCTTGCACCATATATTATATAATTGTTATACATTTTATTTTTGAATTTTTTCGGATTTTAATATATTTTTTGGAGGAGGGATTTGATAATGTTTTTCTTTAAAAAAATGGACCTTGTAAAGCTCTCCCTTTGTAAAAGCATCAACCATGTTATCATAATATGGACTTCCAGGGTTTCCCGACTGACCACCAGGGATTACTTGATAAACCTTAGGTCCTTGTGGAGTCATTTCAGTTAGCATCCTAAATGTAGGGCCGTGTATTTCTTTAGTCGCATTAATAATATAACGATATCCTCCATTTTGAATATTATTAATACTAAAACCTGGTAGTCTTGCTAAATGTCTTAAAGTAGTGTTTTTGTAATTTGACCAATTAAATGATTTATTAGTATTATTTTGTTTCCATGTTTCAATTTTATGAATTGTTGAATCAAAAGCTTCATAAATAATATTGTTTATTGTTTCGTTTTTTGAAGTTCTTAATTTATCGATAAAAAAGTTATCTTTATTATTTTGTAGTATATTAAATGTGTTTGAGCGAGTTGGCATTAAATATTCAATTGAAGGGTGATTGTGAAACTCATCCCATGTAATTCTTCTGATAGCTTTTGCCCACTCCTCAAAATAAATTGGATTAATACTTGTCGGAGAATAATAGTAATCCCACTTTCTTAAACTATTGTAAACTTCATAGTGAGCATCAGAAAATAGTTTTTTATCTAGGTGATTTAACATGAATGAAAGGTTTTCTTCAGCAAATAAACTATAGTTGTCATTCATCATATTGGATAAATCATCAATTGAGAGGTCAAAGGCGCTGTCTAGAAGTTGGTGAATTCTTCTATTTCTATAATACTCATATTTTTGACCATATGTATAATATGGATATTGTTTACTTGCAGGATGCTCATTAGCAGAACTTATATAACCTGATTCAGGGTTTAATATCCTTATATTATGTTCATTTGGTATATACCCTTGCCATTTAGTATCTGATCTTGTTCCATCCATTACAAACTTACCTTGTTCATCCCATCTATTAGGAAACTTACCTTGGATGTTTAATGCAACAGTATTTTTATTTGATATAAATGCAAAGTTGAGTGCAGGCCCTGAAAAATAGTTTAGAGCTTCGTCGAATTCATCATAATCTTTTGCATGATTTAACAAGTATAACGATTTTAGTTCTTCTGAAGTTTCGTGAGCTGTCCATTTAAGTGCATATCCCTGTTTATAGTTTGAATTTCCAAAGTTTTTGTCATAAACAATTGGCCCCCACCTTGTGTACCTAACAGAATCAATAATAGATTCTTTGTCTCTTACTTTGATTTCCTCAATCCTTAAGTCAGCTTTAGACCAGTAGTTGTCAATCAAATAATGTGTCCTAGATTTATCTTGAAACAAAATTTTATACCAATCTCTATCGTCCCTTCTTGCACTTGTAACCCCCCAAGCAATATTTTCATTACACCCAGAGACAATACAAGGTGTGCCTGGTATGGACATACCCAAAACATTCCCATTGGGGTGGATCATTTGAATTGCAAACCAAGTTGAAGGTATTGTGAAATTTAAATGTGGATCATTGCATAAAATTGGATTGCCTGTTTTAGTCTTAGAACCACTTATTGCCCAATTATTACTGCCATTGTCAGGATCTTCTTTTTCTATAATATGTTTTCTTAAACCTGAGAGTGTTTTTAACCCTTTTGGTCTTATAGGTAAAATAGGGTTTAGGCTTTTCCATGAAGAGTCATCAGAAGCAATTGGTTCTTGTATATCTAGCATATCGGGGAAAAGTAAATCAAAATTTTTCTTTCCAAGATACTTTAAAGAATTTGTATTTTGAAAATCATAATCAGGAGTACTTAGAGAGAATTGAATATATTTAAAAATTAATGCTGTTTTTAAAGGTGTCCACTTTTCAGGTTTATAATTGAAAAACTTATATTCAACAGGATAAGTTGCATAACTTAATTGATTGATATATTCATTAACCCCTTCAGTATATGCATAAAGAATTGATGATGTTTTTTTGTCATTTTTTAAAGCTTTGATGAATTTTTCAGCACCATATTGTAACCCTTGTCTCCTAATATTTCTGTCATATTCGACAGTTATACTACCAAATATTTCAGATAACCTTCCTGCAGCAGCCATGGATTGAAAATCCATCTGCCATAACCTATGTCTTGCAGTGATATAACCTTGTAGGTAATAAAGGTCATGTTCATTTTTGCAATAAATATGGGGAATTAACAAAGAATCATAATAAATAGTTCCTTCAGAAATCATTTTAGGTAATTGAATATATTCTGGAAGTTTTTCATTCTTAACTTCATTTTGCCAGAATCCCTGAAAAGGGTCAAGGAATTTACCCAAAGGCGGAATGTTGTTAATTTTTGAGTCCAGTACTACTATACAAAAAAAAGTAAAAGCTGAAATAATGCCTGCGATGGAGGATCTCATTGTTATTATAGGTTACTAAGTTTCTAAGTTAAAAGACAAAGCTATTGAATAATTGTTCTTATGCTATTATTATTTTAGTTAAATATCAAATGGGTTGATATTCATACGTTTTAAACATATAAGAGAAAGTGATAATATCAATTTATTTTAACACTGTACTTAAAAATGAAAAAAGTAAAGTAAAAATACATAAACTTCAATTTGATACAAACCTCATTTATACCTGAATCGATTTTATGCTTGAATTTCAGAAAAATACTGTTGAATCTTTTGAGTGAGTAGATTTGGCTCTTCCACTAAATCTATAATTAGAGTTTTTTTGAGTGCCTGTGGAGAATTATAACCCCAGCCTACAGCAAGCATAGGGATTTGTGCTATTTGACAAGCTTCGGCATCTCTCACTTCATCACCAACATAAAGTAATTGATGTCCGTATTGCTGTTTTAAAGCAGACAGCTTTTTATCTTTCCCAAATAGTTTTGATGAGGAATGAATCACAGAAACAACCTGACTGAGATTTTCTCTCTCAAGAATTTTCCGAATAGTACTTGAAGCATTGGAACTTAAAATTTGTAATTCATAACCTTCTTTCTTCAATTGTAAGAGTTGATGCTTGACTTCAGGGAAAAGTGGGATAGACGCTTTTTGGAAGTACAAACGACATTTCATTTCTAAAACAAAAAAAGGAAGGAGCCATTTCTTGAGCTTAATCTTATGGAGAATTTCCCTTGCTGGTAAATCTTTATATACACTTATTCTATTTTCGGATAAGTCTAGTCTATACCGTGGGCCAATTTTCTGAATGAGGTGTTCAACAAGTGGCAATGTATCTGCGATTGTCCCATCAAAATCAAAAAGAATAGTTTTCTTAAACATCAAAAAAAGGTTATTCAAACTAAAAGAGTGACTAAAATTAATACAAAAATCATTTTATGTAGCCATATTGCAACCCGCAATTTGAGGATTACAGAATTTTATGAATAAAAAATATATTGATATTAAATTAATAGGGCTGACGCTTGCCATTATACCTTTGTTTTTCATAGACATCAGTATTGGCTCTACCAATATTTCAATATCAGATATCATAAATACCCTTTTCGGTGGGGAACAGGAAAGCAGTATTGCAACAATTCTTTGGCTGATCAGAGTGCCCAAAGCGTTAGTAGCAATTTTGGTAGGAATAGCCTTGGCAATTAGCGGTCTCTTGATGCAGGCACTTTTCAGAAACCCAATGGCGGGGCCTTCAGTACTAGGAATCAATTCAGGAGCATCATTGGGAGTTGCGATGGTTTCTTTGTCATCAGGAATTGGTTTGGGAATAAATTCGATTTCTTACCTTGAGAATTTCGGAATTTGGCTGACAGTTATTGCCGCTTCAACAGGGGCGGGGATCGTGATGTTCATCATTCTGTTGGTGGCCCATAAAGTAAATGATAATGTAGCATTGCTAATTGTGGGAATGATGCTTGGAGCATTAACGGCTTCATTGGTAGGAATTGCACAATATTTCAGTCATCCGGACCAGTTGCAGGAATATATTTTGTGGACTTTCGGAAGCTTGGGAGGTATTGTTTATGAGCAGATTGTCATTCTTACTATTTTCGTTGTCGTTGGATTTATCATTGCCTTAACACTTTGCAGGTCTATGAATTTGATGCTTTTAGGAGAGCAATATGCAAAGAGTATGGGGTTGTCGGTTCAGAAATATAGAATATTGAGTATTTTATCGGCAAGTCTACTGGCAGGTAGTGTGACTGGTTTTTGTGGCCCAATTGGTTTTGTGGGGATAGCAGCGCCTCATATTGCCAGAGTAGTCGCTAAATCGTCTGATCATTTTAAATTACTCCCATTAAGTGCGGTGATTGGGGCCTTAGGAATGTTGATTTGTGATACAATATCACATTTTAGTGATTCAGGAGTAGTTATCCCAATCAATTCTATCACCTCCCTCATTGGGGCTCCAATTGTAATAATAGCCATGTTAAAAGGAAGAAAGTAATGAATGAAAGTGTATTATCAACTAGAAATCTGATAACAGGCTATCAAGATAAAGGCGTACCACCAAAAGTGGTAGGGAAGTATGGAGAGTTGCACTTGAGAAGAGGTGAGTTTAATGTGCTGATTGGTGTGAATGGTGTAGGCAAATCTACTCTGTTGAAAACACTTTCAGGTGAGATAGCACCACTAGAAGGAGAGGTAAGTATAAATAATAAAATTCTGAATGCTCTTAACAACACACAACGTTCTTTGCTGATCAGTTTTGTGTTTTCAAATACCAACATAGTAGGGAAATTGACTGCTTTTGAAACTGTATTAATGGGCAGGTATCCGTATGTGAATTGGTGGGGGAAGTTGAAGCAAGATGATCATGAAATAGCCTTGAGTGCTCTTAAAGATGTAGGGGCTGATCATTTAAAAGATCGATATATTAATACGCTTTCAGATGGTGAACGTCAAAAAGTTATGATTGCACGAGCAATTGCACAGAACACAGACGTTATTTTTCTGGATGAGCCTTCTGCACACTTAGACCTGATCAACAGAATAGAGATTTTTCAGCTCTTAAAAAGTATTGCCCGAAAAAAACAGAAAGCCATATTATTAAGTACTCATGAAATCGAAATGTCACTGCAAGTGGCTGATAACCTATGGATATTATATGGTAATGAGGTGAAGATTGGTTCACCCTCTGCTATTGTTTCCAGTGATTTTATCAATCAAACCTTCTCATCACCGTCTATTGCTTTTAATGCAAAAAGTGGTGTATTCAACTTTTGTGCACCGGAAAGTTTATTTTCATTCAAAATTTCATTTTCCGAAGAAGTACAGCATTATAAAGGAGCGATTGACCCGATTGTATATCTTGAATGGGAGTGTAAAAAACTAATTTCAGAAGGAGCTTATCAAGATGAAAATCCTCAGTTCTCTATCTGTTTAACTTTATTAGGAGATGAAGGAGCGTTAGTTTGGGAAGTGAAATTTGATGGTAGAACCTACACTTATGATTTATCTAAATGTAACCTATTCAGTGAGTTATTAAAATTATATCAGGCAGAGTGAAATTATCTTAATCAATTATTGTGCTTTTGCTTCCTTTTCGTTTATATTTGGTTATAATTACAATTGGCATGAAGTCAAATTTTTTTATCATTCATCCTTAATAATGATGAAGCAAATAAGCAAAAGTTACATATTAACTCTGTTCTTATTAATAACAACAACTTTCAATTTAATTGCCCAAGATAAGGTAGTGAAGGGAATTGTTATTGATGAAGACCAACAACCGGTTTACAATTCAATTGTTTACCTTGATGGTAACAAGGTGGCTACTACGAACTCTGAAGGAAAGTTTTCATTTACTACAGCAAATCCATCCAAAGTTAGAAATCTAAACGTGATCAAAAGGGGTTACAAGATGCAGACTTGGGCTTTAGAAAGCTCAAACATCATCAAAGTGCTTCTTACTTTCGCTCCAGTTTATATTGATGGAGAAGTTTACAAAGATGGAAAACCTGTTGCTGGAAAGTTTGTGAAAATTTCAGGACAGAAATTCAAAGCAGTAAAAACAAACTCAAAAGGGGCATTTCAACTTGTCGTTGATAGAAACTATAACGTCCAAACAAGTACAATCTTTTTAGTGGACGGAGATCCTATCAAGAAAAAATTTACAAAGTATAATGCTAAAGTAAATAAGGTGACGATTAACTTACCATCCGAAAATGGTGAGACGAAGCCTGTTCAAGTTGCGAAGAAAACACCCGCCGCTACTCCTGCAAAAGTACAATCTCAACCACAGTCAGATGACATTTATGTTGATCCGATTTTAGTGGTCGTCGTTTATGATGAAGATATCTCTCCAGCTGACTCTTTAAATGTTAGAATCAACGAGAAGAACTTTATCACGGATAAAAACGGTGAATTTGAAGTATATGCTGACTCATTGAGTGAAGCTAACTTTGAAATTGACGAATACTCTATCATTAAGACAAAATATGATTATGAAGATAATTATATGTTTGTTTATATCTCTGATGGAAAAGAAGATGGAAATCAAGGAGAAACAAATATGGAGTACTCTGCGAACTTCCAAGCTGTTTTCAATTCATTAGAAGCAGAGAAACAGTTATTGCAGGAAAATGGCTCTAATTTGAGAAAAGAGATTCAAAAGATCTCTGAAAAGTTAGATAAAGACATTAATCCTAAGAATAAAAAAGCCTTAGAGAGCTATCTTGAAAGATTGACAAATTCATTGATTGAAAATGAATTAAGATATGAGGAAGCACAATACAAAACATCTCAGATGTTGGAGAGAATGCGTACTCAGATCACTAATCAAGAGACAACAATCGTACAGATAGAGGAAGAAAAAGAAGAGGTGGAAACAGAGAGAATGCTTTACTTCTTTGTAGCAGCAATTTCATTGATCCTGATCTTCGTTTTCTATAAAAACTCACAAAAATTAAAAGAACAGCGTGATGATTTACAGGAAATCACTGGTCGTTTAGAAAAAGCCAATGAGGAAGTGGTGAAGTCACACGAAGAAATGTTGTCAGTAAAAGATATCGGACAGAAATTTACAGCGACACTTGATTTCGATAAACACATGCTTGACTTGCAAGAAAGTGTGATGGAATTAGTGCCTGCAAATACATTTGGTATTGGTATTTACAACAAGTTCGACAAGAGACTTGAGTTCAGAAACCAAGTTTCAGATGTTGGATTAGAAAACTATTACAGCGTATCTGTTTCAGATGCCTACAGTTTAGCTTCTTGGTGTTTCAATAATGAGGTGGAGTTAATCATCAATAATTTTGATGAGGAAAGCCCGCTTTACATTCCGCAAGGAAGAAGCATGCCAACGAAAATCAATCAATCTATTATCTACATGCCTCTGATTGTAGAGACAAAGGTACTAGGTGTGATTACAATGCAGTCGAAAGAGCCAAATCAGTACAATGATATTAATATCTCTAACTTGAAGGCCTTAGCATCTTATGCGTCGATTGCTGTTTCCAATTATATTTCTTACAAAGAGTTATCTGAGAAGAACAAGAGTATTACGGATAGTATGCGTTATGCTAAAACAATTCAGAATGCCATCTTGCCTTCAGAAACTTTACTGAAAGAAAACTTCAAAGATCACTTTATTTTATACCGTTCGAAAGACATCGTTTCTGGTGATTTCTACTGGTTTAAGCGTAAAGAAGTAAATGGTGCAGTCATGAAATTTATTGCAGTTGTAGACTGTACAGGTCATGGTGTTCCAGGTGCTTTCATGTCGATGATTGGTAACGCATTATTGAATGATATTGTCAACGTAAAAGGAATTACGGATACTGTTGAGATTTTGGATGCCTTAAATGTAGGTGTGAAAGAATCATTACAGCAAGAGAATTCAATGAACGATGATGGTATGGATGTCGCTTTGATTGCGATGAAGGAAGAAGCTGATGGTGTGCACATTCAGTTCTCTGGTGCAAAACGTCCTATCTTCGTTTACCAACAGTCAAAAGGTGAGTTAGAAGTGATTCAAGGTGATATTAAATCAATTGGATACTCAAGTAGAAAGAACAAAGAGTTTACTGCTCATAATATTGTACTGCAAAAAGAAGATATTATCTATCTTTCTACTGATGGATATGTGGATCAGAATAATGCAGACAGAGAAAAGATCGGTTCTCTTAAATTGAAAGATATTATTGCTTCAAACGCATCGAAGAGTATGACAGAACAAGAAGAAGCCCTTGAGGAAATTCTTGATCAGCATATCGTTGGTGAAATTGAGCAACGTGATGATATTACAGTAATGGGTGTGAGGGTTTAATCACCAACCACTCTAAACTTTAAAAGGCAATAGTTTTATATTTGAAACTATTGCCTTTTTGTTTGTGTAAAACTTTTTGTACAGCCCCTTTATTAGTTCTCAAAAAACTGAACCACCACCTCTCTAAAACTTTTGCTTACCGGAAGTTCTTCTCCTCCAATTTCCACTAATTCTCTATTAAATGCTTTTACATGTTCCATATTGACAATAAATGAGCGATGGATGCGGATAAAGGTGGAAGGAAGTTTTGTTTCAATAGCAGAAAGAGTTTCTTTCGTTTTCCACGTTGTATTGTTGTTGCTGTAAATCATTAAATAATCAGCCTGACTTTCTATATATAGAATTTCAGAAAAGTTGATTTTATGATGTTTTCGGTCTGCCCTTATAAATAAATAATCACCTAACACCTTTTTAAAATCGATGGTGTTGGTGGTATTTAAAGCTTCAAACTTCTCGATAGCTGATTTAAAACGTTCCATAGAAACAGGCTTCAAAAGATAGTCTACAACGTTCAGATCAAAACCTTCAATAGCGTACTCACGGTGGGCGCTGATGATAATAACTTTAGGAGGTTTTGCTAGGGATCTTAAAAAATCTAGCCCAGAAATTTCAGGCATCTCAATATCCAAAAAGATGAGATCCACTTCTTTTTGGACAATTTCAGTAAAACCAACTTGTGCATCGGCCGCTTCTCCAACAACTTCATATCCTTCTATCTGAGATAAGAAGTTTTTAGTGATACGTCTTGAAATTGGTTCATCATCTATAATTAATACTTTTGTGCTCATAATTGAATAGTAAGTACAGCTTTATAAAAAGCATCAGTTTGAACAATTTTGAAATGGTGTTGATCTGGATAGAATAAATTAAGCCTTCTTCTCAGATTTTCGAGTCCTGTTCCTCCAGATTGATAATACTCAATTTTTTGAGGTTTACTGTTTTCCACTTCAAAAATAAATTCATTTTCATGGAAAGCCGTAATTATATTGAGGTAGGCTGACTTGCTTGTTTTTTTAATACCGTGTTTAAAGGCATTTTCTACCATAGGAAATAAAAGAAAAGGGGTGATTTGAATCCCTGGATGAATACCCTCAAAATGCATATTCAGCTCAAAACGGTCATCAAGTCTCAATTGTTCCAAGGCAATATATTCCTGAAGCAATTTCACTTCCTTCTCCAATGCCACTTTATCTTCTTTCGATTGATACACCAAATAATCAAGTAGACCACTTAACTGTAAAAGAACCTTTGGAAGGTCTTCACTTTTTTCAATAGCAAGACCGTAAATATTGTTTAAAGTATTGAAAAGGAAATGAGGGTGAATCTGCTCCTTTAAAGTATTCAGTTCCAACTCTTTTAACTGATAACTGATTTCAAGTTTTTCTTTTTCCAATTGATGAATGGTTTCTTTTCTTTCTTGCTCATTTCTGATTTGTACTAAAGCAGTATACATAGCGGAAATAAATAATTGGACAAACCACAACACAGAGAAATCATTCAGAATAGGGTTCATTTGATTGTACTGTAAGTCAGCGAATACAATCAAACAACCAAGCAATAACAGCATTTGTACATATGTATTGACTAATATGGCATAAATCAAATAGAGTATAAATTTGAAATACTTTTTATGGAGAAGGAATTTTTTAACTAATGTATGATTTAGAAAAAAAGTGAATCCAATGGTAAAGGGAAACCAAATTAGGCAAAAAACGAAGGTATTGAAATAATCTTGATGGAAATGCCCTAAGAATAAAAAGATAATAAGAAAGGAGCATCCCCAGAAGAAGAATTCGAAAGTAGTACGATGCGATATGAAATTTCTGAATTGTATCATACTATAAATATTCAGTTTTTTTTTGAGATATTATTTTAATGTCGATAATATTTCCGTTTTTGGAGATCAAAGGAGGTTTTTGGTAGATCAAAGTACTATTCTATTATCTAACCTTCCAAAAAAGGTTATCTTTCGATAAAAAGACACCATTTAACGACGCTTTAATTTTAAGATCAAAATCGAATATAAGTTTGGGTATCATTTAATTTTTAAACATTTTAATTATGAATTCAATATCAGAGTTTTTTTATTGGGGCGGGGTAGAAGCAATGACTACCATTTCTATATTCGGTATTTTGATGATCTTATTATTGGTAGTGAGAATTTTCAAAATAAAATCAAGACTCCTCTCATTAGAAAAGGCACTGTCAATAGCCAACGAATTGACAATATTCTGTTTAGTCTTGGGTATTTTCTTTCAATTAATCGGCTTGTTTGGCGCATTTCAGGCCATTGAAGCTGTAGGTTCTATTTCAATGGGGATACTTGCAGGAGGGCTGAAAGTGTCTTTGATTTCAACCTTCTATGGCTTCTTTTACTTTATAATAGGTAAACTTACAATCATTGTAATAAAGCTGACTGAAAAATAATACAATCTTCATGAATCAAAAAAAGCCACTTATTTTTGAATAAGTGGCTTTTGTATTTTCAATAGAAAATGATGTTATAATGTTTTGAATAATGTCACTTCCATCGTTTTGTCATTGGCTGTAATATCTTTTGATACTGGTTTTCCTTTGCTGTCAATATAAGTCAAAGTATATTTCTTACCTTTCTCAAGGAAAAATTCTAAGATATCATTCATGTCTTTGGTAGGGCCGGCAGTAGAGCCATTCTCAATTACTTTCTTGTCTTTTGAAAGCGTAACTTGTGTTTCCACTCTATTATCACTGATCAAAGTACACTCTTTATTCTTGAACATTTTAACTCTCAAAGAAACCATTCCAGCCTGTGATGCTCTTTTCGCTTCTTCAGCTTTCCAAAGTCCAATATATCGATCTGTTACATTGTGAGCATGTACATATTTAATATCATAATCCCATACTAATGGAAATGCGTGTTCTGCAGGTTTCCAAGAAGAAGCATAAATCCAGTTTTCAGGCTTGTTCACATCAGCTACACCGGCATCTGCCAAGAACCAACCTTGATCAAGTCCAGAAGGATAATATTCGGTGAAATACCAGCGTCCATTCAACCAAACCTCATTCCAGTTGTGGTTCCCTTTTTTAAGTGTCCAATTTGGAGTGCCAGCTAAACGTGAAGGGATACCCACAGCTCTAAATGCATCTGCCAAAAGCACAGATAATCCGGAACAAGATGCTAAACCTTGATCAATTGACTCATAAGGAGATTGATCCGGCTTTTCTCTTTCTGTCGAATACTTTACTTGTACCACATCAATAATTGTATCATTCAATACTTTGATGGCCTCTTCAATAGTTTTACAGTCCTTTACGATAGGGGCAAAACGGTTATAAAAATCTTGACGCCAATCATCTCTTCTCTCATTCATTAACGCATACGGTAGTACATCATTAAAGAAAATAGAATCAGGTAGCGTTTGTGCCCAAGGGAATTCATTTTTTGCTTGATAGGCAAGGTTGATATTGTTGATTAGGTACTCACTTTTAAGCGATTTTAAATCTCTTTCGGGCATATAAGCGATAAGAAAAGCCATACCATTTTTCTTTTCTTCCGTTACACTATTTAATGCCTTTTCTATTTCAGTTTTATTTTTTCCAGCTTTAGTTAAAGCATTGTCGAGTAATTGATGGTACTCTTGGTCGATACCGTCGTACTTTGGTGTAGTACAGCTGATAAATGCGACGATGCTAATAAAGAATGTAATAATGCGTTTCATACTCTGATCAGGTTCAAAATTAGTTTCAATGACTTTATATTATGAAGCCATTTTCTGATGCATCAAAATACGAAAAACGGCATTATCATGCATGATAATGCCGTTTAATTCTTATTAATAATTGTTTATGCGTTTTTGAGAGTTTTATTCAATACTTTCTAACTCCTGTAGAATAGTATGAGCTAGCATTGCATGTACATTTTCTTTTTTCTCAAGTTGTACAGCCTGCTGAGCAATCATTTTCGCTTCCTTGTAGTTCTTGTTTTTAAATAATAAACCTGCTTTCGTTTCTAAGTTCATACAAGTGGGATGTACTTTAATTGCTTCATTAATCCACTTCAAACCCGTATTGAGTTTGTCAGATTCATCATAATAATGATAAATGTTCCAGGCCCAATTTCTGTACAAATATGCTTTTACCTCTTGGTCTCGGTCTTTTAAAACATCAACTCCTTGTACCATTTTTGAGTAGGCAGTGTTGTAATCTTTTATGTTAAGGTAAAAAGTAGGATTATACGCACAGTTGAGTGTTTCACCTTCTCTTCCTAATTCCTTTTCAAGATAAACCATCAGTTCTTTCCACCCTTTTATGTCTTTTTTCTCAACATAGGGTTGCATTGAAACTTTTGCAGCTCCATTAATAGTTTGAATAATTTCTTTACCTCCATATTGATTTTCGATTTCCTTAACGTGTTTAATCACATAAGTAACCGCTTCAGAATGTAAGCCGGTATGCATCGTAGCTTCTTTGAGAGCAAACCAAATTGACTTTAGTTCAATATGATCATGTTCAATTTTTTTGAGGAAAGCAGATAACATTTCTGGGTCTTCCATTGCCGCTTTATAAGTTACATAAATGTATTCGCTCAATTCCTCAATAGATGAGTTTTTCGTTACTTTTTTCTTTAAAGTATATAATTGCTGATTAGGATTTTTGGCTTCTTTAGTGCTTTTCATAAAGTCACTTTTCTCCATATTGCCTACAAATAAATGTAAAGGCTCGTTCTTTTGGTTGATAAAAAGAAATGCAGGGTAATCATGAAGTTGGTATTGTTCAACTATTTTTTTTCCTGCTTTGCTATCTGCATCGATTAATAAAGAGATGTAATTTTGATTGTAATAATTACTTACTTTTTTCTCCTTGAAAATTTCTTCTTGCATCATGTTACAGCTTTCGCAATAGGTAGTATAAACTGTAATAAACACTTCTTTATTTTCAGCTTTAGCCTTCTCTAGGGCTTTCTCAAGATTCATGTTTTGAAATTGAATAGCTTGAGCTAAAACTACTTGAGGAAGTAGAAGTAAGAATAGTATCAGTGAGCGCATGAAATATTAGATAATTGGTAAAAGAAAGAAAAGTCAACTTTAAAGTATATCAAAGTATGCTTTATGAAGCATTAGGACAAAAGAAAGGTGCACGTTATTTAGACACTTTTCTCTTGTCTTTATACTTGTACAATAATTTAAGAAGAAAATTGGAAAAAAAGACTATCTCGCTAATCTTTTTCTTTGAGGGGTGGGTTTGGGTTTTTTATTTGAAATAGCAAGAATTAATGCAAATAAGACTAATTGTATTGGCGCTATGGCTAATTGTGGCCCCATAAACATCCACATTTCATGTTTCATATTGGTGTAATGCTCCCAATTCCACCATGCTTTGGCAAATTCAGAACCAGCAAACCAAACGGGAATAAATAGGAAAATACTCAGAAAAACGATCTGTTTCTTTTTCAAAGCTTTCTTTCCCATATTAGGTATAAAACTTAATATACCTCCTAAACTTACCGTCATCAATAAAGCCATAAAAGCTAGGGCATAATAAATCCATGAGAAGTCCATGCCGTATTCCATCCAAAGCTTATTTGATACTTTCAAAATACTATTCATGTTGCTTAATGCCACTTTTGTCAGAAGTGTCATTATAGTCAATAGAATTCCTATATAAATAAAAGCATTTTGAACACTAGGAAATTTGATAAGTTCACCTAACAATCTAGCAGGAGCCTTCATCAAACGGAAAAGATTCGTTTTTAACTTAAATCCGAAATTGTTACCACCTTGAAAAGGAGGAGGGGAAGGTATTACATTGTTTTTTCGCTCACCAATTCTATCATTTAATACTTCATGATAAGCATTTTTGTGACCATCAGTAGTCCATACAAATTTAGCTAATGTGGCACTTGCATAGGAAAAACCTTGGTCTATTGCTCCTTTAAAAACACTGTCGGGAACTCCTTTTTTCTTGCATTCTACAATCATAAAAGGTTGAAATCCTTCTGGGTCACTATAAGTGATAATGTCTGCTTCTTTTGTGGCAGAACCCATTTTTACAGGAACACAGACTCTTATGTTCTCAGCAGGATAGCCGTGATCATAAATCAATGATAAAAAAGTTTCTAATTGTACCTGTTCTTCAGGGTTGTTTAATGATCTTGTTTTTGCATGGGGCAAATAAGTAACTTCGTTCGTTTTCTTATTGATAAACACGACTCTGTCTTTCTTTGCTTTAGACAGCCACTTCATGATAGTATAATTTCTTAGATATAAAAAAGTCTGATTTAATTGTATTGTTAAATATAAGAGTAAATATTCTTATTTTAAACATTTTAAGTTAGTATTTCATCTTTCGAAACTAAATTTCTTTTATTAAAAGTTAATAAATTGAACACTTTTGTAGGTTAAGAAATTGAATCAAAAGAACTTAATATATATCAACTTAGCTCTTTTTAAGATTTTGGTTCATTACTTTTGATCTCATTTTCAAAACTAAGAACAATTATTTATGAGATTTTTATTGGTATTTGCTTTACTGCTAACACTTTTTCTTAACGAATCATCCGCTCAAAGTTCTAACCAAGGAAATATAGAATTATCAGGTAGTTTAGGGCCAGCGTTTGGAGGGGGCAAAACTTCTTTTTATGGTAATGCAGAATTAAACTACTTTATGAGTAGTAATATGTCACTGACGGCTGGATATGAATATTTACAAGACCGTCATTCCTTTATTTTGGGAAATAGGATTTATTTCGTTCCTGATTTTCACTTTAGTATGAAAGGGGTATTAGTAAGCCAAACAGATTTTGCTTTAGGAGGAGGTTATTCAAGAGGGATCGCTGATAACGTGGCTTTGCAGATTAATGGTGACTGGTATTTTGCAAGGAAGATGTTTGCCCTTTCTTTTGGGTTGGCATTTAGAATATAATACTAAAAAAGGTGACGTAACAGTCACCTTCTTTTTTATAAATCTTCGTCCGGTTCAGGATAATCATCCAATGAATTAATAACTGGAGGTTCATCTTCATACACTTCCACTTTTAATCCATCCTCTTCAGAAAGTCTTATTTTGAGTTGATTTTCATTTTCAAAAACAAGAATCATCTCATCATTCAAATAAAAATCCTCTTTAATTTTTGAAAGTTTTACCTCTGTAATGGTTTCATGAAGGACATCAGCCCAAAGATCCATTTTAATCACTCTAAAACTTTTGATATCAATCTTTCCTTGAAACTGTTCCAGAAGTTTCTTTCTTTCCTCGATAATATCAAAAATCACGATTTTAATACCATCACTTTCTTCACCGGCCGTGAATGTCAATCTAGTTTTATCTTCAAAACGAAGTTCTAACCAATCTAAGCACTGGTATTCCTCGTCATCTTTGGCTATGTTGCTCCAAACGTGATAGATTACATCATTGATTTTTGCACCTGCCAACCCTTTTAAAGTGTTGATCTCGCTTGCCTGAAATTTTTGAATTTCTCCTTCCATTTTACAAAGAAAAAGTCAACGAATTTGATTAACAAGTTAACTTAATGATTTTAACATTTATTGCGTGCTAGATAATCAGGAACTTATGAAATAGGAAGTAACTAATTGTTTGGCCAAACGTTAGTAATATTTTTATGATACTACATACTAAAACTGTAGATGAAACTAAACCAATTAAAACTTTCAATTTTTTATGCTAACTAAAATCAAAAACACTAACGTGATGTTATTAGTATTGTTCAATATTTTTAGTTGTGACCCGGAGAGGTTTTGCAATTATGAAGGAGAACATTCAGTGAGGTGTAGCTCATGTGCACAAGTCATCAATGCTAATTGTCCTTATGGGACAGCACAACATGATCCAAGTTGTTTTTATTATCCGAAAGAAGAGGAATGTCCTAAATAAAAAACTCTCCATTCGTTTATTGAATAATTCTCAATAAACGAATGGAGAGCTGTATTTTATCTCTAAAATTATTTAGTAGAAATCAACCGTTACATTTGGCATACTGCTTTTGAAAGCGTCAACCTTTTTCTGGTTCAATTTCGATTTGTAACATTTCAAGCTCTTCAGTTTTGGTAAACCTACCAAATACTTCAAGTTGTTAACGCTCGTATTGTAGCATTCAAATGAAGTTAATTCTTTCATGTTTGAAACATAAGAGATGTTCTTCACTTTCACGATACCAGAAACTTTCAGCTTTTGAATTTGGTTCAAACCATTCAAAGCATCAAATTTTGTGACAATTGTATTAGAAATATTCAATTCCTTAATGCCTTTTAAACTAGCAATAGGAGAAATGTCCGAAATAGGAGTGTTGTCACATGAAAGCTTTTCTAATGTTTCAATGTTTTTGATAGGATTAAGATCTGTGATTCTCGTGAATGAGATATCCAAAGCTTTTAATTTATACAACATTGTCAGCGGAGAAAGGTCTTTGATGACTTTATGATTACTTAAATCAATTTCTTCAATAATATTGATTTTGTGCAATTCATATTTCGTAGGAACATCTCCTTTGATTTTCGCTTGTTGATCAAAAACCTTTTGCCATTCAGCATTCAAACCGTTCCACCAAGCAGTCAGTTTATCTGTTCTGAAGATAATTTGAGCTGTACTTTCTTTAGAGAAATTGATTACAGTAGCATCGCTACATTGCGTATTGTCAGCCTCCAGTGTTTTTAGAGACGTCAATTTTCTTAATGCTGAGATAGAACTTACAGGCGTATCATTGATTTTTAAACGTGATAACTTCGGAAGCTCTGACAATGGATCCAGGTCAGTTACTTTCGTTTTATCTAATGTCACTCTCTTTAATAATTTCAATTCAGCTAAAACACTAATATCACTAACATTTGTATTTGAAATATTAAGGTTTGACAAATTAGGACAGTTCTTCAATGGATCTAATGAACTAATACCTGTATTTGATGCATTCAACTTTTCTAAATTGACTAAGAAACTCAATGGCTCAAGTGACTGTATACCATTAGTGGTCGAAATGTCGATTTCCTTGATATTGGCAAGCTGTTGAAGTTGTTCTTTTTCAGGATTACCCGAAAGTCCAGCTTGTGTCAATAAAACTGTTTTCCAAACATCTGGCATTCCATTCCACCATTCTTTCAATTGATTAGAACCATAAATCACCAATGTGTTAGGGTGATTACGCATAAATGCTTGTGCGATTGAAGTATTGATGCCTGTTTCATCACAATATACTCTGTCTAAGTTTTCAAGAGAATTCAAAGGTGATAAGCTCTTGATTTGAGTATGATCAGCTGATAAGGTTTTTAACGCTTTAGTGGTTGCCAATGAAGAAAGGTCACCCACGTTTGTTCTATCAATTGTCAATTGCTCTAAGTTTGTTAATCCCATTAAGGCATCAATTGAGCTGACAGGAGTATTTGAGATATCAAGTGATCGGATAGATTTACAAGAATTCAAAGGATCAATAGAAGCGATTTGAGTATCATTGGCCCAAACTACTTTTAATTTTTCAAGACCTTCCACTGCTGTGATATCAGAAATGTTAGTATTGAAGCAGTATAATTCTTCTAAGTTTTCAAAATTTTCTGCTACCGTTAGATCTTCAATTTGAGTATCATTGATCATTAAAACCTCAATGTTTGTACAGTAAATAAGAGGGTCTAATGAATTGATGCCCGTCATTTCACATTTCAATGACTTAAGGTTAGTCAAAGTTCTGATAGGAGATAGGTCATTGACACCCGTTCCTGAAATATTCAATTCCTCAAGACTTCTTAATTTACTCAAAGGAGCTAAATCAATAATCTCAGGATTTAAAGAAACATCTAATTCAGTTTTTTGCAGGAAGCTTTCCAAGTGTTTGAAAATACTTTCATCTAAAGCCACAGTACTGTCGTTTTTTGTGATCATTACAGTGTCAATCACAGAAATCACTTCTTTTAGAGGGACATTATTTGCAAGCATAATATCATTACCCACAATACCTCTCCATGTATCATCTAGTTTATTCCACCATAAAGCCATGTCTTCTTTTTGACTTAACTTGGTAGTATAAATAGAAGCGATTTTCAAGTCCAACTCTTCAGGATCTAGGTTGATTTCCACAAAACGTTCCATGGAATTCTCAAGCGTGTCACCACTTACTGTGATACCGTCTAATTTCCTTGTCAGTGTCACTGTAAAATAAAGTACACCTTCATTCGTTACACTATGACTGATATTTTCAATGATAAACTCAAAGTTGGCTTGCTTAAAGAAGAAATCCACATCCTTTAAATAAGCCTGAGCATCTTTGTTGGATACCACTTGACGGTTAGGGTCTAAATCGTCTTCAATTTGTGTTTTATCTGAAGCAAAAACCTTCAAATAAGTATCATTGATAATAATACCTTTTTCTTGGTTTGTGTAGTCTTCACCTGCAATATCATTAAGCATTCCCTCAAAGTACATCACTAAGTCTTTTGCCTCAGATTTGTATTGATTGAGCTTCTCAGCAGGGATTTCATTTTCTTGACCATCTTGAGCATTTACTTGAGCAGAAATACCAAAGAGCAAGAGCATTAGAAAAATAAGATACCCGTTTCGCATCTTCAATTATTGTTTGTTTACTAAAAAATCAACATTTAATTACGAAAATACAGATTACTGTTTATGAAGGACGTACCTTCTCATTGTCTCTATATCTTCTTCTTTTAGAGGCATTAATTGAGAGATCAACCATCCAGAGTTATAAGAATCTCTTTCAAATTTTTCTACAGTAAAATACCATCCATGAATTTGGAAAATGTGAAACTTGATACTTTCTACAGTTACAAATTTCAAATCTCCTGTTTTTATTAAATAGAAAAGAATACTTGTATAGTCTACTTCGTATCCTTTTGAAGCATAATCTTGAACCTCTTTTTTGTCACCAAATGCTCTATGTAAGTTCATAAAATCAATTTCGTGACTCATAGGGTGAAGGAAGTTTCTTTTGGGATCATTGTCGCTGAACAAATCATTCCAGTTTTGAGAATGAACTTTAGAAATAGCCCATTTAAAACCCAAACTGTCTAGTTCCTTGACCATATACAATGTAACGTTTACATTACGTCCATTGTATAAAAACCTTGTATTTACTTCCGCAAAATACTCACCATTGTATTTTTCGATATATTTAGGGGACTTGCTGTTGGTAACATCTGCAATGAAATCATCTTTCATCTGACGTGTAATACCTGTATTCTGTCCATCAAATAATATCTCCAGATAGTTTTTTCTATATGTGTTTTCTCTAAACTTATAAGAGCCTGTAGGGTAGGGCTGTCCGTTTTTATCTTCTTCGTTGTTGAATCGTTTTATAAATTGCGTAAACTGTTTTGTCTCCGCATATAATTTGGACTCATCCCCCTTATAATTCCCTATAGTTTGGGAAAAACTCATTTGACAGCAAACGAGTAAAAAAAATAGTGTAAATAACTTTCTCATGTATATGAATAGAGCTTGATTGCTATGTTACTGTCTTAACAATATCATACCAACCAAGCTTTATGAATGCTAATTTTTATTAACCTTTCTTTGTTTCTGATACTCTGATGTCTCCTAATAGTACATCCCAGAAACCAATTTCTCTACCACCGATTTGTGTAGTCTTACGCTCTACATAAACTGTGATGTCCTTTTTAGTAACGTCTTTGTATACCAAACCATCTTCCGTTACACCTGTAAACTTTTGGTAGATAGTGATTACACCTACATAACGACCATCAGGTTGTTTCTCAAGATCAGAGATATATTGAATATCAAACCAGTCAATATTTACAGACTTATAGTTCAATTTATTTAAACGCTCTAAGTATTTACGGATACCAAAGTATCTTACTTGTTTTTTACCTAAAGTAGAAACACCCATTTGAGCATCTTCCACAAAAAGTTCCAAAGCTCTTTCGATCACTCTGTTTGCTTCAGAGAATGAAGTCTCTTTGTCACCGATTTTGCTGATGTACTTACTTAAATCATGTACTTTTTCAAGAGCCAATGAGTCAATTGCCGCCTTTCTAGCAGGAGGCATTGGAGGTTCCTCCTTAGGGGCATCTTGAGCAAAAGCTTGAAGTCCAATCAAGCAGAAAAATAGGATACTTAATTTTTTTATAGTATTCATAATTATATGATTTCAATAATTTTTAAACCTGTAATCCGACCTTTGCGGTCAATACTTTCAATATCTTTAGCCTTGATGATGATGCCGTGTTCAGGCATCTTGCTCACTCTAATCAAATATTTTCGAGGGCTGTAAAATTTATCTTCTACATTCGTTCCCATATAGTCGACTTCTATTTTTGCTTTTGGAGCAAATAAACTGCTTCCATATTCAATCAGGCGCCCGACTTCTCCAGGGGGTGTTTTGCGGTCCGAAATATCCTCAAATATTTCATTGAGTTTAGTAGCCAACACTTCTTCCGAACTGCTCTGAGCATTGCAGTAGCCTGAGATAGAGAAAAGCATCAAGAAGAATAAAAGATACTGAAGAGATTTCATAAATTATCTTTTCTTTAAGATTAATTCAGTGATTTTACCGTTCGCATCCTTCTTAAATTCTTTGATTTGGTCAGGATTACGTTTAACGTCCTTAAGATAATCTAAATATTTTTGAGCTGTAGTAGGCTTGTCGTAGTCTACAATGTCACCATCATTATAAATTTCAATCAATACAGGAACATCTGGAGCAGCAAACATAGCTAATGCCTCAGTGATCATCAAGTTACCTTCTTGAGTTGATCCAGAACCGGCAATGTTATCCAATAAGTAGTAAATGTCTCTTTTCTGCGCTTCTTCCACAACTGTTTTCTGCGCTTCTTCTTTCGCTTTTTGCTCTTCAGCTAATTTCTTTTCTAAAGCTTCACGAGACATTTGAAGGTTTTTCTCCACTTGTCCGATCAACTCCTTCACTTCAGCATCTTCTAAATTGTAAGATTTAATTTCTTCAAGACGAGCTTCATCGGCAGCTACTTCATCTAAAGAAGCATATTCTTTACCGACCATTGCTTTTAAATCAGCTTGTGCTTTGTTTGTTTTGGCTAGTAATTCCGCTTGCGCTTGTTCCTCGGCAATTTTCTTCTGGCTTTTACATCCTGTAAAAGAGATAGACACAATCAATGCCATGATTAAGGCTGTAAAAATTGATGTTTTGTTCATTTTAGATAATTGTTAATTATTCCTTCATTGAAATTGAAGCACAATTTATGGCTTAATTATAAATAAAAAATGATTCTTGGGAAGAAGCCTTTATATTTTTCAATCATTTACAAATTTTAAGATCTTTCGTTGTAAAAATTGAAAATTATAACTTATTCAATATTTTTTATAGTATTATTGTCTTTCAAATTAAATTGTCAAAAAACTAATTACTCATAAATAACAAAAGCAAACTTATGGCAAATAATGTATATTTTATATTAGGCACTTTCCTCGTATACACGATAGGTTATATTATTAGTGCAATAAGTATTGAGACATTTTAAAGTATAACTAAAAATGAGCTTTTGAAAATTGAAGAAACAACTGTTTACCAA
>NZ_JABANE010000115.1 GCF_012844305.1 Flammeovirga aprica JL-4
TCTAAATAAACCCAATTAAACCAAATCAAATATACAAAATGATTTACAAAAACATAATTGGCGTTGATATTAGTAAAAGTGATTTAGACATTGCTTCAATGAAGTCTGTAAAAGGTTACCAGATGTATAAAAGCATTAATAACAAGACGCAGATTCTCCAATGCTTCAAAAGAATTTTAAAGAAAGAAAAATTGAAGAAAGAAGATGTTTTAGTAGTTGCAGAGAGGACTGGTATTTATACTAATCCCTTACTATGGTCATTAGTTGAAGAGGGGTATAATTTATGGATTGAATGTCCTAATCAGATTCATGCGAGCAAGGGTTTTTCTCGAGGTAAAAATGATAAGAAAGATGCTCGTATGATTGCTGAATATGGCTATAGACATCAAGATAAAGTAAAGCTGTGTGAGTTGACTGATGACAATTTGGTGTCACTTCAATATCTTCAATCTGAGCGTGAGTTATTAAAAAGAGAAGAGGCTAAATTTAAAGCTCAAATCACTGACCATAAGGGTTATGTCAAAAAGGGAGATTATGATTCGCGCAAAAAAAGATATACTTCAATACTTGTTGAAATAAAGACGTCTCTCAAGGAAATAGAAAAAGAAATCAAGGATATTATCAAAAGTGATACAAAGCTGAAACATATTATGACACTCCTTTTATCTGTAAGAGGAGTAGGTCAAGTTATAGCCACAGATGTTCTTATTTCTACTCAAGCATTTACAAAGTTCACCACTGCAAGAGCCTATTCAGCTCATGTTGGTGTAGCTCCATTTCAATATACTTCTGGAAGTAGTATAAGGTCACGAAATAAGGTGTCAAAACGAGCTAATAAACGGATAAAACGGAACCTACATATGGGAGTTAATTCGGTGATACAAGCAGGTGGTAATTTTGAAAAATACTATAATAGAAAACTTAAGGAAGGGAAAGAAAAAATGGTTGTAATAAATGCTTTGAGAGCAAAATTAATACATATTATGTTCTCAGTGGTGCAAAATAATCGCAAGTATTCAGAGGAGCACGTAGCCACCTGGACATAATTATTTTTTCCTTTGATTTGCTTTTGAAAGCCCATCAAAATTTGAATTTCATCGGTCAAGGGCGACTGAAGAATGAAGGAGTTTATATACCCTTTACCGATGAAATTCAGGTTTAGTTTTGCTTGGAAAAACTTATTGAAGGAATTTTTATAAAATTGTACTAAATAATAAGGATTTTATTTGGATTAACCATAAGAGAAGTCATGGGCTAATGATGGTTAGTGTTTTTCATAAACGATTTCAGGCTCTTTGATCTCCACAATGTTTTGATCATTCACCTTCACTAATTCAATATCTTTCAATTCGTTGACTAAAGCAGGGTCATATTTCGCTTCTACTCTCACGTAGTTTTCAGTGAAGCCAAACATTTTCCCTTCTTCAATATCATGCTCGAAAAGAACAGTTCTTTGGGTTCCGATTTGAGACTCATAGAATGCTCTCTTTTTCTTATCCGATAAGATTCTCAACATCTTCGAACGTTTTGCTCTTTCCGCTTTAGGAACTACACCATCCATGTGAACTGCATCTGTATTTGGTCTTTCAGAATAAGTAAATACATGAAGGTAGGCAACGTCCAATTCATTTAAGAAGTTATAAGTATCTAAGAAATCCTCTTCTGTCTCACCTGGGAAACCAATGATTACATCCACACCGATACAAGCATCTGGCATTTGAGATTTGATTTCAGTAATACGTGATTTATATAAATCCGTTCTATATCTACGTCTCATCAATTCCAACATTTTGTCAGAACCTGATTGTAATGGAATATGGAAGTGAGGAACAAACTTATCCGACTGACCACAGAATTCAATGATCTCCTCATCCAGTAAGTTAGGTTCGATAGATGAAATTCTAAACCTTTCAATGCCTTCTACTTTATCCAACTCTTTTAAAAGATCAATCAACCTCTCCTGACGTCTTCCATCAATAATACCAAAATCACCGATATTCACACCTGTCAATACTACTTCTTTTGTGTCAGCAGCAGCAATTTCTTCAGCATTTTTGATGATATCAGCAATAGTAGCACTTCTTGACTTCCCTCTTGCCAAAGGAATAGTACAGAATGAACATTTGTAGTTACATCCATCTTGTACTTTTAAGAATGTTCTTGTACGGTCATTCATCGAATAACCAGAAACAAACTCTTTCGTTTCTTTGATTTCAGTAGCTAAAACCTTCGGAGCTTCGTCTTTCACAAAACCATCCAACAATTCAAGCAATCTGAATTTTTCAGCGGCGCCCAATACAGCATCTACACCTTCCAACTCAGAAATTTCTTTCGGTTTCAATTGAGCGTAACAGCCAATAATTGCCACATATGAATTTGGAGCAATTTTTTTCGCTTCACGAACAATCTTCTGACACTTCTTATCTGCATTGTCAGTCACAGAACAAGTGTTTATAATATATATATCGGGTGTATCCGAAAATTCAACTTTTTTATAGCCTTTCTCTTCAAACTGACGACCAATTGTAGACGTCTCCGAGAAATTCAGCTTGCAACCAAGCGTGTAGAACGCAACTTTTCTCATACTAACAGACTGTTAATCACCTGTGAGCACTCAAACAAAATCAATATATTTTAATTCTGTCTCAGTACTTATTTTATAAAGGAGTACAAAAGTACGGAGAATGTTACTGAATTGGAAATTAATAGACGAACGTATGTTAATTCAAATTAAAATAATTCAAAGTCAAATATTTAATACTAAATAGAATAGAAAGTGACAAGAGTGTTAATAATAATTTTCAGACTTTATTAAATTTGAAAACTTTAAGTACTAGAATGCAAAAAGAAGGTTCGTTTCACCTCCTTTTACAGTTACTTATACTTTTTTAGTCCTATGTTATAAATTTTGGAATGAAGAATTACTTACTGTTAATCATCTTATTTTTTGTAATCTATAATGCAAAATGTTTTTCACAAGAGAAAACTTTCCAATATTACTATAATATAGATTTAAACACTGTCAGTGAAGATCAATTAGAGGTAACATTGACAGTCAATACACCCCCTGAGAGTGCGATATTTCAATTTCCTGCTATCGTTCCGGGTACTTACAAGGTCTATGATTTCGGAAGGTTTGTCTCTGAACTTACTGCTTATAATTCAAAAGAAGAATTGCTGGAAGTTGAAAAATTGAATGACAATCAATATAAAATAAATGATATCTCAGATCTTGATAAGATTCATTATTATGTGGATGACACTTGGGACACCCCTATGCCCAATAAAGTATTTGAGCCTGCTGGAACTAATATTGAAAATGATGATGTATTTGTAATCAATAACCATGGTTTTTTTGGGTACTTTGACGGAATGGAGAATTTCCCGTTTCATATTGAGGTAAAAAAACCATCTCACCTCTATGGGGGAAGCGCGCTTACAAGATCAAAAGGGGATTCAATTACTGATCATTTCGATGTCGTAAATTACCACCGCTTGGTGGACAATCCTATCATATATACTGAAGCAGATACTGTTACTTTGAATGTAGGGACAACAAAAGTTTTTGTAAGTATTTACTCTCCAAATAAAAAGCTAAATGCAGACTTAGTAGGACAAAAATTGATAGATGTTTTGGAAGCGCAGAAAGTTTTCTTGAAAAATCAATTACCTACGGATCATTATTCATTCTTGATTTACCTGACTGACAAGCCTGGCATTTCAGGAGCAATGGGGGCCTTAGAGCATTGGAATTGTTCTTTTTATTTTCTTCCAGAGGAAAGTCCTGCAGTTATTCTACCAGTAATCCAAGAAATTGCCGCACATGAATTCTTCCATATCATTACTCCTTTAAGTATACACTCTGAAGAAATTGCTCATTTTGATTATATGGAACCCAAAATGTCCAAACACTTGTGGCTTTATGAAGGGGTTACTGAATACTTTGCCGGGCTGGCATTGGTTCAAGCTAATCTTATTGATGAAGAAACTTATCTTGATGCCTTAAGAGGAAAGATCATTACTGCAAAATCCACTTATATGGATGATTTAGCATTTACTGAATTAAGTAAAAAGTGTTTGGAAGAATACGGTAATCAGTACGGAAATGTTTATCAAAAAGGAGCTTTGATTGGCCTCGCCTTAGACCTTATTTTAATTGAAAACAGTGACGGCAAATACAATCTTAGGGATTTAATGTTAGAATTGAGTCAGACCTACGGATCCAGCCGACCTTTTAAAGACGATCAGTTATTTCATGCCATAGACAGTATTACTGGAGTGCCAGAGGTAAAGGAATTTCTTGAAAAGTATGTCGATTCACCTAACCCTTTTCCTTACACAGCTACTTTACAAAAAGTGGGTGTAACTTATTTGCCAGAAGAGGTTAAAACCTTCGCAACATTCGGAAATATTGGCATTTCTGTCAATGATGATGATGAAATATTTGTAGAAGATATTATTGATATGGATGATTTTGGGAAGCAAATCGGCTATCAGGTAGGTGATGTGCTTTTGAAAATGAATAATACACCAATTACTATAGAAAATATTGGTGATTTAATGAATAATTACATCAATCACCCTGAAAAATTCCCTAAATTGAAACTCCAAGTCAGAAGAGATGGGAAAACAATACAACTGAAGTCCAAAACTCTTATCTTGGAAGAAAAGGAGTATGATGTCTTTTATAAAGATGAAAATCCAACCAAAGAACAACAACTTTTATATAGACAGTGGCTTCAAAAAATAATTTAATTTTTAGAGGTAATAACTAAAGACAAGAAAGACAGAGAATGAATTTGAATTTACGTAACCCATTAGTGGTCTTTGACCTAGAAACAACAGGCACTAATGTTACAAAAGATAGAGTCATTGAAATATCTATGGTGAAAGCAGATGTCAATGGCAACCGAACAATTAAAACGTATAGAGTTAACCCTGAATGCCATATACCATCTTCCTCAAGTAAAATCCATGGCATTTATGATGAAGATATTAAAGACAAACCCACTTTCAAGCAAATTGCAAAAGAAATAGCATCCTTTATGAAGGGGTGTGATATTGGCGGTTACAATGTATTGAGGTTTGATTTACCTGTATTGACTGAAGAGTTCTTACGAGCAGGTATTGAGTTTGATTTCAGCAATAGAAAAATTGTTGACGCTCAAAAAATCTTCTTTATGATGGAGCCAAGAACATTGGGTGCTGCTCTTAAGTTCTACTGTGGTAGAGAATTGGAAGATGCTCACTCAGCGGAAGCGGATACCATTGCTACTTTAGATGTTATTGATGCTCAAGTAAAGCATTATGAAGGAGTCACTATCAAAGATAAGCACGGCAAAGATTATGAGCCTGTTAAAAATGATATGAATGCACTTCATGATCTCACAGCCAGCAACTTGGTCGATTTTGCGGGAAGAATGGTCTTAAATAATGAAGGTGATGCAATTTTCAATTTCGGAAAATACAAAGGTAAATCTGTTGTAGAGACATTGAAAAAAGACCCTCATTATTATGATTGGATCATTAATAACGATTTTGCATTAGATACAAAAAACAAATTGACTCAATTAAGACTGAAGAGTCAGTTTTCTTAAAAAATATAGTAAGGTTGATACGCTTTGTATCAACCTCTTTATTTTTCTAATAATCTCAAAGCCTCCTTTCTACTCAAGTTACTTAAATCAGTTTGACCAACATATTCAATCACCCACTGCGGATTTGTTCTACTATATTCTCTTAGCACCCATCCTATTGCTTTATTGATGAAAAACTCTTTTGAACCTAAAAGAGGTGTTATATTTCTTTCCAACAAATCAGTATCAAGTGCATTTTTATATTTCAGCTGAAATAAAACAGCGGTCCTCTGCAACCACATATTATCAGACTTCAACCACTTCTGAGAATATTGCTCTTGAAGCTCAGGAAATTTCTTCATGAACGCCCCTACTTGCTTATAGGCTAAAAAGTCAACGGTATCCCACCAGGATTTTTCACAAATAAGATCTTCCAAGAAAGCAATATCTTCCTTCTCGTACCTTTTTTGATATTTATCGAGCAAGTCAAGAGAAAACATCTGAAACTCTCTCTGTGGTTTAGCCCACAATAATCTGATGATTTCGAAAGCTTCCTTTTTATCTGGTAAATAACTTTTCAATAGGAAAGGTTTCTGCAATTCTTTCCTTTTAGGTGAGGTTAAGCCATAATATTCAAACTGATTCCTCATATAAGCCTTCTGCTGTAAGGCTCTTTCAGTATCAGAATTCTCCTTAAATAGCTCTTCTAAAGTCGTGATGTATTCCTTCATAATATGATTATTCTATGATAATCCCCTAATTAATACGTGTTTTTGGATTATTAATGTTATTAAATGTTAAAAAAAGATCTTAAATGTAAATATTACATTTATAACTTGCGTATTAAGTACACTTTTGCAATATTTGTACTACCGATAAACAACATAGTAATAACACACAATGCTAATCGAGATTGTAGAAATATAATCTTGATGTTTGAAACACACAATCGCACACACAACACTAAAAAAAGCAGATCAATAATGATCTGCTTTTTTTTGCCCAAATTTTTATAAACATAAAAAAATGCACTCCATCACGAAGCGCATTTTAGAGGTTTATATATTAAATACTATCTTTTCCTTGTTTTAAAAGACCATGTAAAATGAAACTTTGAGACTACAGTTCCATCCGGCATTGTCCCTATCGTTTCCATTTTTACCACTTGCCCCTCACCCGTCTCATATGCTTTTTCGATAGCTTCTTTCACCAAGTGTCCGTCCTTACAGACAAAAGTAACCTTATCAACAGCTTTCTTTAAAAACTCAGCATCCATGTCTACAATGATAAAAGCAATTTTCTTGAGGTGCTCATTAAGATGCAACATTCCCAAGGCCGCTGTAGATAACTCTGCCGCCATACTTTGAGCTGCAAAATAAGTAGACTTAAACGGATTCTTATTCAAGAATTTATAAGGCAGTGTTGTTGCACATTGATTTCCGTTCAGTTCTATCAGCTTCATTCCGGCTATAAAACCAAGCGGAACCTGCGTCATCGTAAACAGCTTGAACTTAAATGGACTCAACATTTTTCTTGAAAATGCTTTCTGTCTTTCCGTCAATTCTATTTTGATATTTTGAGTATTCGATGTATTCATTTCAGTGTTTAAAGTGATGTGTTTATTGGTATTAATGAATGATTTGTTTCACAATATAATCAATAAACAAAACTTTCCATATGATAACAACTTTAAATAATAACCTTGAACAAACATTCATTTAACTTTATTAAGTGAAAATACTTAACCTTTTTGCTGTGTTACGTTAGTGAATGTAAAATTATGTTTCACGAAAAAAACTAATATGGCTCCATTTATCACACTTTACATAGTCATTGCCAACATTGCTATTATCATCAAATGTTACAAAGTTTTCTTAAGTAAAATGTTAGTCAAAAATGCATTTCTCACACTAGGTCTTATATTAGTAGGCTTAATTTCAATGGATATGTATTTTTATGCTCAAATCACTGAAGGTTATGGATATGCATGGTTTGGGATATTGACGGATATATAGAGATATAGAAAAATAAAGATATAAAATTGCAACCCTTCATTAGTCTAAAATTTAAGACGGATGAGGGGTTATTCTTTTTGATATCGAATATTTATTAAAAGGTTTCAATAAGTTACTTTTCATGACACATCTTCCCAAATACTATAAATGAATGGTTATTTCTGTTATTATTTTGAATTTTTTGGACGAAAAGCTTTACTTTTGTTTACAGTAAGTCCAATTGATTGACCTTTAATACCTCAAAGAATGACGACTCAACAAACTGATCTTCACAATAAAAAAGATAAAATTGTGGATAATAGCCCCAAAAACATGAATAAAATTACTTCAGCAAGTGAGGATCTAATTATTGATTCAGCTCCCAAAGAAATAAAGGATAATGCACACATCTTAGATGATTACTTTGATGCTGGGTACGCTTATAGTATCACTCAAGTCTTACTGAAACACATTAATGAGGGGTATTTTAGAGTTAAGTTTGTGGGGTTTGACAACATTCCAGAAAGAAACAACCCTGATCATCCATTAATTTTCGCCAGCAATCACTCTGGTATGGCTTTCCCTTGGGATGCTATCAGTTTTGTATCGGGGTTATTTGAGAAGAATAATTTTGAGATGAAAAACAGCGTAAGAGCTATCACTGCTCCTGCATTATCAAGAAGTCAGTTCATGAATCCTTTTCTGATCAAAAATTTCTGGAAGAAACTCGGTGCTATTGATGCTACTTGGCTCAACTATGAAACCGCAATGCATTATAATGGCTCCAATATTTTGGTATATCCAGAAGGTGTACCCGGAATTGGAAAAGGCTTTAATAATAAATATACTTTACAGCGCTTGGCTACTTCCACGCTGAGAATGAGTATTAAATACAAGACCGATATTATTCCTTTTGCAACTGTAAATGGAGAGTTTATCAATCCATTCAGTTATAGCGTTTCATTATTGAATGATTTTGTGCAAAAGTTAGGAATTCCATTCCTGCCTATTGGTTTTATGACGACTTTGATTCCTATACAACCATGGCTTTTCTACTTTGCTTTTCCCGCCAATCTTACTTTTGTAAGAGGAAAAAGAATCAAACCTTATGAGATGTTGGGAAATAGAAATATTGAAGATATTTCAGAAGAAGAGATACTTGAATTAAGTGAAGTGATTCATGATCAGATGCAAATTGAATTGCAAAAAGCCGTTGATCTTTATGGACAGAAGCCTTATAATCTTTTAGAGTTATTGGAAGTCAGCATAAAGAATATGGGACGAACGTTTAAATTTTTCCCTTCTCTATGGCCTATCCTTTTTAATAAACACAAAGACGATTTCAAGAAAACGAAAGAAAAGGTAGCTTTGAACAATGGCGGTCAATACCCGAAAGTGATGGAAGAGCAATTGGAGGCTGTTCAGCCTGTTGTTGATCAGGACAAAGATATTGAAATAACAGTAGAAACGGTGGTGGACACCTTAATGGACAATCCTGGAATTGTATTATTTTACACTCCAATTGCAGGATTATTACATTTGTTCTCATCGAAATAAAAGTACTTAAGTACTAGGACAGAAATAAAGGGATAATTTTAGTTTAATATTTTTTATTCTAATCAAGGCAGATTTGCAGAGCATAGCCTTAGTTACGCGATAAAAATCTAACGAAGAGTAGGATAAAAAAGATAAGTTAAAATGTCCATTTACTTTTGTCGTAGTACTTAAATGATAATAAAACGGCATTTGGAATATGATTTCAAGTGCTGTTTTTGTTTATTTAGGGCAAGAAATGAAAAAACAATAGAATGAATAAGAAAACAGTTCAAATACTTTTAGGAACATTAGTAGTACTTTTGATTGGTGGAGGAGCCTATTTTTACTTCCAGAATGAAGCTCCAGAAATGACATTTATTAAATTAAAAAGGTCTATTGACAATAAAGATTTAGAGACTTTTAATCAATGTGTAGATGCAGATCAAGTGATTAATAGTGTAATTGATCAGTACATTGCATACATGACCACAAAAAATAATGGAGAATTAGATATTGCTACAGGATTAATTGCGTTTATGCGACCTTCTATTATTGAGATGGTAAAGCAAGAAGTGAAGAATAGTATTGAGCAAGGGAAAATTAATATTCCTACCGAAATGAGTATTAGTGCTGAAGTTTTGGGTTTGATGACCCTTGCAAATGGTGATGGTGCTAATTTCAAAGGTACAAAAGACAGGAAAGTCTCTGAGAATCAAGCTGAAATTACATTTGAAGTTTTACTAGACGGTGCAACGGAAACAAATGATGTTCTTGTGAAGTTTAGAAAAACACCGAATGGATGGCAAATTTATGATGTTTTAAATTTAGGTCCACTTGTAGATACTTATGTAAAAACACAGCAACAATAAAATAAGTACAAATTCAAAATTATAACAAAAAGGGATTGATCATTAATGAGGTCAATCCCTTTTTTTAAAGTATTAGTACTCTTATTCAAAACGTGGACTCACCACTAATTCTTTATTATTTCCTTTTACCCAGTCATAAAAACCTTCACCGGATTTCACTCCCAAAATGCCCGCTTCTACCATATTCACTAGCAAAGGTGATGGAGCATATTTATCATCTCCCAAGCCATCTTGTAAAACTCTCATGATAGATAAACAAACATCCAAACCGATAAAATCAGCCAACTGAAGAGGTCCCATCGGGTGAGCCATTCCCAGCTTCATAATGGTATCTATTTCTGAAACTCCCGCCACTCCATTCTGCAACGAAATAATAGCTTCGTTGATCATTGGCATCAGAATTCTGTTAGCCACAAAGCCGGCATAGTCATTGGCAGGAACAGGAACTTTATTGATCTTTTTAGATACTTCCACCACTTGATCTGTCACCTCCTTTGCTGTCAGATAACCATTGATGACTTCCACCAATTTCATCATAGGAACAGGGTTCATAAAGTGCATTCCTATTACTTTTTCTGGTCTTTGAGTGACAGCTCCAATTTTTGTAATAGAAATTGAAGATGTATTTGAAGCTAAAATAGCGGAGGGTTTTGTATAACGATCCAGGTCTCTGAAAATTTGAAGTTTGATATCAACATTTTCTGTAGCAGCTTCCACTACCAAATCAGCATCCCTTACCCCTTCTTCAAGTGAAGTATAAGTCGTGAGGTTATTTAAAGTTTGTACTTTTACCTCTTCCGTAATTTTTTCTTTTTTGATTAAACGGTCTAAGTTTTTTGAGATTGTGGCAATAGCTTTATCTAGTGCCTGTTCGCTGATGTCTACAAGCGAAACATCATATCCATTTTGTGCAAACACATGAGCAATACCGTTACCCATTGTGCCGGAACCGATCACTGAAATCTTGTTCATCAATTATTTAATCGTTTATGTGTGTGTTTATTGGTAAGTACTAGAACAAAAGAAACAAGACATTTAACCTTTGTCCTAGTATTTAAAATGAAAATACATTCATTTATATAAGATTCTAACAAAGAAAAAGAAAACAATAAATAATATCCAATTATTTCACAGAATAACTTTAGAAATTATTATATAATATTGCCTTTTTATATATTTACCACTAGATTTTTTTACTATTCATAACCACGATTTACAAACATCTCTCTTATGCGAACATCCAAGAAGTTGTTAAATGTTACGTTGTGTATTCTACTGTCTTTACTTTGCTCTTCATTAACTCCTGTAAAAAAAGGTGATCCTACTTGGATCAGAAGAGAGTACAGAGATGCCTTTTACCCAAAAGATAAATTCCTTATTGGGTTTCAAGTTGCAGAAAATACAACTGCTGAACTTAAAGAAGAAAACCTTGTCAACTTAAAACAGCTGGCTAAAAATGAGCTTGCTGAAAGTGTTTCTGTACGAATTGAGAGCGTCAACAAACTTGACATTGGATCATCAAGTGGTGCCTCTTATGAAAATTTCAAACAAAACAGCACCTCATTTTCTAATGTAAGTCTCTCAGGTGTAAAGGTTGAAAATCATCACGATGAGAAAAAGCAAGTGCTATATGTTTTTGCGTATGTCAATATTAAAGAACTACTGCAAAACAACAGAGACAAGATATCTTCTTACATCGAAAAAATAAAAAGCACAAAACAGCAGGCCGAAAATAATATTGCGGCAGGAAATGTAGCTTTAGCCAAAAAAGAACTTCGAAGAATTTTACCAACCTTCAGAGAAATAGAAGAACTTTATTCTGTTTCCATCACTCTTGGTGATAAAGTCGGGATGGACTATAGTGAATTTTTATCACTAGAAACTGATATATCCAAACTGATGAATCAGTTAAATAATAGAGAAATTGCTTCTGTGAAAGAATTGGCGAGTGAAATTGCTTCTACCCTTTCTGACCAAGTTAAAGTTTCAAATCAAGGACTTTTACTTGAAAACTTCACTTTTGAGGATACGAAAATGGGTAGTAAATTTTCAAGAAAGTTGAATCAGTTATTGGAACTGGAATTAAGTTCTGAGGGAATGTTTAAAGTAAGAAATACAGAAAGCCCTTCTAACAAATATGTGATTACTGGTACGGTTTGGGAAAATGAAGGACAGCTTTCAGTCATCTCTATCTTAAGAGACATCGAGTCAGGAAGTATCATAGGAAGTTCTGATAGTAAAATCAATATTTCAGCATTGAATAACCTTTCTTATAAGCCTCAGAATTTGCAACAAGCCATGATGGTACAACAACAGTTCTCTAGTGATGTTATTGAGAACAGTGGTTTATCATTAGAGGTAATCACCAATAAAGGAAATAACAGCCCGATTTTCGCTATGGGTGATATTATGTCTTTGTATGTGAAAGCAAATCGTCCTTGTAAAGTGAGGTTTATCTATCATATGGCTGACGGTACAAAGGTGCTATTACTTGACAATTATACTATTGGTCAACATCAAGTAAATCAGATGGTGAAAGTAAGTCAAGAATTCCAATGTTACCCTCCTTTTGGTATTGAAACGCTTCAAGCATTTGCCAGAACAGGGACTAACTTTGAGCCTTTAAACACTACAGATCAGCAAGGTTATGTTTTTATCAACGACGACATTGAAACGATCAATGCTAAAAACAGAAAAATTACGACTGAGAATAGTGAGATTGAAGGTGCTGAGGAAGTCGCTTTTGCAGAAAAAAGAGTATTAATTACTACTCTACCGGCAAATTAGTACTTACATATCTTGAAAAAACAAAGAAATCTTTAATAATATTAATAAATTTACATGGTTGCTATTTAGAAATCATGCTAAGATGCACACTATTACAACAACTTCTTTAAACCGTCTAGTATCAATTATGATCGATTCTATACCATTATATAAGTATATAAAAAGCTATACTGCTGTAATATGGTTAACGCTTACTTTCTTTTTGGGTATGAGTGCTTTTTCATACGCTCAAACACAAAATAAAAAGCAAATAAAACTACCTGACAATGTCAGTTCTCCAATGTACAGAGAATATGCACCTTCATTGAATGCTGAAGGTAACATTCTTATTTTCCAAGCCAACAGAGGAGAAAACAGGCAGTGGGGAATTTATGAAACTATTACAGAAGATGAAGGAAAAACTTGGTCTGATCCTGTGGGCGTAGACAGTGTAAACAACTACGGCTCAGAAAATGACCTCATCGGCGGTCCTTCAATCTCTTATGACGGTAATACTTTATACTATTTTGCTCACTTTGATGACGGTATCGGAGCAGAAGATATTTACTATTCAACAAGAATTGGTGATAAGTGGAGTAGACCTAAAAACATCGGGGCACCAATCAACTCAAAATTCCATGAAAGCTTTCCATCAGTAACAGCCGATGGTCAGCAAATGTATTTTATGAGAATGGATACTGTACAGACTGAAAACGGTTCGAACTGTTTTGAAATAATGGTTTCTCATAAACAAAGTGATGGTACTTGGGGAGAGCCTGAAGCATTGCCTGCTCCTATTAATATTGGTTGCGAAAAAGCACCTAGAATTCTTTCTGACGGTAGAACTTTAATTTTCTCTTCAATCCGAGCTGGAGGTAAAGGTGATTATGATTTATGGATGAGTAAATTAGGTTTTAACGGTGAATGGTCTGAGCCGATCAATATGCATTTTGTAAATACAAACACAGCCGATCTTTACGCATCAATCTCAGCATCTGGCGAAGATCTTTACTTCTTAAACAGAGGTGAAGTAGACCCTAAGGTTTTAAAGAAATATCCTGAGGAAAAAGGACAGGAAGATATTTTCACGGTTTATATTCCAGAAGAATTCAAACAGTATAAAAACAAAACAATTCAAGGTAAAGTCTTTGATATTGTGAGTAAGGAACCTGTTCAAGCTACTTTTACTGTAAGGGACCGTTCTACTACAGAAAAGTTATTCGAACTACCTGTTGCTGAAGATGGTCAATTTGCATTGGTCTTAACTGAGGGAAGCGATTATGAAATCACAGCCACCAAGGAAGGATATTCTACCACTATCTTCTCTGAAGATCTTACAAGTTTGGAGCATTATGAAAGAGAAGAAAAAGAAATTGGACTTTTCAGTACTGCTACACTAAATTTAGAAATTTTCGATGCTGACATCATGCATAAAATCCCTGCTGATGTAAAAGTGAAAAGCTTGACTACTGAAGAATATTTAAATACGGTTAATTTTTACGAAAGTAATAAAACCTACAAATTAGCATTACCACTCAACGACAAATACGAAGTGACTATTACTAAAGAAAACTTCAAAGATCAATCTTTCCAATTTGACTTAACGGAATTCTTACTTTACCAAAATTTTGAAAAATCTATTGAACTAGAGCCTGTTAAGATTGAAATGGAATTCAATATCGAGGATGCAGTCACAGCACAAGGTATTGAAGCAATGATTATCCTGCATAACACTGATACTGATGAAAGAATTGCGGTAGCGGCAGAAAAAGGTGAAGATGGTAAATATAAAGTAGAGGTAAGAGACGGCGCCAACTATCAGGTGGAAGTCCGAAGCCCAAGAGGTTATTCTTTCTTCTCTTCCAAACTGAAGGCTGGTACTAAGAAAAACTTTGATGTGGCACTTACTGAGTTGAAGCCCAACACAAAGCTTCCGCTTAAGGATATTTTATTCGAATCCAATTCATCTGAAATTATTGAGAGTAGTTACCGAGAGTTGAAGCGTTTGGTAAAACTGATGAAGGATAACCCGAATATCACAGTAGAACTTGCCGCACACACAGATGATGTAGGTAGCGACCGATACAATATGAAGCTTTCTGAAAGCAGAGCGAAAAGCGTATCGATGTATGTAATGCAGTTTGGTATCCCTAAATCAAGATTAGTCCCTAAAGGTTACGGAGAAACGCAACCTGCTGTGGCTAATGATACAGAAGAGAATAAAGCCAAAAATAGAAGGGTGGAATTAATGGTTCTTTCTGTCAACAACTAAGATTAAAAACAAAAGTAACGTATGAAGACTTTTAGCAAAATAATATCAAAAGAGATTTCTTTATTCTTAATTCTACTTCTTTTGGGTTTGAACAGTGTGGTAATCGCACAGCAGAAAGAAGAAGAGGATGAAGCTACTAAAGCAGAAAGAGAAAAGTACGAGGACTTGGATTATAAAAAGTTCTACCCTCTGTTTAAACCTACATTTGATACAAGAATTAGTGACTTGGCTTTTCAAGATCTGAAGAAAGTCATGAAGTATCAGCCTTTGGAATTGAACCCTGTTTTCCAGGTAAGTGATTATTACTTCCAGAGAATTTATGATTTTGATGTTTTAAGGGAATATCAAGCCATCCATTCTACATGTGATTCTGCTTTGCGATATATTGAGTTATTTGAAACGCGATTAGACGAGAAAGAGGTAAAGAAGAAAGGAAAGCGTTATTACATGGAGTTTTTACAATTCCCTGCCAATGATTCTCTAACAGATGAGAAAGTAAATATGCTTCATATTCAAAATGAGCTTTCTCGAAGAAAAGAAGTATTGGCAAAGCAAAAAGTGGAAGTAGATAGTATATACCTCAATTTCAAAGCAAGTATTAATGAATACTTGATTGCAAATGAGATTTTCAGAGAAGTTTGCGGTACTTATCCTACTATCAAAGAATTGTATATCATGGCGGAGTATGATTCTCTTTTCGAGAAAATCGCTCCAATGAAAGAACACTATCAGAAGAGTTTATTTTATTTTGATCTTTATAAAAAAGCCCTTGAAGTGCATCCAATGGACGGATATGCAACCTCATATACAGTCCTTCCAATTGAGGATTATAGAATTCATGGCCTTACAAGAACTAGTTTCTTGACAAATAATATTCGCCTTTGGGATTATGCAAAATGGTATGATGATGTATTACAGTTCTACAAAGATGAAATCATTTCAATGCGCTCTATGGTGACAAGCTATGATGAAAAACTGGAAACATTAGTTCGTCAAAAGCAAAGCACTGCTACACCTAGTGAAGAGAGATTTTATTTGGACCTCTATACTGTAGGTAAAATCAAAAAATATGATCCTAATGCCTACCCTGTCAACATTTATGAGTACAAAGAGCAAAAGATCAACCTGCTCAATCAGATTGCTTATTCTAAAGTGATAAACTCTGGAATAAAAGGAGACCTTAAGTACATCCGATCGCAAGCTGATGTTTGGACAGAAAGCGAGAAGGCAATGGATAGAATAAACAGTATCCCAACGGATAAAGAAAGTGTTGGTTATAAAAAACATGCAAAATATTTCCAACATAAATACAATGACAACCTTCCACAATACATTGCCACGGAAAAAACTTTTATCCACAGTCAACAGCAAAATGCTGAGAAATTGTTGAAAGAAATTATCGTTAATTACTTCTCTTCGAATGTAGCTGACTCCGCTGATTTTGTGACTTACGAAAAAGATTCTATCAGTTTAGAACCTATTCATGATACCAACGAATTCTTAGTAAGAAGAATTAATACACTTCATGTCCGTCCAAGTAAAAATGACCATAAGTTATTGATCGGAACGATAAAAGACGATAAGTCTCTTGACGTTTTTGTTGCAGATCTTGATTCTGCCAATAATATAAGCTGGGTCACAAGATATCCTTATAAGAAACAAGAGTACCAAGGTTTACCTACCATTGATATTCCTTATATTAATTTAAAAGGTGGTTCACTTCACTTAATGGTCACTGTACAAGGTGTAAAAGTTGGCGACAATCAGCTTACGCTCAACAATAAAGTATTGATTTTTGAACAAAAATCAGGTAAATTATTGAGAGAGATGTCACTCTTCAGCAATAAATATCCTCGTGTATTCCAATACTTACAGGAACAGAAAAGCTATTTAGTGGCCTATAAAGGAAGATCCAAAAATAACGTCAGCTCATATGACACTTTAAATATCCAAAATATTAAGGTGGACGGTGAAATTGTATGGAACACCAACTTACTAATGCAAGGTAAGGTCAATGAAATTCTAGCATTACCAAACGAGTATTTAGTAGTAGCCAATATCAACAAGCTTTCTAATTTAGACGGCTCCAAAGTATTGAGTGGTGAACATGGTAATTTCGGATCATTTAATACTGGTATTCTCAAACTTGACTATTACGGTACACCAACAAATGGTACTGTACTCAGTTCAAGTGAGCCTTATCAAACCATATTTGCACTCACTGATTATGACAATACGCTCAACCTAATTGGTGTAAAAGGGGTTTACCGGGAACATCAAGACTACAGTAAAAGTGATATCATGCTTATCACACTTAAAATTAACAATCTAAAAGTTGTTGAAAAGAACATTCAGTAATGAAAAGCACAATTAAATTATATCTCACACTTCTATTTTTTACCCTTTGTGTTTTTAATGCCGAAGCACAAACCGTTGAAGAAGTATGGGAAAAGCATATGAAAAATGCTCGTGAGTGGTACGAGATTAACGAGTTCGGCAATGCTTTACAAGATTATTTAAAGGCGAAAGAAACTTTACCTACAGATTCTGTCGCTTATTTAGAGGGGGCATTAGCAGCCGCTTATGCGAATGACAATGCTACTTTTGAAAAATTGAAGGGTGAGTTTAACTCTGTGTTTAAATACACCTCTCCTTCTTTTCATGAGTATTCAGAGATCATGTTGCAAGCTTCATTGAGCAATGAAGAAAACATGACCGAAAATACATTAAAAGAGGCCATCAGAATGTACCCTAATAATGCTGAAATCTATGGAGGTCCTTTACTTTCTATGTATTTTGAGCAGAATAGAATTGAAGATGCCACTAAACTTTTAGAAGAGTTAGTACCCATTGTAGAAAATGCGGAATTTGCTTACACATTGGGTGTAATTTATCAGCAAAGTGAAAATATAGATGGTGCTTTGGAGATGTACAACAAGGCATTAGAGAAAGATCCGAATCACTTGGATGCCAATTACAATCTTGGTACTATTTATTATAACAAAGCAGTAGGTGAGATCAACAGGTTAAATACACTTACGCTTGAAGAATTTGAAACTCAGAATACGACAATCAATCAACAAACAGTGGATTTATTAAAGAAAGCAAAACCTTTTATTGATAAAGCGGCTTCTGGAGATAAACACGCTACTGATGCTTTTGAATTCCTTCAAACTACATTGGTATTGATTGATCACGTTCAGAATACCATGGAAATAATGGCTAGTACCAAAAAACAAGACAATAGCGTTGTTTCCTTCAATGATAATGTGAATCTTCAAGCAAGAGAAATTAATATGGGTACACCTTCCACTCCAAACGTTGGTGCCATTGTTTCTACTTCTCCAAATGCTTCTACTACTACACAACCGAGTCAGGCTAATACAGAGGAAATTACTGCAACACCTGAAAAAGAAGAAAGTGTTGCTGATCAAAATACAACGCTAGCTGTTCCTGTAGTTACACCTTCTGTTCCTACTCCTGCTGTGGCAGTGAAAGAAGAAAAGAAAGAAGCAGAAAATTTACTCCCTGCTGAACTGATTATGTCAGACCTTCAGTTTGTCTATGATGGAGGTGTTACAACACTTTCGAAAGGTGGCTCTGGTAAAATTAAACTTCGAGTGGAAAACTGGGGTAAAGGAACCTCTTTTGCTCCTACTGTTAAGCTTTTAGCTTCTATGTCTGTTCCAGGCTTAAACTTTGACAGATCTGTGAAGTTGAAGAATATTGAGCCAGGCGATGGTATGGATGTAGAAATTGAAGTGAGCTATGCCAAGCCAAATGCAGTATCAAGAGGTTTTAAAGCCATTAAAGCTCCGCAGAATAAGTTTAGAGTGATGGTACAGGATTCACTCCGAAACCGCTCTGATATGCAAGAATTCATGTTGAGTTTGGACCAATCTGGTTCAGATGATGCAGGAGCAGTTGTAGCGAAGACTGTACAGAAAGGGACTAATTATTTGGTATTGATTGCCTGCAACAATTACACAAGCTGGACGCCATTGGCCAACGCTGTCAATGATGCTCAAAACTTTAAAAATGTTTTGCTTGAACATTATCATTATGATAAAGAAAATGTTTATGAGCTATACAATGAACAAGTAAATAAAGCAGAGATCAATAAACTAGTAAGGGAATTGGCGACGAAAGTTGGTGAAGAAGACAAAGTATTAATTTACTATTCTGGTCATGGTTACTATGATGAGTTTACGGAAGAGGGTTATTGGGTTCCCGTTAATGCTGCGATGACGCAAGATGATATGTCGCAGTATTTGCCAAACGGAACAATCTTGAAATACATCAAAGCCTTAAAAACAAAACATACTTTATTGATTTCTGATGCATGTTTCTCAGGTTCAATGTTTGCCAGTACTTCAAGAGGTATGATGTATGCCGACCGTGTTGAATCTTTTAAATCAAGATGGGGATTATCTTCAGGAGGCTTAACGGAAGTTTCTGATGGTAATGCAGGTGAGCACAGTCCTTTCAACTTATACCTTACTAAATACTTGGTTAACAACCCGAATGAGAAATTAACGATCTCAAGTTTGGCACTGTATGTAAGACAATCTGTAATGAGTAATACTATGCAGGAACCTCAAGGAAAACCGTTGAAAAATGTAGGCCACGAAGGTGGTGAATTTGTTTTCAACTTGAAAAATCCTCAATAAGAACTTAAATATTAACACAAAAAACACCTCAAGTTATTTTATGCTGACTTGAGGTGTTTTTTGTTATAAATAATTTGTGGCACATCATTATAAGAACTAAATTACTTTTATAGCTTCTTCAAACCCCTCTACACATTTAAAAATTACATGCCTCAGACAGTAGATTTACGTAAAATCTCGACTATAAAAACTGTCAAAGCTTTATTCTCTAACTAATAAAACATCATGAAAATAGCTTTTACCTCTTGCTTTCATATAGGACAGGATAAGATTCAGTCTACATGGAATCAAATCAACAACTACAATCCTGATTATCTTTTTCTTTTAGGTGATACAATTTATATGGATTATGGTATTCAATCCTTATGGCAAAGATTTTATACGCCTAAAATGTTTGAAAGCATTATGGAGCGGAAATATAAAGCGCAGTTTGAATGTGACGCCTTCCGCGAGCTTATTGAAAAAATGAGAAAGAAAAATGGTTTATATGCCACTTGGGATGATCATGATTTTGCTTGGAACAACGCCAAAGGTGCTTCTATTGGAACACAGAAAAATGAAATTACGAGAAGGTTATTCCATAAATACATGAACTGCTCCACTAATCATCCGCATATTTATTATACTTTTGATACTCCCTTGGCTAGAGTGATCTTTTTAGATGTCCGTTCTGAAGCAGATGATAAACGTTTACTCAGTGAGGAACAATTTCAATTTATTGAAGAAAAGCTACAGCATTCACTCAACAACACCATCATTTGTGGAGGACTGACGCTTACAGAAGGCGTTGAAAATTGGTCTAAATATCCACACGATCTTGAGCGACTGTCTGCCTTACTTCAGCAGAAAGAAAATGTCTTATACCTCAGCGGAGACATTCACAAAAATGCTTTTATCCCTCCGTGTAATACAACAAAAGAAGCAGTCAAAACACCTGTTCAATTAATCTCTTCAGGATTGTCAATTAATATTCTAGGATTCCGTCAGCAACATAATTGGTGTAGTCTAGAGCTTTTTGGAACAGCCGCTCCTTCTGTTACTTTTCATAATAAAAATGGAATTGATTTTGACCTAACCGAAAACACAAATGAATACCTAAGAAAAAATTTCCCGGTCTTATCTTAAGTGATAGGACAAGAAAGGGATTTTAATGAAGAATTTAGAATTATTCCGAGCACAACACTCAACATGCTGATAATGAAATTTTTAATATCTGATTATTAGACATAACATTCTAAAAGCGTTTAACACGTCAATTCACAGTATTTTGCCCCTAATCTTATTTTTTGTATTTTATCAATATCTAATGATTTATAAGCTAATATTAAGCTTATTTTTTATAAATTTTATTAGATCTACAATTCAAAAAATACTTCATCGGGACCTAATACAACTTCAAGAATGCCTAATAAATTCTATGTTGACTTACATTGTCATCCTTCATTAAAACCACTTGGAAAAAGTTTTAATAGCAATTCAACGAAAGGTAAAAATAGCAACAATCACAAAAACAATAATAGTCTTTATCATAAGAAAAAACCTCATGTGGTGAGCAAGTTGTTTAATATCGTCACCACAATGACCAAGTTTACACAAACTGATTTACAAACACTTGCCGATGGTAATGTGCATGTGATCGGTGCTTCTCTTTACACAATGGAAAAAGGGTTTGTGATCAATAAACTAAAAACAGGAATTGTTTGTGATGCACTTTCCAACCTTGCAATGGGTATTGGTAAGAAAAGGATTGACAATGTACAGGAGCATCAAGATTACTTCTCTGACCTAGAACTAGAATACAACTTCTATAAACAGTTGGACAATCAGTTGGTAGATGTAAAAGGAAAAAAAGTAAAATATAAACTCGCTAAGAGCTATCAAGAACTTGCCGGCTTAAAAGAAGAGCAGAACGATTTTACTACTATTTATATTGTATTGTCTATAGAAGGCATGCATGCTCTAAATACAGGGTTGAATGGTGAAAACAGTCAATGCGATGAGGAAGAAGTGCTTCGAAATTTAGATACGATAAAGAACTGGGAACATCCTATTTTCTTTGTGACTCTGGCACATCATTTCTGGAATGAACTATGTGGTCAAGCACCCTCATTGAGTGGAATTGTAGGATGGGCCACCGACCAAGAACACGGTTTAGATTCTTCTATCACTCCTTTAGGTTATAAAGTAATTGATAAACTTCTAGATGATTCTACTAACAGAAGAATGCTGATAGACATGAAGCATATGAACAATAAATCAAGGAAAGCTTATTATCAATATTTATCGAAGTATTATGCATTAGAAAATATTCCACTTATAGTAAGTCATGGTGCATTGAATGGTTTGAAAAGTCATGAAAACCCTGTCAATGAAATCAGTATTGGTAAACAATTTTTAGCTGAAGAAATCAACTTTTATGATGATGAGATCATTAGGATCGTAGAAAGTGGGGGCATCTTCTGTTTTCAATTAGATGAAAGACGATTAATCGATGATCCGAAAAATATCAAAAAAGGTTGGACAAAACATCAGATGAAATTCAATCAATCCCTCCTACTTTGGAAACAAATACAGCATTTTGTGGAAGTTCTAAATGCTAGAGGCCATTCTGATATTTGGGACAATATGGCTATTGGCAGTGACTTTGATGGTGTGGTGAACCCGCTGAATGGTTTTTGGACAGGTCAAGACTATGCAAGTCTTTTGGAATACTTGACCGCACATGCTTCCAGTTACCTCAAATCAGCTCAATGTCCACTGATGGATCAAAATAAAATAGATGCTAGTGAGGCCATTGATAAGATATTCCGTTGGAATGCACTTCGTTTTATGGAGGTGAACTTCTCTGTGAGGGAAGAAGCACTGTTGGTTTAAAAATTAGAATACCCATAAGTTTCAAGAGATAATTTGAAGCGTATGGGCATTGCTTCACACCTACGTTTATCATCACTTTTTTCTCTTTATTTATTCTGAAGATATTGAAAAAACTACTCCTCTTTTCGCTTTAAATTTCGTATATTAAAACATCTGAATATCAATATAATACCAAACGCTATAACCTATTTCAGAAAAATCACGAGCATAATAATTATCTAGTATGTTATGTCCGTGATAACTATCCCAAATTCAAATTATCTAAGTAACCTATTCATTACCAAAAACTATTTATGAACCCAAAATATTTCGTTGATTTTCATTGTCATCCTGCCTTGAAACCACTCGGCAACAGCTTTAATGACAATAGAATAACTGGAAGGAACAATCAGAACCATAAGAAAAATAATAGTATTTATCATCAGATAAGGCCCAATGTATTCAAGAAAGTGGTCAACCTTATTTCTACGTTGACCAAATTTACACAGACGGACTTGATGACCTTGGCAGAGAGTAATGTACAGATCATCAGTGCCTCTATGTATCCTATTGAAAAAGGTTTTTTGAATAACCGTTTTAAGAAAGGAGTCATTACCAATACTATTGGAAGATTGGCAATGGGCGTAGGAAAAAGGAGAATTGGTTTTATACAGGATCATGATAATTACTTTAAAGATCTTGAACTGGAATATGAATTCTACAAAGAGCTCGACAATAAAGTAGTTACCGTTAGAGGTAAAAAAGTAAGGTATTTGATAGTCAATAATTTTAAGGAGATTGAGCAGAAACTTTCCATGCAAAATGACATCAAAACCGTTTTCATTGTATTGTCTATTGAAGGTTTGCATTCCCTGAACACTGGTCTGAGTAATAAGGACAGCAGATGCAACCCTATGGAAGTAAAGGCAAATATTGAGACGATAAAAGGTTGGGATCATAAGGTTTTATACGCTACTGTGGCACATCATTTCTGGAATGAACTCTGTGGTCACGCCAATTCATTAAATGGATTTGTTGATTGGATTACAGATCAGCAATATGGAATGGATAGAGGGATTACGGCATTGGGATATGAAGTAATTGACAAACTGCTGAGTAAGCAAAATGGACACAGGATTCTGATTGATGTAAAACATATGAATTATAAATCGAGGAATGCGTATTATGACTATTTAGAGCAACACTACCCTAATGAAAATATCCCTATTATAGTCAGTCATGGTGCTTTAAATGGACTTAAAAGCTACAAAAGTCCTGTAAATGCAAATACTTCTGGTAAAAATTTTCTTACACAAGAAATCAACTTCTATGATAATGAAATCGTCAAAATAGCAAAAAGCAATGGCCTGTTCTGTTTTCAGTTGGATGAAAGACGTTTGATTAAGGATGTCAAAAATGTCCCTAAGAGCTTGACAAAAAGGGGGATGTTGAAAAACAGATCCAAGTTATTATGGAATCAAATACAGCACTTTGTAGAAATATTAGATCGGGAGGGCTTTTCAAAAATTTGGAATTATATGGCTATCGGCAGTGATTATGATGGCATTATTAACCCTCTAAGTGGCTTTTGGACTGCCAAAGAAATAAAAAGCCTATACAGTAACCTGGTAATGCATGCAGAAAATTACCTCAATGGAAAGGAGTGCTTATTAAAACAAACTAATAAGATAGAGGCGATCACCGCAATAGATAAAATCTTCCGAACGAATGCATTGCAGTTCTTAGAGAAAAACCTCAAAACATCTGAGGTAAAAAAGCCAGCATGACATAGAAAAGCCTCACCTGAACTTTATTGATCAGATGAGGCTTTAAGCAGTTGCACATTTAAGCGAAATAAAAACTATTCTGTAACGCCCGCTTCTTTCACATATGCATCGTATCTTGATTTATAATCATCAATAAATTGATCAACTGACTTCAACTGACGCTCAAATTTCCCCTCTCCTAGAATTTTTAATTGTGCCGAATGGAACGACACCTTTTTAAAATCCCGAGCAAATAATGCTGCCGCTACAATATTAAAATGCAAGCCACCAGATACCTTTGCATTGATTTTCGCTTTCTTATCTCCTGTGTTTTTCTCTTCCAAAGAAGTTTCCCAAGAACTGATGGCCTTCTCTAAATTCTCCTTCGCTTGCGTAAAATCAGATTCGCTTTCTAATAAATGATACCCCAAAATTGCATTATTGAATGCCTCTGTATGTTCTGGGTAGAATCCTTTTTTGGTTGCCCCCATAAATATTTTAATACTCCTCTCTTTTACAACATAACCAAACTCACTATTCAGTAGGTCATTGGCTGCTTCAAGGTGTGATCTCAATAAGTAACTTTCCTGATTCCGAATATCAAACTCTCTGTATTGCGACCACATTGACACTAGTTTTGTAGTGTCTTTAACCCCTCCATAAAGGACCGTTCTTGTATTATCAGAGTTATTGACAAAACCATCATACAATACATTGCCATCATTAGTTGTTACAGTGACTTTTACAGGGTTTTTAATTGAATATTCATAGTTCCACTCCGAAGTATCTCCAACAATTCTCGGAGCAGAGCATTCCATACCCAAAAAAGTAAACTTGATGGTAATGTTGGCATCTTCGGTTTCTTTCAAACCTTCTAACCTCACCTTAGAATGTACTTTAGCAGAACCGTCTACCACTCTAGGGTAAACAGGGGGTAACGGATAAGGGTCTTTTTTCACTAAAGTATCTGAAGGCCTCTCATGTCCTAATAAAAGGTTCGACGCTATTTTAGAACCTGTGGAGGATGAATCATAAGCGGCTTGTCTTCTTCTTAAGTTGGCAAGCTCATCCGCATACTTTTTGTCTATACGAGCCACTATAGCCGCATACTCTTTTTTCATTTGATCCACCTTTTCTTTGTTCGTGGATTCCGTTTCAAATTTGAATTTTCTTTCCGCTTTTGGAAATGGTTTTGCTGGATATTGTAAATAATTGAATTTCACTTTCTCATTCTTCACTTTTTGTGCTAGGGTGAAGTTATTGATCAGTAGCAAAGAGAAAGCTAATAGTAGATAGTGCTTCATAATTTAGAGTAGTTCGAAGTGCTTAAGTCATAAGCAGTTGTACAATTAAAATCGGAAGTTTTGGATTTTCCTTTTTAGCCTACTCGGCGTTAGAATTTCATCACGTAACTACGGTTATGCTCTTATATTCTGCCTTGATTAGACTAAAAAATAATTATCCAATTTTTCCCAATTTTAAATGTTCAACTACTTAATAGTAGAATTGAAGAAAAAATATCTTGGCACTTCATGATAAAAAATAAATTGATAAATACTAGGACAAGAAATGGAACAATAATTACGTGCACCATGACTGAAGTCATGGGCAGGTGATACAGACTCCACCAACACTAAAGTGTTGCTTACGTTATCAATCTTCAAGACTTTAGTCTTGATTAGATTGTTGTATCACCTGCCCATAGTTTTGGATTTGCAACATTTTTTCGGATAAAAAGTTAAGCCACCTTTTGATTATATAATTCTAAAAACTGTTCTG
>NZ_JABANE010000116.1 GCF_012844305.1 Flammeovirga aprica JL-4
ATGAAGATTTTATTAAATTTAAATTATCGCTGACTTACTTTTTGTCTAATTTAATGTCGGTGAGTAGTTACAACAAAATTAAATGCAATCTCTTTTTCCTTGAGGGCATCATCTAATTCTTGAATCTTTTCCTCTCTCTTTTTTAGCTTACTATCAAGCTTTTCTAATGTTCTTTCTGAATCTATCAACCTTTCCTTATAGTCAATAATTCCATTGATTGTACTATCATTAAAAGTTTCTTTAAATATCAGGGCAGGTAATATTAATTGATACTGTTTTATTAAATTATTAGCTCTTTCTCCTAAGGATGTACTGTTTTGAGCTACAAAAGCTTCCAAATTTAGAGCTGCATCACCAGATAGTTGTTTATTTTTTTTTAAGTTAAATTCAGAATAAAATAAGTATAATATAGAAAATAGAAACTCTCTATTATCAATATTATCTATATCTTCAGGATTAAAAGCAAAGTTAAATAATTTGTTACCTAATTTATCGAGCATTAATGTTGTAATATTCCAATCATTTGGATCAGCTATCATGTTATTCAAAATAGCTTTAGAATGATGATTTAGCTCTTTTCTAAACCCCACCTCGTCTTTTTCAATGTCTGATTTTAATTTATTGACTAGTTTTGGTAAGTCGTCTCTTACAGTTTCAGCATTAAATGATAATCCCATTTGCAATTTTAGTTTTATATAAAAAAAATCTTTCAATAAAGTTCCGAAAAAAATACTCCAACAAAAATAAATAATTGTGAGAATGTTCATCCTTTTGTAATAATTATACCATTCTCATAAGCAGATTATTGAAGTAAGCATCCTTATTTATAACAGCTTTGCAAGATATACACCCAAAAGAAAAAATATTCGAAACCAAAAACAATCTCCCCAAACACCCCCCTTTATTCTCCAAAACCTCATTTCCATAACCCATTTCTTTAAAAAGTTAAAACAATACTAATTCAAACAAATTTTTAATTGTAAAACTTATTATATTTACATTTGTATAAATTGTACTATTCAAATTATTTATTGCGTGATTTAAAGTAGCTGGTTATCTATCGAATAAATTAACATTGTAAATCGTTCATCATTTACGTGCTATTACTATGTAACCAGATACAACTAAATGTAACAATTGACTTTATCACATTACTACTTATTTAATACAACTAATTACAAACAAACAAGCTGTTATGGAAACTTTCGAAAGAAATAACATTCATGATATCAAAATTTTTGATGTCTTTTGTTCATTCCTTGCAGGTATGAACATCATAGGAATACTCACTTTTAATATGGTATTCAACTCTTTTATCAACTATCTGATTTTGTGCTCTTTAGGTGGTTCAATATTATTAATGTTCAAAATTAAAAAGAGGCATTTTTACTTGAAACAAATCTCCTTTAATGGAGAAAACCTTGTTTTAAAGAAACACTTTTTGTTTTTGTCCTACAATAAATATTATGAGATTGATAATGTTAGAATCAGCAGGACATACTATTCTATCATCTTGAGGTGCTATAAAAATAGTAGCTTAACAAAACGAAAAAAAATTAAATTGTCTTCTAGATACTGGAAGGATATAGAGGTGATTGAAAGGAAAATTATGTATTCAAAGCTTGGTAGTGAATATCATGCTATGAGTGCGTAGGTGAAAACCTTTGACACAGACCCCGGTTTAAGAGCATGTTTGGAACATATATTTTTACTAAAAGAAATATCTCAAACATCCTCTAAGGGTCTGCGAAGAGAAATTACAAAATGCTTTACTCTACAATGACATTACTGACATTATCCTGAAAAACCGGGTCTTTTTGTAACTTGAAAAGGTCGTTGGGGTTTCTGGTAAATGTATTGTTTCCTAAGAAGATATTTTGGGCGCATTCTATTGAAATGGCTCTTTTGTTATAAATAAAATTATTTCCTTCTATGGCGATGGTGTTCAAGCCTTGCCACTCTGCTGTGGCTACACCGCACCACTTTCCTTTTGCTTGTGGATTTTTCAGCTTTGTGACACTCATTCTGATGGTTGCCGCATTATAGTCAGTCAGAAAGGTTTTGTCGTAACCTGTATTTTTGAAAAGGTTGTTTTTGATCAGAATATCATGTGCTACAAAACCCTCACCCCAATCTACTCCATTGTTCATAGAAATGGCACATTGGCTTAGGTTTTCGAAAATATTGTTTTCAATTATACCATAATTACTCTGCAACAACATACCGTATCTTCTCGCATTTCTGAAAGTATTATTTCTAAAAATAAAGGACTCACAGGCTTGTGTATCAATATAGGCAATGTCTTTTCTTTTGTCTTTGCCAAAGGCTGTTACACCTTCTATGTCTTTATTAAAAGTAAGCAGGAATTTATTTTCCTCCTGTTTTTCTACTTGAGTCACATAGGCTTCATCTAAAAGAATTCCTTCCCTTGGGTTATAAAAACGTAATAAATCACCTTTCAGAACACCACTTCCTACTGTCAGAATCTGATTCAATTGAGGTTGCTCTAAGATGTACTTCTTTACTGCTTTCAGGTTTACGGCATCATCAGAATAACCTTCAAACAAACAGTTTTGTACCCATGGACCAAACTTTGAACCACTGACATGAATGCAATCTGCATTGGCAGAATGATACCTTCCTGGTTTTAATTTTACACGGCAGTGCAATATATTCCATTCTTTATGCCCAAAAGCGGCGTAACTTCCTGCTGGAGAGGAATAGCTTGTGATATTCATATAGGTGAGGTTTTCGCCTCCAAACGAAGTGAAAATAGTCTTGCCGTTGTTTCTAGCAATTTGAACAAAAACATCTCCTATTTCCATATCATCAATAAAACTGCTTTTGGGCTGTTGTACTCTGTAAGTACGTTCGCCTATTTTTTCCCAACCTCTGTAAGGGTACAAATGACTTACTCCATCTTTCAATTTTCCTGGAATTTCTCTATCCATCAGCATTCCCCATTTTTGTGAAGATGCCATAAAGTGAGATGCTGATAGTTCTGGAAACCCTTGATCTATTTGTAGATCAAAAGTCTTTGCTTCAGGATTTAAAGCAATGATTTTCCCTTGGGTAAATGGCAATGGATCGTAATCGATATAAAGGTCTTTGATGATGACATTTTTGATATTCATCAACTTTAAAAAACCAATCATGGGGTTGTGAATAATGATAGTGGCCCCATTTCCATTGATCACTAAATTGTGATTACGAAAGAGCGTCAAGGCATGTGTTTCCTCTGTTTCTCCCATTAAATTATAGGTACCTTCTTCAAATAAAAGCTCTACATTTTTACCCGATTCTGCCAGAGAAGCCGCCTTCTCAAAGGCTTTTGTGATTCCTTTTGCATCGTCTTTCCCATCATTGGGTAGAGCGCCAAATTTAGAGAGTGAAATGACTTTTTTATCTTTTAAATCTAAAAGAGGAAGTTGTCTTTTTTTCCTGAAAAAATCAGGCTGATGGTATTCCTGCCCCATCAGAAAAAAGGGCAAGAGTACGAATGTTAGGATTAGAATTGGTCTCATTTTTATAAATAGTCGTAGATTAATTTCTTTGTAAATACTTTTCCATTCTGATCTAACAGTCGGATGATATACAACTGATTTTTGTTGATCGAGGCAGGAATTGTTGTTGATTTCTGACGGATATTGGCCGTCTGAAGTGTTTTGCCTGTGGCATCATAAAGTGTAAAGGAAGCAGATGGAATTGTAGTTCCTTTGTAAAGCACTTTGATACTATTTTCTGAAAGTGTCACTTCCCAATCTGCATTAAGAAACTCGTTATCAATAGATAATACTTCTTCGAAATCAAAAGTGGAATTCAGTATATCCATTGCCTTAGCAGTGTCACCTTCTTTCAAAGTTGGGTCCTCTTCGTTGTGTACTAATACATTATCTAAAATGCTTCCTGCCTCCACACAATTGGCCAAAATCCCCACCTTATTGTAGGTCATCGTATTTTGTTTGATCCATATATTTTTCATGCCTTGTGCATCACAGTCTGCAGGAGTGCTTCCACACCACTCATCACCTTCTCCACAATCTTCTTTAGAAAGTTTCATCACCATCATCTTGATCGTAGCAGAATATTCATTTTCAATATATTGCTGATCAAAACCACAGTTGCTGAATGTATTGTTCTGAATTAGAAGATCATGTGCCAAGAACCCTTCTCCCCAATCCACGGCATTCTCCATCACGATACCTCCAGTAGAAAGATCTTCAAAAATATTGTTTTCAATCACTCCATAAGCACTCTGAATCAACATGCCGTACCTTCTCGCATTTCTAAAAATATTATCTCTAAATACAAATGATTCAGAAGCAACATCCTCATTATAAATATGATCTGCACTTTGATGGGTTCCTTCTTTCAAGTTATTCACCGCCTCAGAAAGGTGAATAATATAGGTTTCATCATCATTATCTACCACTGATTGAACCCTCACTCTTGTAATGACTTTTCCTTCACGCGGATTGAAAATTACGATTTGACTTCCTGTCTCAATACTTGCATTTACTTTCAGTTCGGTTGGGCTGATCACCTGCAGAATATTCGCTTTTGCATGCTTCATATTTACGGCATCATCAGAATAGCCTTCAAAAATACACCCTTGTACCCAAGGCCCTAATTTTCCTCCAACAACATGAATTCCATCAGCATTAGCACTGTGTACTCTTCCTTCTTTGATGAGCACATTACAGTTGATAAGATTCACTTCTTCATTACTCGACATATTATAAGATCCTGCAGGACTGGCATAAGAAGTGATATTCAAGAAAGTGACATTTTTACATTGCTGTGTTCTACCAATCGTTCTACCATTATTTCTAGCAATCTGAACAAAGTAATCACCAATCTCAAAATGCTCTAGTTGAGACGCTGACATTTGAAGGGAAAAGACTTGATCACCAAGGTCATTCCACCCGTTAGGGTCTGTACTGATAAGATTCGGTACTCCTTCTTTTATCAACCCAACTTCCGTTCTTATATAGCCCCAAGTTTGACTGGCGGTCTGCATAAATTCTTCTGTCAGTGCAGGAAAATCTTCTTCAATTTTGATTTCAATATGATCATCCGCAATTGAGATGACTTTTCCTTGGGTAAATGGAAGCGTTTCATAATCAATTTCAAAACCCTGCACCACCACATCTTGGGCATTGGTGAGACTTATAAAACCTACCTTCGGTGATTGAATATTGATTTTCGCATCTGTTCCATCAATAATAATGTTCGAAAGGTTTGAAAGATTGAAAAGATGTGTGGCTTCCTCATTTTCCGGAAGGAGGTCATACGTTCCTTTAGCAAAGTTGACTCTTACTGGATTTTCTGCTGACGCAATTGAAATGGCTGTTTTGAATGCTTCTTTAATCCCTTCATAATCATTGCGGTCATCATCTGGAATAGCTCCAAAATCAGCAACGTTTACGGTGGCCAAAGTCGGGAAAGTCAGCAGAGGTTTATTTCTTGTTTTTCTAAAGAAATCAGGCAGTTCATCAAAAGTAAATAAATCACGAGGTGTTTCTTCTGAAGTTCCAGAAACTGTCACCGTAAATGTTTGCGTGCCTAATAATTCATAGCTTTTACCGTACAACTCAATGGTAATTTCTGAAACACCTTCTCCCACTTCATTCAACATTAAAAGTGAACCTTCTACCTGTGCTTTCACCACATTGATATTGCTTGAAGTCACATTATAAATCGCTCCTTGATTTGCGGTAAAGAAGCCTGACATTTCTATAATAGCGGTACCAAAACCACCTTCATACGTTCTATCTGCAAGTGCTGTTTCTTCCTCTGGAATAAATGTATTCCCATTAAAAATATTCTTTATTTCCTCATTGGTTAATGTCCCATTGTACCATCTGTAATCACTCATTTTCACATCTGAATTGGATACTACTCTAAAATCGCCACCACTTACGGTATTAATTTTTTCGTGTCCCTGCCAAGGTGATACAAGCACAGGTTGTAATTCTCCATTGATGTAAATCCTAATGTCCTCAATACTTTCTCCTTCGGTCACAACGGCTACATGATGCCATTCACTCACAAAGTCAAAAGCCTTTTCGGTCTCCACGTAACTAAACTCATATACGGGATTTCCTTCTCCATCATTATAGGTATTATAATAAAGTACCACTCGGATTTTATTATCGGCTCTATAGACAATATTAAACTGCCCCTCTCTTGCCACTCCATAATTTGTCAAGACCGACTGTGTTTTGGTATTGGCTTTAAACCAAGTAGTCATTGAACGTCTTTGACTGCCTAATGTCCCTTTGAAGCCATCCACTTCCAATGTTGCTACATTGAATTTTATGACGTTGCCTCTCTCCGTATCAACATACCCTTTCTCATAAAGTCCTTTTAAGATTGGGGTCCTATGGTATTCTGAATAATCATAAGGATCAATTGGTAAATCTGCAGGTTCATCAAATCTAAAATTGACTAACAGTTCTGGTTTGGGCTCATACGCACCTTTTTCGACCATAAATGTCACCGTTACCGCTTCAGCAGGATTATATTTTAAATCACCCATTTGAGTAGCCGTAATGCTCACCTCACCGTAGCCTACAATTTTTGCTAGATTCCCCTCAATCTGTAGTATGCCTTTGTCTGAAGATTCAAAATTCACTTTCAAACCTGAGCTCGCAAATGCTTCTAAGATAAAATCAGGATCTCCAAATGTTTTGTTTTCAATTGCGTTGAAAGTAATGGTTTGCTCTTTCTTTGGTATAAATCCCTTGATTTCCTCCTCACTCAATGCTCTGTTATACAATCTGAAATCACTATAATACCCCACGTATTTATTCGCGATTGAAAAAGTAGCAATTCCAGTATTGACTAGATTATTTTCTCCCGTTAGAGTGGTTGGAACAAGGTTCGTATTGATATAAATTTTCACCTCTTCCAAAGGCGAACTTTCATCCACTACAATTTGAAGTAAGTTCCATTGGTTTTCTATAATGGGTTGATAGGCATCTGTGATGATATTTCCACCAGAAACAAATTTCACCTGACCACTTGAAAGGAGCTGTAAAGAGATATTGTTCGCATCGCCCTCATTGATTCCTTGATACATAATAGTCTTTTGCTCGGATAAATCTGTCGGTTTAATCAACATTGAGTAAGTGCGGGCGTGTGTTCCTACAACTCCAGGATAATCCCTATTGTCCTGCTTGAAATTCAGTCGCCCTGTTTGATTTGGAATATCCGCAAAAAGCACATTTCCTCTTTCCTCATCAGAAGCACCTATTGTCACAGCTCCTCCTTTCTGAAGGTCAATATCCAACACTACATCCTGTAATAAACCTCTATTGATGGGCTGTTCATCGTAGGGAGATTCATCAAAAGCAAACCACAAAAGCGGTTCTTCTTTCGGTTCAATAACCTCTTCCTCTTCTTCTATCACACTAATGACAAACTGTTCTATCACCCCAAAAGAAGAAGCGGTAATCTCTACTTCTCCCATCATTAAGGCCGTCAGTTGTGTACCTGATAAAGTGGCTATTTCTTCATTTTCAATAGAATATGTGATGGGCAAGTTTGATGTTGTAAATGCATTAATATTGATCGTTTCTCCTACCTTCATTAATGGCTCCGTCTCAAAGATGATCTGATGCGTAAACACCGATGAGGTATACAATTCCAATGCTTCAAAGTCACTGATGCCTCTTTCATAATATTTAAAATCACTGAAAAATCCCCAGAATTTATTGGCGATCGCAAAAGTCGCCGGTGCAGTATTGAATGCTCGATCATTGACTGTTATAATATCTGCTAACACACCATTCACTTGTATTTTTATATCTGAAAGCATTCCATCTTCAGGAATAACAATAACGATATGATTCCACAGATTTTCTACAAAGTGATACTCCTCAGTGGTCGTAATATTCCCTCCAGCAATTAATTTAATGGCACCCGTCGGTAAAACTTGAACACTCAATGAAGTCGCTTCACCTTCCGCTTTCCCTGCATAAAAAATCGTGTTGAATTCTGATAAATTAGTGGGTTTGATCCATGCCGAATACGTTCTTGCTTCACTTCCTGTTACCCCTGCATAACTACCATTATCTACTTTAAAAAGTAAACTCCCTTCCCCTTGATCCATATTAATGTCCAAAACCTGACCTTTGTCTTCGTCCATCATTCCTAAATTGATGATCGCTCCATTGGTAGTATTGGGTACTAAAGTGACATCAGAAAAAACACCTGTATTTACAAAATCTAATGCTCCGCTTTCTTCATTAAATGCAAAATCTAAAATGGGTTCCTCTTCTGGAAGATAGGGAGTTATGATTATTTTATAAGATGCGGTCACACCAAAAGAGATCGCTTCTATTGTTACTTCACCCTCCTCCAAAGCGGTCATGACTCCATTTTCAATCTTCAATTTTGAAGGATCTGAAACAGTATAATTTACGGCTAAGCCTGAAGAGGTGGAAACGCCAAAATCAGCTGTTTCTTTTTCCGCCAAAGTGGTGGGTGCTTCAAAAGTAATGGTATGTGTAAACACTGAAGAGGTATATAATTCAAGTGCCTCTTCTTCAGTAATTGCTCTTTCGTAATATTTAAAATCACTGAAGAATCCCCAGAATTTATTGGCGATCGCAAAAGTCGCCGGGGCGATATTGAATGCTCGATCATTGACTGTTTCAATATCTGCTAACTCACCATTGACATGCATTTTTATATCAGAGAGCATTCCATCTTCAGGAATGGAAATAACGATATGATTCCACTGATTTTCTACAAAGTGATACTCCTCAGTGGTTGTAATATTCCCTCCAGCTATTAATTTGATGGCACCTGTCGGTAATATTTGAACACTCAATGAGGTCGCTTCACCTTCCGCTTTCCCTGCATAAAAAACCGTATTGAATTCCGATAAATTTGTGGGTTTGATCCATGCCGAATACGTTCTTGCTTCACTTCCTGTTACCCCTGCATAATTTCCATTATCTACTTTAAAAAGTAAACTCCCTTCCCCTTGATCCATATTAATATCCAATACCTGACCTTTGTCTTCGTCCATCATTCCTAAATTAATGATCGCTCCATTGGTAGTATTAGGAAGTAAAGTGACATCAGAAAGAACGCCTGTATTTATAAAATCTAATGCTCCGCCTTCTTCATTAAAGGCAAAATCTAAAATGGGTTGTTCTTCTGGGACGTAAGGAGTAATGATTATTTTATGAGATGAAGTTACGCCAAAGGAAGTCGCTTCTATTGTTACTTCTCCTTCCTCCAAGGCGGTCATGACTCCATTTTCGATCTTCAATTTTGAGGGATCTGAAACAGTATATTCTACGACTAAGCCTGAAGAGGTGGAAACGCCAAAGTCAGCTGTTTCTTTTTCAGCCAAAGTGGATGGTGCTTCAAAAGTAATGGCATGTGTAAACACTGAAGAAGTATATAATGCGATTGCCTCTTCTTCACTAATTGCTCTTTCGTAATATTTAAAATCACTAAAGAATCCCCAGAATTTATTGGCTATGGCAAAAGTCGCCAAGGCGGTATTAAATGCACGATCATTGACTGTTTCAATATCTGCTAGTACACCATTCACTTGTATTTTTATATCAGAGAGCATTCCACCTTCAGGAATAGAAATAACAATATGATTCCACTGATTTTCTATAAAGTGATACTCCTCAGTGGTTGTAATATTCCCTCCTGCAATTAATTTAATGGCACCCGTCGGTAAAACTTGAACACTCAATGAAGTCGCTTCACCTTCCGCTTTCCCTGCATAAAAAATCGTGTTGAACTCTGATAAATTCGTGGGTTTGATCCATGCCGAATACGTTCTTGCTTCACTTCCTGTTACCCCTGTATAACTTCCATTATCTACTTTAAAAAGTAAACTCCCTTCCCCTTGATCCATATTTATGTCCAACACCTGACCTTTGTCTTCGTCCATCATTCCTAAATTGATGATCGCTCCATTCGCTGTATTAGGAAGTAAAGTGACATCAGAAAGAACACCTGTATTTACAAAATCTAACGCTCCGCTTTCTTCATCAAATGCAAAATCTAAAATGGGGTTTACTTCAGGAATATAAGCTGTAACAATTAATTTTTGTACTACATTAACAGCCTCATTATATCTTTCATTTCCTACTTGAGAAGCGATAATATCTGTTTCCCCTGCTCCTATCACTGTTATCGTTGCCCCGTTCACTGTAGCCACTGCGGGATTAGAGCTTTCATAAGTCACTGCTAAACCTGAACTTGCAGTTGCTGAAAGTTCAATGGTTTTTACTCTTGTATTTACAGAAGAAAGTGTTTCGAAAGTGATGGCCTGATTGAATTTTCTGGCATTAAAATCAGCGTTTATTTCTTCTGCTGACAAGGCTCCTTTATAAACCTTAAAACCATTGAAATAACCTTGTGATGCATTGGATATTCTAAAGTCTCCAGCCAAAACGGTATAGAGTGATGTCTCCGTCAAATTGCTTAAATCAATACCCTTTTCAACTCCATTAATATAAATTTTCACATCAGAGGTTGTTGCTCCATTCGTTGTAACGGCAATATGTTTCCATGAAGAAAAATCGATTACTTCCTCTACTGATAAATAGCTTCCTCCTTGCTGTGCACTGTAAAAATTATATAATCGGAAGGAAGTATTATCTCTGATTTGAAGGTCGAATTTATTGGTTTCTGCACCATAATAGCATAGCTTGTCTGTAGCTCCTGTACCTTCCTTTTGCTTGTACCAAAACATGATAGTTCTTGGTGTAGTACCTTCTATTCCTCTAAATGAAGAGGCCGATATTACAGCTCCATTGGCTTCTAATACTCTTCCAAATTCTTGATCCTGAAACCCCATTACTGGAGTGCCTGATAGCGTTGAAAATGAATAATTATTATCGCTCTGATCTGTTAAAATAATTCCACCGGTTAAGGCATCCAATACTACTTCATTCTGACCATAAATTGTATAAGCTTCTGTTGAAGTTAAATACTTATTATAGTACCTGAAGTCTGTAACATCTGCATTGAGGGTGCCAAAAATTTTGAAAACTCCTGTACTTGTATTGATCGGATTATTCGTTCCTGAAAACCCAACTTCAGAAAGTTCACCATTGATATAAAAATCAACATCATGTATACCTACTCCTTCTGATAAACTAACGGTCACATGTGCCCATTCATCAAGGACTAAAACAGTTTGTGTCGCTACCCAATTTCCTCCATTGTCTGCTAATTTTATTTTCCCTTGATTGGTCAACTGCAAAGTGAACGTAGTGCCCGCTCCTGCACCTGTATAAATCAGGTTTTGAGTCCCTTCCAGTGCTTTTGGTTTCATCCAAAATGTATACGACCTTGGGGCACTTCCATTGGCTATCGGGTAATTTGACCCAGTAATTGTTCTAAAAACAATCCCTTTACTGGCTGTTGCTGCACTCGCTACTGTTCCTTTCTCCAGGTCTATTTGAGCATAAGTGATATCGCCTAAATCATCAAACGTAATGTCTGTTTCTGTTCCTAAATTTGTTGGAGCAGATTGATCAAATAAGATCTGTATAACCGGATCGCCCTGAGCCATTCCACTGAATGGAATAAGTAGCATTAATCCCCATAGTAATAGCTGTAAGTGTTTCATTATGAATAATAGTTTGTCAAAAAATCTGTGCTCTATTGAACCCTTATAAGGGTAGTTTTAGTACCCAGAATTTTGAATCAGTTTGTTGTTTAATATTAATTCAGATGCTGGTATTGGCAACCAGATTTTATGTGTTGCAAAATTGTTTTTCAATAATTCCATTTGAGGCTGATACCTGCTTCCTTCCAAACTCAGGCCCTCCATCGTTTCCTCAATAATTCCCCAACGAATAAGATCGAGTTTCCTCCAGCCTTCATAGCATAATTCACGACTGCGTTCGTCTCTAATTTCCTCCATCATATCATACTTTCTGTAAACCAAAGTCAGTTCATTTGTTAGCTGATCATCACCTAATGCCGCTCTTTCTCTCACTTCTCGTAAATAGGTTCTTGCTACCGTTTCATTGGCATTGACTTTCACCTCATATTCTGCCTGCATCAGCAAAATATCTGCATACCTAATCAACTGAAAATTACATGGACTAGCCCAAGGTTCTAGAGGGTAAGATCCCGGTACAGGCTGTCTCCATTTTCCTACACTGATATTGGTTTTCTCTTGATTAATGGCTTGAGGAACAAAATATTCTACACCAAAAAAGTTCTCTTTTAAAGATTGATTGTTGATAGAGCCTGTAACATTATTGGCAAAGCGAACATCCTTTTCATTGTACTGATTGATCAACTCCATACTTGGGCGAACAATACCATAACCACCTCCATTTGTATTGATATTTCCTTGAGGAATAAAGCCATTTACATAAATCATCACTACATCCTGATTGTTGGTAGCTTCTACCCCAAAGAGTACTTCTCCATATGTATTCTGATTGGTTTCCGCTCTAAAAAGATGTACATACTCTTCTACTAATTCTTTCTGACCTATGATTGCCGAGTTGATTTCATACCCTTTTTGATAAAAAAGATCATGTTCTACCCAATCCAATTTATTAATAGCAGTAGTATGATAGCGGTCTATGTTGTTTTCCTTTGCAGAAGCCAGGTATAAATACATTTTTGATAGATAACCTGCCGCCGACCATTTGTCTGCCCTGCCTGATTTGGGGTTTTGAGAAGGTAAATTTTGATAGGCAAATCGTAAATCTTTTTCTATTTGAGTATAGACTTTCTGTAGGGATGCCCTACTCAAATTTTCTGTTCCATTGCCATCAATCGACATCGTAATGGGTACTCCACCGTACAACCAAGCTAAATATTGATAATAAACGCCTCTTAAAAAGCGAGCTTCAGCAATCAACTGTGTTTTTCTGACCTCACTCTGAAACGTTACTCCTTCTATTTTCTCCAAAAAGAAATTAGCCCGTTTGATCCCTGCATAAAAGAAAAGCCACGCTTCCCTTCCCATAATATCTGTATCATTATAGGTATAAGTTAAATAGGGTTGATATAAAACCTGATTCGAATTGGGGACGGCTTCATCTGATCCTCCATTCAAAATATAGAGCATGTTTCTTCTGAAAGTGGCCGCGTTTCCTTCTCCATTCACCTCTCCTGCATTGAGAATACTATAAATTCCTGTCAAAGCGGTTTCGGCACTGATGGAGTCTACAATTAAAAGATCTTGATCTATTTTTGAAGGAGGGGCTACTTCCAAGAAATCAGTACATGCCATTTGGAGGAGTAATGTAAAACCTAGAAGTACTGAAGTAAAGGTGCTGTTCTTTATCGTAAAATTTATCTTTTTCATCGTCTGCTAGTTTATAGGTTTACATTTAATCCTAAAGTAAGTGTTGTTGCCCTTGGATAGCCAATCCTATCCAAACCCGTCATTACTGGATTATTAAAACTTACTTCGGGGTCATAGCCTGAGTAGTTGGTCCATACGAATAGATTATCTGCCACTCCATAAACTCTTACATCTTCTACATTAATTCTGTCCAATAAGTTTCCACTAAAAGTATACCCTAAAGAGATATTTTGTAACCTCAGAAAAGAGGCATCTTCTACATAATAAGAGGAAATATCTTTGGCTCCTGCATTAGATAACCTTCCATAAGAATTTGATGGATTTTCTTCGGTCCAGCGGTTTTCCCAAAACTCCTGTGTCACATTATTGATGTGCTGTACACCCAATCCACCTTCATACCTGAACCTTCCAGCGTTGTAAATGTCATTGCCATACGACCATCGGAATAAGATACTCATATCAAACCCTTTGTATTTAAAAGTATTGGAGAAACCCCCGAAATGCTGTGGTAAACTCTGGGAAATTATGGTTTTATCGTTGCTGGAATCTACTACTCCATCACCATCAAGGTCTCTGTATTTAAAATCACCAGGTTGTACATTTCTCCCTGCCATGCTGACGACTCCCTCTTTTAAAGATCCATCTGAATTAAAATCTTCGGTTTGATAGATGCCTTCAAACACATAACCATAAGCTATTCCTATAGCTTCTCCTACAACCAATCGGCCTAAATCTGTCATATACCCACCTGGAATAATAAAAGGTATTTCCTCTATACCCCCCAAATCCAGTATTTTATTCTGGTTGAATGTAATGTTGATATTCGAGCTCCATTGAAAATTTTTCTTATCAATATTAATTGTGTTTAAAGCGAGTTCAAGCCCCTTATTTTCTACAGCTCCAATGTTCTGCCATTGTTTCGCCTGACCGCTAACACCAGTAACACTAGCATATAACAGTAAATCTGTCGTTTTCTTGTAATAGACATCAGCAGTGATATTTACTCTATCTTCTAAGAAACCAAAATCTACACCTATATTGTGTTGCCATGTGGTTTCCCATTTCAGACCTGAAAAAGAAGTATAAAGCGGCGCAAAACCTTTATCAATTGTACCGCCATTGCCATAATCCGCTGAGGAGGCGTAACTGTAAGCTACATCCGTAGGGATTCTATCGTTTCCGGTTGCTCCAGTACTGATTCTGAATTTAGCTGTACTGACCACGTTTTCCATGCCTTTCATAAACTTCTCCTCGCCCAATTGCCAAGCAATAGCGGCTGATGGAAAATACCCCCACTTGTTGTTATTGAACTTCGAAGAACCGTCTGCTCTGTATGAAAAAGTGAAAAGGTATTTATTCTTAAAGGAGTAATTCAATCTTCCCAATGCAGACATTCTTGTATTGACTTGTCGGTTAGAAGAGGGTGTTTCCACATTTTGTGCAAAACCTAAATCATCTACGCCTACCACCTCATTTACATAACCAGAAGTTTTAATCAAACTGCTTTTGAATTCATATTTTTCAGCATCAAAAGCCGCCTGAGCATGTATTTTATGTTTTCTTCTAAACTGATTATTATAGGTTAAGATATTTCTGATAAAAGTTGATGCTGCATTATTATTTCTTATGATTCCTTTTCCATTCGCCGCTCTACCCCAACTTGTATTTTTCCCATAAAACTCTCTTGATTCTGAAAGCACTCTATTGGTCCCTACCGTTGCCCTTAATCTTAATTTCTTTGTGAAATTCAACTGCATATAAGCTGTACCTAACAGCCGGTTCATTTCCACATTTTTATAAGCATCTGTCAGCATTGTGTAGGGGGAAGTCAAACCACCTGTTTCATAGCTATCAGGGTCCAAACTTGGGTCTATTAGTATAGGATTAAAGCTGACAATTGCTTGTGTAATACCATTAAAATTTCCATTTCCACCATTCAGCGCCGCTCCATTATTATTGGAATTAGAAAAGTTTAGATTTCCTCCTAACTGAACAAATTTATTCGCATTTTGGTTAATGTTAATTCTGCCTGTAATTCTATCATAACCGGTTCCTCTGATAATACCTTGCTGATCTAGATAAGAAAAAGAAGAAGAATAGTTAAACCCTTTGCCTCCTCCATTAAAGGAGATATTGTAATTCTGAATATGTGCCTGAACGAAAGCTTCATCCTGCCAATTGACCATCATAGAATCCGGAAATATTCTAGGTACTCTTATCCCCTCTATTTCTTCACCATATAATGTAGAATTTGGATCACGCTCAAAACGCATGGTCGCATAAGTATTGCCATCCAATACATTCAACCGGTTAGATGCATTGGCAATACCATGTGAAACATCAAAATTGATATTAAATCTTCCGTCTTGCCCTTTTTTAGTAGTGATAATAATAACGCCATTTGCTCCCCTTGAACCATAAATAGCAGTGGCTGAGGCATCTTTTAATGTTTCTACAGAAAGAATATCATTGGGGTTAATGGCTGACAAAGGATTGTAGGATTGTGTTGACCCAAATTCACCTGAAGCTACTTCTCCCTCATTGACTTCTATCTGCACTCCATCCACCACATACAAAGGCTGAGAATTCATGCTCAATGAGTTTTTACCTCTGATAGTAATATTTACGCCCGCTCCGGGCTCACCTGACTGAGATACAATTTGCACTCCAGATGCTCTTCCTTGCATGGCTTCCATAAAAGAAGTCGCCTTACTTTTGGTCAGCTCTTCCCCATGTACAGAGCCCACTGCTCCCGTCAAATCTTTCTTCTTTACTTTCGCTCCATAACCAATGGCCACTACTTCCACCTCCTTCAAAGCCATATCTTCTGTCTGCATTGAGACATTAATAGTGGTTTGGTTGCCCACCAAAATTTCTTGTGTTTTAAAACCAATAAACGAATAGATAAGAACGGTATTCTTTTCTGTACTATTGATTTTGTATTTCCCTTCAAAGTCTGAAACTGTGCCTTGAGCCGTTCCTTTAATTTTAATATTTACACCAGGGATTGGCAGTCCGTCTCCACCCTTTATTATACCAAAAACAGGGTTTTGAGCAGTAGCAAATTCAGTGATGCACAGATAGAATAGTATAAAAAGGAATAGTTTTTTTGCATTGTTGTTAGTCTTCATAATTACTTCATTATTGAGAAGAACTCAAAAGCTGATTTAGGCGGGAGATCAAAAGTTTCTGTTTTTCCATCAACTTTCAATGTTCCCTTTTCTCCATTACTCTTCATAAATGAATTGGATGAGATTTTCACATTACTGCAATTTCTCAAATCCACATTCGGCGATTTTGGAAAGATAGCTTGATAAGTGTTTGTTTGAACAATTTTATTATTTGTGAATTCAATACCTTCAACAGATTGAGCTGTCAATATAGAATTTTCAAATGATTTTATCACATTATTCTTAATACAAATATCCTTACAGTACTTGTATTTTTCGTCCATCATCTCTTTACTTTTGTATTGTGGGTCAATTAAGATGATCGATTGATTGGGGTTTCCTCCATACAAGCAGTCTTCAAAAGTATTGTTTTCAATTAATACAGAGTTTGTTGGACCTGACTCATTCCACAGCCTCAAATCACCTGTTATTCTGATACTTGACATCTGAGAAGACAAGTAATTGTTTCGGATCACCACAGGCTGATTGGTTGATAAAAGTATGCTTCTTGCTCTATTATTTCTGATGATATTATTCTCAATAATGGCCGATGCATTCCAAGATATATTTTCAATGCCATTGTACAATTCTACTTTTCCTTTAATGGACTGGTGAAAAGTTAAAATTGAAATTTTCTCATTGACGTATTTTACCTCCTTCAAGGCAAGTGATGTTGTTTTAGGTTGTAATTTATTGTGATCTACAATTCTCACCGAATCGCCTGCTTCACCAAACAAATAGCCTTTCTGATGGGGATGATAGGTCTCCACAGCTACCGAATACTCATCAATCACTTTATTCACTCTCACATACGTACCATGAATATTTGTAGCATCATCCAGCATATTTTCAAAAAGGCAGTTCTTAATGGTAATCACTCCTTTATTATTACAAAAATGTGTGGCATCTGCAGTAGTGGTCACCATACGTTGGCTTCCTTCTCTTAATTTTACATTAAAAGCATCTAACTTAATATTTTCTGATCGCTCGGCAATGAGGCCCATCGCCCCTGCATGATAAACATTTACATTATTAAAGATGATATTCTTCGTTTTGAAAACTCTAAAAGCAGGCGATGTTCTATTGAAAAGATAAGCTCCTTTCGAATTTAAAACAGCACCCACAGGAGGTAATTCCTTTGATTTTGCTTTCAACCTTACTATTCCTTCTTGAAGTTCCTTCGCCTCAATATTTCTCGTATTCAATTGATAAAGCTTGGTATTATAAAGTGGCTTTTTCAATTTCTTATCCCAAAATATATTCTGTCCCACTTCCATCTGATCACCTTCTGGAATGGCAAAACGAAATCCAAAATCTTTTTCATATGGTGTATCATCACGCTCCAAAACTACATAAAGGTGACCGTTTGCTACTTTATAATCTGTATTGATTTTTACATCGAAGGTCTTTGTATCAGGATTATTGGCAATCACTTCACCTTCTATATAAAATGGCTTTTCCCAATCTATACTCAAATTTCTAATGGTAATATTCTCACTATTTTCAATGATAAAAGGGATCATCTTACCATGAAAAATAAACTCAGCACCATTGCCATCAATTTCCAACTCATGAAAACCCATTATTGGAAAGGGCGTTCTTTTTAAGCCATTATCATTATTGGTGATCGCACAGTAAAAATCGGGAGCGAAAGTTTTATAGAAATGATAAGTTCCTTTTGGGAATTTGATTTTACGAATGCCTTTAGCCTTAGCGTCTTCAATCGCTTTTACCACTACAGGTGTAGCGTCTTTTACTTCTGCAATATTGTAATCTTTCAGATGTATAGTCTGAGCAAAAGTTTCAAAAGTGAAGTGTAATAATATTGCTAGTAAAATCGATGTAAGTAATCTCATAATCTTTTAAAGGAGTTTTATGTCTTTTGACGTCTTTAATCTGCTATTTTTTATACTCCATAATAGTCATCATAAATGAAAGTTTGTTGGATAAAGTAACCTATTTTTTGTACTCTCTTATCTTAATTTACAGATCGTTCTAAAACTAACACAAAATATTATTGCTGGCTAAGAAGAGGATAAATTCAGAAATCAAAAATTGTATTAATCAAGCACTCATTTATATGTATTGCTTTATTCCGAACCAAAATAATAAAATGTCACCTATCGTCTCTTGTCATTTTTTTCTACAAATTGTTCAACAAACTATGATATAAAATGGTATTTCGGCTACTTTTTATCAAAAAAATTGTACATATCAGCCATATACTGTTCAAAATAAGTCAAATGACAAAAAGTTCTAAAATCTGGTTATTATGTTATTAACAGATATAAACAAAATGACGAGATTTAAATTGTGTAATTAAAATAGCAATTAATTAAGAACTAAAACGAATTCACATTTATCAAAATTAAAGTAATAGTGATGGTGTGTTACTAAGATATAGTATCAAAGCCTTATTAATTCGACTGATTTTTGATTAACTATCAAAAAATAAACAGGTATAGGTGTGACTACCTTATATAGGTGTAAAGTGAATCGTTTTACACCTATTTTTTTGTTCAGATTTTTTTACTGAATTTATTCACTTTATGAGAAACACCCTCACAGTATTTTTAAACTACCGTGGGGGTGTATTGTTTTAAAACTATGAATAAAGTTGCTGTAGATTCATTCAGAACAAAAAGCCTTTTTACGAAATGACGGTGAAAAAGGTGTAGTAATTAAGACACTCATAATTTTCTTTTTAAATGTAGAAGCTATGATTATTTACTATTTATATTTCTTCAACTTTTAGTATATTTAAGAACATGTTTGAAACATAAATTCCAAACATGCTCTAAATAACAGATAGTAAAAATGAATGCTTTACTATCTTTTTTTAATGCAAATTTTAACTATTAATAAAATGGGATTTTTCTCCAATTTGACAGGCAATGCCTCAGAGCTTAATGCTGAAGACCTAGAAGCTGACTTCGCAGATGTAATTTATGACGGTGAAAATGTGGAAGCTGCTTTCAAAATGTTTAGAGACAAATGGGTATTCACTAATAAAAGACTAATCATTCTTGATGTTCAAGGTTTAACAGGAAAGAAAAAAGAATATCACTCTATTCCTTATAAGTCAATCACTCAATTTTTGGTAGAAACTGCCGGTAACTTTGATACTGATGCTGAGCTTAAAATCTGGCTTTCAGGTCAAGGTGAACCTTTAAAATATGAATTAAGCAGCGGTGTAGATGTCGTTTCGCTTCAGAAAACTTTAGCAAAGAATGTTTGTAAGTAATTCTTCAAAATAAAGCTTAAGTGGATGTGGTTATTATGGTGATTCAATAGACGATCTTTATAGTATCATTATACTTTCTATTCTTTTCTCTTTTAGGAATGCCATAAAAACCACATTATATTCATTTCAATTTTAATCGATTTTTGCTTTAAGGTTCTTGTTGTTTTAGGATCATTTTTTGAAGCAGAATACAAACTTTGCCCCATTTTCACCATCAGATTCTACGTGAATATCACCTTTTAAGGCACTGACAATATTTTTTACCGTAGCCAAACCAATTCCATTTCCTGACTCGCCAAAGCGATCCTGTTCTGTAGCCGTATTGAAGATCTCAAAAATCTTTCCTTGTTCCTTTTCTATAATCCCAGGGCCATTATCTTTTACTATAAAGTGATAGAAAGATTCATCTTCTGAAATATTGATTTCAATTTTGGGCACCTTCTTATCATTATATTTTATGGCATTCGAAATTAGGTTGATCAAAATCTGATCTATGGCAGTACGGTTAATATTGAATTCAGTAACATTGCTTTTATAAACAAAGTCAATTTCAAAATCAAAGTTGAAAATACCCGCAACATCTTCTTTCAAATCATTAATACTAAAAAGGGTTTTCTCTTCATTTAATATACTACTTGATTTGCTGTAACTGAGAATACCGTCAATCAACCCTTTTAATTTATCAGAAGATTTTTGAATGTGTTCTACTACCATTTTTGCATTTCCATCCAACGCCTCACTATAGTTATCCTTTAAAAGATTGGCCATACCTGAAATTGTACATAATGGAGATTTCAAATCATGCGCCGCAACATAAGCAAAACGTTCCAGCTCCTTATTTTTGGTCGACATTTCAGACAATGTTTTCTCCAACTTCATATTACTTTTTCGGAGTTCCATCAGCTTCATCACCTGATTTCCCAAAGATGCCAATGTTTGCTTCTGTCCTTCTGTTAATACTTTTGGTTTATGATCAATGACGCATAGAGTTCCTAAAGCATTTCCTTTTTCAGAAACAAGAGGCACACCCGCATAAAAAACTACATTAGGAGAATCTACCACTAGCGGGTTATCGTAAAACCTTTCATCCTCCCTTGAATCAGGTACTATAAACAACTCATCAGGTTCATTGATGGCATGTGCACAAAAAGCTAATTCTTTAGGCGTTTCAGATGCATTGACACCATGACGAGATTTGAACCACTGCCTTCTGTCATCCACCAAACTAACTAATGAAATAGGTGTACCACAGATTTCACTCGCTATCTTGGTCAAATTATCATAATCATCTTCCATCATGCTATCCAAAATAGCATAAGATTTCAGGTCTTCTACTCTTTCTTTTTCATTTTTGGGTATATCAGGTTTTTTCATTTTTGAAATAGGGTTTTCACGCTGGTTTTAATTCATTTGATAAAAATTATCGTGTTGGTCCCTCCTAAATTAGTTAATATTATTCCGTCCTCAAAACTTCAAATACTACAATCAAGGCTTTCTAATGTAAGTTTTAAACCTACTTTTTAAAATTATTTCTACATCAATGTTAAAAATGAATCAAGCCTCTGATTTATAACACAATGATACCTTTATAAAAAAATAAAATTTATTGGATTATTGCTAACCAATTAAAAAATCCAAACAAACACAAAAATTTATTGAAAGTATTTACCTCTAAAGTACAATTTTATTACTATTCTCTGTAAGCTGTAGTAAATAATCTGTTTATCCTCTTCTTGCTCTTATTCTGCTGAGCGTTTCCTGTGTTATACCTAGATAAGAAGCGATCTGACCTAGTGAAGCCCTTTGTATGATTTGCGGAGGTGTTTTTTCTAGATTAGAATACCGTTCTTTGGCTGAACTGATCTGTAATGAAAGTACTCTATTTTCCAATTGGAGAAAGAATTGATCTCTCAGAAAGTTCCCTACTCTTGGTATCTCACTCGAAACTTCATAAGCATTCTTAAGATGCGATAAGTCAAAGAGCACAACTGTTGATGCTTCTATGGTTTCAATAAAATCTCTTGAAGCTTGTTGCGTCACAATAGAAAACATGGTCGTAAACAACTCCTTTTCCTGTGCAAATTCCAATGTGATCTCTTTCCCATCCACCAATGTATAACGTCGGATAAAACCACTTCTTAAAATATAAATATATTGATGATGATCTCCCGCTGAAGTAAGCAGTGTTTTTTTAGGATACTGTATCAATTCTGCTTTTGATGACAATAGCTGCACTACGTTTTCAAATGCTGTATTGCTGGTAAATACATGCTTTAGATAGGCTCTGATTGTATTCTCAACTTCAATATTTTTCATCCTTTCATTACTTTTTGTTCTAATTAAATTTAATCTCAAAAAGAAATCTACCCAAAAGCCCCAGCTTAATAAATTCGAATTAAAAACAGAACCACACTATTATTTGATTGATTATCAAATAGTTTAATATTATATTGAAGCACAGATTTAACTTAATTCTTATCGTCAAAAACAACTATGAAATTTTCTTTAAAAATTATCACTTTATTAGTATTTACCTCATCTATCTTAATTGGATGCTCTCCAAACCCTGCCAATTCTGAGGAACACCAGAAATTGCTCAAGGAGCACGAAGAAATGGAAGCTGAACATGATAAACTTGCGGCTGAACATGAAAAAATGGAAGCTATGCATGATAAAATGGTGAAAGAACATGCTTCTATTAGTGGTGATGAAGATGATGCTTCACATGAGACTATGGAAGCGCAACACACAGCCATTATTGCAAAGCATAAAAAATTGATGCTAAAACATGATGCAATTATGGCACAGCATGAGGAATTAATTAAAAAGCATGCTTCGGGTGAAATCAATATGGAAACCATGAAGGCTGATCATGATAGAATGGAAAGGGATCATGCTCAAACGCTTATGGAAGAGCATGAACTGATGGAAAAAGAACACGCACAGCTCATCGCTGATCATGAACAAATGATGTCAGAACATTAATAACAATAGTTTGGAAACAAAAAATGGCTCTGAAGTAACCGTTACTCCAGAGCCATTTTTTTATGCATTATCTACTTCTTCTACTCTTTTATATTTAAGATCTTTCTCTATTACCTCAATCATCTTCCCTGCTATATCTTTACTGGAAACTCCTTCTATACCTTCTAATCCAGGTGAAGAGTTCACTTCCAATAGCAATGGGCCATTCTGACCTCTGATAATATCCACCCCTGCTACTTTGAGGTTCAAGGTTTTAGCGGCTAAAAGGGCCACCTTTTTCTCTTCAGGTGTGATTTTCACTAGAGAAGCTGTTCCTCCCATATGAATATTTGCTCTGAATTCTCCAGGTGCTGCAGTACGCATTATACTTTCAACCACTCTTCCATTGACCACAAAACAACGTAAATCTTTACCGTTGGCTTCTTTTACAAATTCTTGTACCAAGATATTGGCTTTTAAGCTTTTAAAAGCATTGATCAAACTTTCAGCAGCTTTAGTGGTCTCAGCCAAAACTACACCTTTACCTTGCGTTCCTTCCAGAAGCTTAACAATCAATGGAGCACCACCCACCATTTTTATCAACTCATCTGTATCCAATGGAGAATTGGCAAAGCCTGTAGTCGGAATAGGCAAACCATTATTGATCAGTAATTGAAGTGCATATAACTTGTCTCTTGATCTTGTAATAGAGGAGGCATTATTCAATGTATAGACACCCATAGCCTCAAAATGCCTAGTTAAAGCCGTTCCATAGAAAGTTGCACTAGGTCTGATTCGTGGAATAATAGCATCGAAATCACTGAGAATCCTACCTCCTCTATAATGCATTTCAGGGTTTTTACCATCCAGCTTGATATAACAATCTTTGATGTTCAAAAACTCCATCTCATGTCCTCTTTCCTGCCCCGCTTCTATGATTCTTCTATTACTATAAAGGTTCGGATTACTTGCCAAAAGGCCAATTTTCAATCCAGTTGGTTTCACCAAGTTATTATGGTAATGCTGCTTTAATAAATCATCTGTCGGTTCTCCCAAAAGACAAGCAGATTCAGGATCTACTAACATCTTTCCAGACATTGCCTGACGCCCAAGCAACATTCTGTAACCCATAGAATCTCTATTGGTTAGTGTAAGTTCCACCTCCCAAGTATCATCCGCTATTGATAAAACTGTTTTAATTACAAAACGAACTTCACTATTTCCACTTGAACTTTTTACTTTACGTTTATCATGGACCTGTGCTTCGCAATGTACCGTAGTTTTACCATCATCCTGCAAAGGATGAACTTCAAAACTTACCCATGGAATACCTTCTTTTTTAAAAGGTACTATGTTCACTGCATGTAGAGCAGATGTTTTAGCTCCTGAATCAACTCTTGCTTTGATTGCAGGTATATTAATTTGGGGAAAGCTACACCATTCGTTGCTTCCGACAACAATTTTATTATTATTCATAAATGACTGATTTAAAGCATTATAATAAACAAAAAATCAATTATTAAACTCATTTCATTTACCAAGGTTTTACTTTTTGGCAAATACTTCGAATATTAATAAAATAGTGCAAAAATAATTTTAAGATAAAGTGATGAAATGATGAATTTATCTCTACCTAATCCACTTTTAACAGCACTTCTTCCCTTTTCGTTTTGATGTAAAAGAACAAAGCAATGAAACCAAAAATAAATTCCCCTATCATAGCATCTACTAAACCATCTGCAGGCCTGCCATCTACAAAATAACTTAATAACCTTCCGAACCCATAAGCATTAAACAGCAACGCCGCTAAGAATAGGGCATTTTTTCTCCAGCTCAATTTAAAAACGCCTAAAATGATAAAGAAAGTGGAAAATAATAATGCCGCTCCCGGGGCTCTAGTTTCGTTAAATTGACTTGCGCTTTCTATAATAATGCCATGCTCAGCCTGTAATGCGGCAGGTGAGAAAAGTAAATTACCTCCCACATAAAGTCCTACAATAGCAGAGAGAGAAAGGAAGACAGCAATGATCTTTGAATTTTTCATTTGAAATAACTTTTTATGTTTTTGATAATTCAAAGGTCCTCTAATTATTATAAACTCATTTGTTCGAAATGATTTCTGATTTGTTCCAAAACAATTTTATGCTGTCAAGGCACTTGGGCGGCAGCCGTACTGTTTCTGAAAGGCATTGGAAAAAGAGCTCAAACTATCATAGCCAACATTCCAAGCCACCTCCTGCACGCTTAATTCTTCTTCCTTCAATAATCGATAGGCTTTATGCAAACGCTGTGCTTGAAGGTATTTGAAAACGGGCATTCCAAACAACTGTTTGAAGTTTTTATTAAGCTTGCTGTTGTTCATCCCCACTAATTTAGAAAGCTCCGTAAGCGTAGGGGGCTGATTCATATTTTGAAGAATAATTTCCTTCGCTTGAAATAGTTGTTCCTGCTCTCCCTGAGGAAAAGATGCCTGAGGTTTTTCTTCTATCTGAGCAAAATAATGAGAAAGTAATTCTAGTATTTGACTCTTCAAAAACAATAATCTCGTTGAGTTTTGAAAAGGGGTTTGGAATATTTTGGAAATAGCAAGGTGCATTTCAGCAGTCATCGTCACTTGAGGACCTAACTCAAAAGCATTAGAAGAATAAAGCAAGCCATGTAGGTAAGTTTCAAAGAGTGATTTTTCTTGATCCTGTAATTGATGGATATGCTCAAGTGTAGAGAAAATACTAACTGTATTTAGAGGTTCGCTTTGAGAGATTTTATGCGAAAAACTGACAGTATCATTTCCTAAAAATGACATTGCAATACCTTTACTGTTTTTCAATACCTGACTTCCTGATTCATACTCAACATGCACCTCTACATTTCCAGAATCATAAAACGTGATTCCAATCATATCCTGATCAAAGCTGCACTTATATATTTCCGCTTCTTGTGCATCAGTAGAGTCTATCAGCACAACAAAATTGTTGATTTCTATGATATCAGTGGTCATGGTATTTAGTGTTTTGTTTGGCTTTTTATTACTAGAAGTATCAGTGCAAAAGTAAATAGATGTTTTTTTAATGAAAGAGAGATAAGAATGGTTCGTGTTGTAGTTCACTGGACCACCATAAAAACCCTCTTAACTCTTAACTCTTAACTCTTAACTCTTAAGTATTGAGACATTTTAAAGTATAACTAAAAATGAGCTTTTGAAAATTGAAGAAACAACTGTTTAC
>NZ_JABANE010000117.1 GCF_012844305.1 Flammeovirga aprica JL-4
TACAAAAAACAAAACCAAAATAAAATTTGGTTGAATTATGAAATAAATTTGCTTTTAAACACAGTTCGTCACTTGGAACTACTCATTGGCGAAGTCTCCCGACTTCGAAATATGTATGAATAAGGTGTTGGTTCATTCGAAGTCGGGAGACTTCGCCAATATTTATCACAAGTGACGCCTATTTCGGCTTAACACTTGCGATATAGTTAAAAAACTAAGCTACTGACTTTTTTATTCAATTTCTAGAACGGTCTTCTACCGTTTTCTCCTCTTCCACCTCTTCGTCCTTTCTTTTTCATTGCCTCTCTCGCCTCTTTATAAATAGTCATTTGCTCTTCGGTAAGGACTTGAGAAAGCATCATTTCATGTTGTTTCATAACAGGTTCTAAAGCCTCTTTGATTGCTTCACGATCCCCTTTATGTTGCTCTCTGATTTGTTGGAAAACTTGCTTTGAAGAAGCGTTGATTGCATCATATTTTTCCTTTTGATCTGGAGTAAGTTCAAGTTTTAATTCCAAAAGATAAGCCTGCTTTTCACCACGTTCCATCAACATAAATTTCTTATAAGAAGAATAAGTATCAGCATCAAGAATGCCTTTGGCTTTCGCAAGATGTTTATCTCTAAGTTCATCTGTTTCAGCCTTAATTTTTGCTCGATCTGTTTCACCATCTTTTCTAGCAATCATGATGGTATTCATCACATCTTCTTGTAATCGGATATATAATTTGCCTAATTTTTTCTCAGTGCTTTCGTCTAATTTCAATTCTTTAGAAAGTTCTTTTGGGAACTCTTGAGGTGTGAAAGACGGGAAATTTCTTTGAGCAAATACAAGACTGCTAAGGCTTAAAAGAAGGAATGTAAAAATTAGATTTTTCATTTTGTGTATTTTTTAATAATGTAAATTTATTTAGAATGGCTTCGGACCTCTGCCCCCTCTATCACCAAAACCTTTTTGATTGGTTTTTCCTTTAGGTCGATAAATAAAAGAAACCATAAAATAGCGTGGAAGCACATTGTAAGTACTCGTTTGAATAGAGCTTTCTGTTACCGTTCTGCTGATGCTACTGTTTTGATTAAGAATATCTGAAACGGAGAATCGGGCTTCCCCTCTCCTATTTTTGAACATTTTATAGGCGATATGAGCATTCCATTTATAGATATTATCCTGAATCAAATCATCATCGCCATTGTAAATATTTCCAGTGAAAGAAGTATTCAAAATCAACCTTTCGATAGGCTCAACATTTATACTTGCTCTGATATTATTGTGAAGGTAATTTCCATTCAAAGAAGCATTTGCATTGTTGTTGATCCAATGGTAAGTCCACATACTTGAGATATTGAAGTCGACCCTTTTACTGATATTACTTGATAATCGAATACCTTGTCCCAATGACTTGTCGTAAGTGAAAGAAGTGATATCGTTAGTGATACCTACGTTTCTAGTGTAACTACCCATTGTCATGGAAGAAATATTGGTTTTGATGGGATTGATTGGTTTAGAGTAAACCATAATTCCTCTTGCATTGATGTAGCCGTCCAAGTTGATGGGGTAAGTATAAGAAGCACCTTTTCTCACTGGAACACCATTGATTGTGGTGTCATTTTCAGCGATAAAAGTATATTGAGTGACTTTATTGTCGGTTTGTGTCGCCGATAGGTTAATGAAGAACATTTCCTTTCTAGCGATATTGAAGTTTCTATAATTGAAACGCAACACATGACTTTCTTCTCCTTCTAAATAAGGGTTACCAGATGAAATATTTAATGGATCACTGTAATCCACTACAGATTGTAAGTTGGTGACATTCGGTAAAGAGACATTTTTCTGATAAGAGAAACGTAATCTTTTACTTCTTGAAAACTTATAATTAATGGAAAGTGAAGGTAAGAAGTGACCGAAATTCGTAGTGGTATTCTCTTGGGTAGGATAAATGCTTTCATTCAGTAAAGCTGAATATTGGTACTGTAATGAGGTTGTTATATTTATCTTATCTTTTTTGAAAAGTAATCCTGCTTCAGGTCTGTAGATATTTTGATTTGAAGTAAAAGTATTAGAAAGATCTTCAATAAAATCTCCTTCATTGGCATCGTCCATAATATCATAAGTTCTCGTATTGACATCCTGTTTTTCCCAACTTTGAAAATAATTCAGCTTTAATTGAAGGTTTTTAGCTAGTTTTTCAGTGAATATTAAATTAGCTGATGTTCTGAATTTTTCAGTGTCTCCAAGAATTCTCTGAGCTGTAGAATCGTTTTCAGTATTATCTCCTTCAAAATAATTGATGTTGGTAAATACATCTTGATAGGTATCGTCATTATGATAATACAATTTCCAGTCTAAGGTCAGTGTTCTGCCATTATCATTTAATTTATGACGAATAAGGAAAGAGTTGTTAATATCAGCGGAGTTGTTGGTGCTGAACTGTTTCATATCAGAACTATTGAGATCTGTTCCGTCTTTCAAATAAGTATTCGATAAACTGCTGTTGGCACTGTTTCCATTTTCCATTTTAATGGATGGCCGAATACGAATAGAAGTTTTAGGACTTAATTCATAATCCATTCTGAAATTAAAATTATGATTCTCTTTTCGTGAATCGATATCAAGAATTTCATCTACAATCTGATTACTGCTTTCAGAAACAAGGTACTCAGTAGAAGAAGCCTCATCAGTTACATTGTCCACCAACTTGTAACTATAACTTCCTGTTACGTCAATTTTTTCACCCCAAGAATCAATATAATTAGTACCTAAAAGATGGGAAGTATTGATACCATTAGATTTAGCAGACATCGTATTGGAAGATCCATTTCCACGACCTCTTCCTCCGCCTCTTCTTCTAGGACCGCCCGAAGAAAGGTTATCAGACATAAAGCCTTGTTGATTGACATTATTACTCAAACCTGTAAATGAAATACGTTGATCTCCTTTGAAGATATTGATATTACCACCAGCACTATAACGTTCATCAGAACCATAACCTGCTTCTGCTTTCCCGAAATAAGCATATTTTGCATCTTTCTTCGTTACAAAATTGATGGCTTTAGTTCTGTTACCATCATCAAAACCTGTAAATTCCGCCTGATCACTTTTCTGATCAATGACCTGTACATAATCAATCATTTCAGCAGGAAGGTTTTGCATGGCACTTTTCGGATCATCTCCAAAGAACTCTTTTCCATCCACCAATACCTTTTTGACAGTTTCTCCTTCAGAAGTGACATTTCCATTTTCATCTCTGTCCATTCCTGGAATTTTGGAAACCAAATCTTCCGCTGTAGCATCTTCATGTGTTTTATAATTATTAGAAGAAAACTGAAGGGTGTCCTCTTTTATCACAACAGGAACATCACCTACAATTTCAACTTCATTTAATTCAGTAAACATCGATTCTAGAATAACGTCTAATTGGTTTGTCTTAGGAGTGACCGTTACCATTGAAGCATAATTTTTATACCCCAAATACATGGCCTCTAGCTTATATTTTCCGGCTTCTTTTAGCGTGATTTTATATTCTCCATCCAAATTAGAAAGGACTTGGTATTTATTATCTTCATTGGAAATAGTAATTAACGCATTGACTAATGCTTCTTTATTGTCGCCTCCAGTCACCTTTCCTTGCAGAAGGATTTCTTGGGACCAAGCCGTTGTTGCGGATATGATTAAAAGGAGTAAAATTATAGGTTTCATTTTTATCGTAATGATGTTAGAAGGATAGTTCACTTGACTCATTACAAAGAAACAGAACCTATAAATGTGTTTGAGAAATTTTCAACGAAGGGAGAGTTATTTTCAACTAATGAAAGTAGTGGTCATTGAATAAGAAGGTTTATACGAAAAAAGCCCTGTAAAAAATTACAGGACTTAGTGTTTTCTGGGTATAAAAGAATCATATCAATTCATAAAACAACGATTTATTCATCTTCGAGTATTTCATGCACCACCTTGATTGAAGTATTAAGCATAACTATTTTATCACTTTCTAAATTTCTATACATATGCTTACCAAAATCAATATCTTGAATTCTGATACCTTGACTAACAATGATATCATATAAGTTGCCTCCTTCATTTTGATCTGTAATATCAATTCTACGTCCGTCTTTCATGTAGACATTGATAAACAGGTTTTTTCCAAACTCAAATAATTTTAGATCTTCTAGTTTGTCTGCGTTCTCTGTATTATAAACCGTAACAAATTGCTTCGTTACATTTAGGCCTTCAGTTGTGATATTATAATAGAACTCAACATTACCCTCTGTTGGATAAACCGGTTCTACCTCATCATTTGATTTAGTACATGATGAGAAAATACTTAAGATTGAAAAAAGGAATAAAATAGTAGCTGATTTAGTTCTCATTTTGCTGTATATTAAAGTTTTAGATTTTGTTTTCAACATGGTTATTCTAACGCTATCAGCTAGGTAAGTTTTACCGAAAAAAGATCAATTAATTCCCAAAAAGGACATTGTACCGTTGGGGCAGTCCTATGTGACTGCCCAACATGCCGACACCCACGCGTGCCACCCAAAATGATATTGCATAAAAAATCCCAACTAAATCAATAGCTGGGATTACGAGTACTAAAGTTACAAATAGGATTATTTTAAAATTACACCCGTTTGAATATTTAGATATAGAATATCTTGATTCTCATCATCAGAGATCAGTTTGGCTTCGTTTCCAGTAATACTTTGAACATTATAAATTATAGTTCGTCCACCAGAACCACCAATTCCTTTATATTCTGAAAATATAATTTGATGCATTGGAGAAGAAGCTTCATGAGTAGCCTCACCGATTGCTTGTGGTTGATTCACCTTGTAAACAACATTTCTATTATTATCTCTTTTTTCGATGTACCCGATCATGACTTTGATATCAATATCGATATCACCTTCTCCATCTTTGTCATCACCACCTTCTCCATCTGTTGGAGGTAAGCCAGGGAAAATTGGAACATGACCATCAATGATTGTGTCATCATCACCGCCTTTGTCTGTTCCTCCATCTCCATCACCAGGAGGAACTCCTTCGATTCCATCGACTTTATCATCTCCTGGTACGTCGGGTAATACTTCATCGTTTGAAGAACTGCATGATGAAATGAATGCTATTGCTGAAAATAGCACTAATAGTTTAGTTAAAAGTCTTAGCATTTTTATAAAAAATAAAGTTTTAGAAATTAGTTTTTAAACATGCTTAATTAAACGCTACCAGCAGGGTAAGTTTTACCGAAAAAAGATCAATTAATTCCTAAAAAGGACATTGTCTGTAGGGGCAGTCCTATGTGACTGCCCACACGTACCACCCAAAATGATATTATAAATTTTTAGACATAAAAAAATCCCACCTTCGAGAAGAAGGCAGGATCCTTAGTATTTAACAATAGGTAGTTACACTGTCACAGAAGCTAATAACTCTGCCAATTTCTTACCTGTTTGTTCAGTATTCATACGCTTATCTTCAGGAGTTTCCTCCGTAGCGATATCTAACGTTCTGTATCCATCTTTCAAGAATTGATCAACAGCACTGATGATTGCATCGCTCTCGTCTTTTAATCCGAAAGAGATATCTAACAATAATGCACCTGAAAGCACAGAAGCGATTGGGTTAGCGATACCTTTACCTGCAATATCAGGAGCAGAACCGTGAATTGGCTCGTACAATCCGATTTCTGAACCAACAGAAGCAGAAGGCAACATACCCATAGAACCTGCAATTTGAGAAGCCTCATCAGTAAGGATATCACCAAACATGTTTCCTGTTACAATTACGTCGAATTGCTTAGGATCACGGATCAATTGCATTGCGGCATTGTCAATGAACATGTGAGTAACTTCTACTTCAGGGTACTCAGCAGAAAGTGCTTGTACTGTTTCTCTCCATAAACGAGAAGATTCCAATACGTTTGCTTTATCTACAGAACATAATTTCTTACGACGAGTCATTGCTGATTCAAAAGCTTGACGAGCGATACGTTCTACCTCCATTTTAGAGTAACGTAATGTGTCAATTGCTTCAGTACCGTCTTCGTTACGCTCACGTGGAGTACCGAAGTAGATACCACCCGTCAACTCACGGAAGAAAATGATGTCAGAACCTTGAAGAATTTCAGGTTTGATTGATGAAGTATATAATAACTCATCAAATAATTTGATAGGACGAATGTTTGAGAATAATCCTAATTCCTTACGGATTTTAAGTAAACCTTGCTCAGGACGTACTTTTAAGTTAGGGTTGTTGTCATACATTGGCATACCTACAGCACCTAATAGCACTGCATCAGAAGCTTTACAAGCATCAATAGTAGCTTGTGGACAAGGTTCGCCTGTTGCTTCGATAGCTGAGTGACCAATTAATGCTGGAGAGAATTCGAATGAGTGACCAAAACGCTCACCGATGATCTCTAATATATTTTGAGTAATGCCTGTAACTTCTAATCCGATACCGTCACCTGCAAGTACTGTGATTTTCTTATTCATTTTTTTGTTTGTTGTTTGAGTTTGAATTAGACATTGAATGCATAAATACGATCTTGCTCGTATTTCGCAATGTTTTCTTTTAAGCTCAATAGATAATCGATATCGTCATATCCATTGATCAAACACATTTTCTTATAGTCATCAATCTCGAAAGATTGTTTGTTTTCTTCTTTACCAGAAATCCAAGCCGTTTGAGATTCTAAGTCCACTTCTAAAGTAGTCGAAGGATCTGCCTCAATATCAGCAAAAAGCTCTGCTAAGAATTCTTCAGAAACTACTAAAGGAAGTAATCCGTTGTTCAAAGCGTTTCCTTTGAAGATGTCTGCGAAGAAGCTTGATACTACGATTTTAAACCCGTAGTCATCAATAGACCAAGCAGCGTGTTCACGTGATGAACCACAGCCAAAGTTCTTTCCAGCTACTAAGATTTCACCTTTGTAAGTATCTTGGTTCAATACGAAATCAGGAATTGGCTGATCTTGTTTGTCATATCTCCAGTCTCTGAAAAGGTTATCACCGAAGCCTTCTTTAGTTGTCGCTTTCAAAAAACGAGCAGGGATAATTTGATCTGTATCTACGTTCTCAATATTTAAAGGAACGCAAGTCGATTTTGTATATTTCATGTTGATATTCTCTTTAAATATTAAAATTATGCAGTAGTTAACTCTCCTCTTACATCTACAATGTGACCTTTTACAGCGGCCGCAGCAGCAGTTAATGGAGAAGCAAGTAACGTTCTAGCACCAGGACCTTGACGTCCTTCAAAGTTTCTGTTTGAAGTAGAAATACAGTACATTCCTTCAGGAACTTTATCTTCATTCATACCCAAACAAGCTGAACAACCTGGCTCTCTTAATTCAAAACCAGCTTCAGCATATACTTGATCTAAACCTTCAGCGATCGCTTGTTTTTCAACTTGCTTTGAACCAGGAACGATCCAAACATTTACGCCGTCAGCCTTCTTTTTACCTTTTACAAAATCAGCTACTGCTCTTAAATCCTCAATACGAGCATTTGTACAGCTACCGATAAATACATAGTCGATTGGCTTACCGATTAACGCTTCACCTTCTTTCAAGCCCATGTATTCTAAAGCTTTCTTGTCTGATTCGCTTTCAGGAGTAGGAACTGATTTGTCTACACCAACACCCATACCAGGGTTAGTGCCATAAGTAACCATTGGTGCAATATCAGCAGCGTTATAGACGAATTCAGCGTCAAATGTTGCGCCTTCATCTGTAGGAAGTGATTTCCAATACGCCAATGATTCTTCCCATTTCTCACCCTTTGGAGCGAATTCTCTTCCTTCTAAATAATCGAAAGTAGTTTGGTCAGGAGCAATGATACCACCACGGGCACCCATTTCAATACTCATGTTACAAACTGTCATTCTACCTTCCATTGATAAGTTTTGGATAGCAGAACCAGCAAATTCTACGAAGTAACCTGTACCCCCTGAAGCTGACAATTTAGAAATGACATAAAGTACAATATCTTTCGCACCTACACCTTCTTGTAACTCACCATCCACAACGATTCTCATTGCCTTAGGCTTGTTTTGAAGAGTACATTGAGATGACATTACTTGCTCCACTTGTGACGTACCGATACCAAATGCAATGGAACCGAACGCACCGTGAGTAGAAGTATGGCTATCACCACAAACAATTGTTTTTCCTGGCTGAGTAACCCCTAACTCAGGTCCGATCACGTGAACGATACCTTGGAACGGGTGACCTAATCCATATAATTTCACACCAAACTCATCACAGTTTTTAGTCAGTGTTTCCACTTGGTGTCTTGATAAAGCCTCTTTGATTGGAAGGTGCTGATCTTTAGTAGGAACGTTGTGATCCGCTGTTCCCCAAGTTTGATCTACACGAGCGAGTTGGATTCCTCTGCTACGAAGTCCATTGAATGCTTGAGGGCTAGTTACCTCATGAATAAAATGTGTATCGATGTATAACACATCAGGAAATCCTTCTTTGCGTTGTACGACATGGTTATCCCATACTTTGTCGAACAATGTTCTCGGTTTGTTGTTGCTCATGTATTTGTTGTTTTATATCTTTTCCTATTCGGTATTACTCCATTCTGTGACAACGAATTAGGTTTAAACCTTACATATCACAAGAATATGAGAGAAATCTGCTAAAATTTAGAACTATTTTATTCCCTTTTTGTTACAGCGGGAATCTTTGTTGTATTTTTGCCTAAATTCGTTTAATCTTATGCTTTATTAAAACAATTCTTAACAAGAATCAGTTTTGATAAAACAAATTGTTGATTAATAGTACAAACTATAAAAGTCTATAGTGACAAATTTAATTACCTATAGATCTATTTAAAATTCGTTCTGAATTATAATTACGATTTCAGAACTCGATTTTAAGGTTAAATAAAGACACTCTAGTTATGCTAATTGAACCGGGTAAACTTCTTGCAAAAATAGATTCGCCAAGTGACTTGCGTAAGCTTCCTTTTGATAAACTTTATCAAGTAAACGAAGAACTGCGACAATTCATCATTGACAATGTTTCAATTTATGGTGGACATTTTGGGGCAAGCTTAGGAGTAACAGAACTAACTACTGCACTCCATTACGTTTACAATACTCCTTATGACCGCATCGTTTGGGATGTTGGCCATCAAGCATATAATCATAAAATTCTTACAGGTAGAAGAGATTCGTTTCACACAAACCGTCAGTATGGTGGGTTATCCGGTTTCCCCAAACGTGACGAAAGTGAATACGATACTTTTGGTGTAGGACACTCTTCCACTTCTATCAGTGCGGCTTTAGGTATGGCAATTGCCTCTAAAGAAAAAGGCGAGCATGATAGACAGCACATCGCTGTAATTGGTGATGGTTCTATGACTGCAGGTATGGCTTTCGAAGCCATGAACCACGCAGGTGCATCAGATGCGAACATTCTAATTGTATTAAATGACAATAGAATGGCCATCGACCCTAACCAAGGTGCCTTAAAAGATTATTTGACAGACATTACTACTTCTCCTTTTTATAATAAAATCAAGGATGAAGTTTGGAATATGCTAGGAAAGGTCAAAAAGATCGGTCCACATGCTCAACAGGCAGTTTCAGCAGCAGAAAATGCATTGAAGTCAGCTTTATTAGAGCAAAGCAATTTATTCGAAGCATTAGGTCTTCGTTATTTTGGTCCTGTAGACGGTCATGATATCAATCACTTGGTACATGTATTCGAAGATTTGAAAAAAATCCCTGGTCCAAAAATTATTCACGCTGTTACAGTTAAAGGTAAAGGCTATGCTTTAGCGGAGAAAGATCAAACTTTATGGCACGCTCCAGGTAAGTTTGATAAGCTGACAGGTGAAATCAAAAAGAAAGTACACAAAACTCCTCAGCCACCTAAATACCAAACTGTATTTGGTGAGACCATTTTAGAAATGGCCAAGGAGAATGATAAAATCATGGGTATCACGCCAGCAATGCCTTCAGGATGTTCATTGAATATCATGATGAAGGAAATGCCGGACAGAGCCATTGATGTGGGTATTGCAGAGCAACATGCCGTAACATTTGCGGCAGGTTTAGCAGCAGAAGGAATGATTCCTTTCTGTAATATCTATTCTTCTTTCATGCAAAGAGCTTACGATCAAGTGGTGCATGATGCATGTATTCAAAACTTGCCAGTGATATTCTGTTTAGATAGAGCAGGTTTTGCAGGAGCAGATGGTGCCACTCACCACGGTGCATATGATATTCCTTTTATGCGCTGTATTCCTAATTTGGTAGTAGCGGCCCCAATGAATGAAGCTGAACTTCGCCATATGATGAAGACAGCGGTCAGTCACAGAACTTCACCTTTCTCTATCCGTTACCCTCGTGGGCAGGGTGTAATGCCGGAATGGAGAGTGCCTATGGAAGAAATTCAAGTAGGAAAAGGTAGAGTAATTCAAGAGGGAGAAGAAATCGCAATCCTTACTTTCGGTCATATCGGAAATTATGTGGTACAATTAAGAGACCGTTTCCAAATGGCAGGAGTAAATCCAGGTCATTATGATATGCGTTTTGTGAAACCTTTGGACGCTGAACTTTTAGAAGAAATCTTTGCGAAGTATGATAAAGTAATCACCATCGAAGACGGTGCCTTGATGGGTGGATTCGGTAGTGCTGTTTTAGAATGGATGATGGATAATCAGTATACAAATAAAACAGTAGTTCGTTTAGGTATTCCTGATGCTATCATTGAGCATGGAGAGCAGATTGAGTTACAACGTGAGGCTGGTTTTGATCATGATGGTATTTTTGATGCAGTTATGAAATTATCCTCAGTTGTGTCTGAAGAGGTGAAAGTTTTTGAGAAAACGAAATAATTGATCTTTCATTTTTATAAAAAGAGGGATTGAGGCAATATTTTTGAAGTAAGGAATGTTTTAAAAGCATAGCTTTTAGGCATTCCTTATTTTTTTGGTTACTTATCAAGCAAAAGCATATGATTATTCGTAAAACTATTCGTTTTCGCTTAGGTGTTCTTTTTGTAGTAAATACTGTTTTACTATTGTCAACTCTGGCATTAGTATTCTTAGGTACACGTTCATTAGTTGAAACGAACGAGTTGACTGAACAATTCAAAAAATGCAACTCTTTATATACAGAGTCTGAAATCTACTACAAGAATTTCTTGCTGGAAGATTTGATCTCTGCAGAGTTTTATAAGAAAAGAAAAAGTACCAATACAGTCAGGTCCATCAGTTTATTAGATTCAGCCTTATTTACCGTAGAGGAAGTAAGAAAGCATATGGACCGTCTGAATGATTCCAGAGCAAAAGAAATGGAGTTCTTGCGTTCAGATATGGAACAATTGAAAGCACAGCAAGACTTCTTGATGAGAAAGTACCTCGACCTTGGTTTTAAAGACTGGGGGATGATTGGTAATATGCGTTCGAAGATTCATAAAATTGAGAAAACGCATATTACTTTAGATATGGGGATGCTTCTGACAATGAGAAGAAATGAAAAAGATTACTTATTAAGAGGAGAATCGAAATACTTAAAGCTTTTTGATGAAAGTGTAGAAGAGTTTGAGCTGGAAATTGTCAGAATGTATCAGAACCGTTCTGTAAATGATTTAACAGAGCAAGAAGTGAGAACGCTTAGAGCCAACTTAGCAGCTTATCAGTTTGGAATGCATAAGGTAGTAGATTTGATGAAAGTAATAGGAAGAGGTCAGAATTCAGGTTTGATGAAAGACGTATCCGATTTACAAGAAAAAATCAATACACGTTTGATCAGCTTATCTGAAAAGGTGCTTTCGAATAGTGAGAGTTATGTAAAATGGATGATGATCACGTTTCTGGCAGTGTTTATTCTTCAGGCCTTAATATTAAGCTGGTTCGTTTTCATGTTCTCAAGAGCAGTAGGGAAACGTTTTGAATTCCTCTTTAATATTACAAAAAGGATTAATGAAGGGAAATCATTAGTGGATTTCAAGAGTAACCAGAAATTCAAATATGATGAGGTCTCAGAGATCTCTAATAATTTATATTCATTAGATGAGCAGCTTCAGGCTGCAAATATGTTCTCACGAAAAGTAACAGAAGGTGACGTAGATGTAACCTATGATACAAAATTCAGAGAAACACCTTTAGCCAATGACTTAATTCAAATGAGAGATAAATTCCGTGATGTTCAAGAGGAAGAACAGAAAAGGAATTGGGTGATCAATGGAATGGCACAATTTAATCAGCTGTTGAGAGAAAAAACTAAAAGTCAGGAAGAATGGTATGACAATCTGCTTCGTAGCATTATCAATTACATTGAAGCAAGTCAGGGGACATTTATTCTTTTAAAAGAAGATGCGGAAGGAAAGCAGTATTTGAAATTAATGGCTCTTTATGCTTACGATAAGAAGAGATATGAAGAGAGGCAATATGACCTTGAAAATGGTCTTTTAGGTCAAGTCTACAAAGAACAGAAGATGGTTTATATTGAAGATGTACCAGATAATTATGTCAATATTTCATCAGGAATGGGAGGAGCGAAACCAAAGTGTTTGATTATTCTTCCATTGATTTATGGTGATGTGATGTACGGCATTTTAGAGATTTCATCTTTCTCAGTACTTGATGCGTATCATATTGATTTCCTAAAGAAACTATCAGAGATTATTGCTTCATCTATAGCTGATATGGATACCTCAAGAGTCGTAATAAAGCTCAGAGATGAAATTGAATTACAAAAACAACGTATCCGCTATCTGGAAGGTCAACTTACTGAGCAAGCTGAATAATTAAGCTTTTTTGCTAGAAAATAACATTAGTTATACAATTAATACTTAAGGGATGCAAATACAACTGTCATAAACTGTTGTATTTGCATCCCTTTTTAGTAGTTTTACCATACATATAAACGAGGACTAAAGGCAATACGTGCCTAATTGAAACTATGAATACTATGAATGGACAGAAAAAACCATCATTTTTAGAATCTATTATACCAATTCTTTTTTTAATTATTATGCTAACCGTCAATGTCTTGATCTTTAAAGACGACGGATTATCAGGCTCTAATCAAGTTGTATTAATGCTCGCTACTGCAGTTGTAGCGATAGTAGCTATATTTAAATTAAAAGTTTCTTGGGATGTCTTAATGGACGGAATTGTGGACAGTATTGGCTCAGCCATGCCCTCTATTTTGATCTTATTAATGATTGGAGCATTGGCAGGAACATGGTTGCTGGGAGGAATTGTTCCCGCAATGGTATACTACGGATTGAAAATCTTAAACCCTTCTATTTTCCTTTTTGCTACTATTATTATCTGTGCTATTGTATCAGTGGCAACAGGTAGTTCATGGTCTACAATTGCAACAGTAGGTTTAGCATTATTGGGCATTGGTAAAACACTAGGAATGTCTGAGGGTTTAGTAGCAGGTGCAATTATCAGTGGTGCTTATTTCGGTGATAAAATGTCGCCGTTATCAGATACTACTAACCTAGCGCCTGCAGTGGCAGGGACAGACTTGTTCACGCACATCAAATACATGACGCTTACAACCGTACCGTCATTCACAATTGCCTCTATTATCTTTTTGATTATTGGCTTTGATTATGAATCAACAGTATCACAAGCAGATGTACAGGAAGTATTAACAGCTTTGGATGCATCCTTCAATATCTCACCTTTCCTATTTATCGTACCCGCATTGGTCGTTTTCCTTATTGTAAAGAAAGTACCAGCATTACCAGCATTATTGATTGGTTCATTGGCAGGGGCGGTCGTAGGGTTGGTAGCACAACCACAGACTGTAAACCTACTTGCAGGAGATTTAGCAGGAACATGGGAAGGTTCATATATGGTATTGATGAAATCAATGTACGAAGGCGTATCCATCTCATCAGATAATACGATCGTATCTGAATTACTTTCGTCAAGCGGAATGTTAGGCATGTTGAATACCATCTGGCTGATTTTAGTAGCCATGGCATTTGGTGGAGCGATGGAAATCAGTGGTATGCTTACAAAGATCACAGAAACCATCATTTCAAAAGTAACAAGTGAAACAGGTTTATTTGCCTCAGCAGCCTCTACTTGTATTTTCTTTAATATCACAGCATCAGATCAATACCTTTCTATCGTAGTACCAGGAAAGATGTATGCATCAGCATTTAAAGAAAAAGGACTAGCTCCAGAAAACTTAAGTAGAACACTAGAAGATACAGCAACAGTAACATCGGTATTGGTGCCTTGGAACACCTGTGGAGTGGCACAGTCCACTGTATTAGGAGTAGCAACAGGCGCATACTTACCGTATTGTTTCTTCAACATATTAAGTCCGATCATGACAGTATTGTTCGCAGCTTTAAAAATCAAGATCAAGCGACTTTCTACAGAAGAAGAAGCGGTAGCTTAGAAAGTTCCCTTCTCTTTTTTACAAAGAGTACTGCCCAAAAAGGGTGGTGCTCTTTTTTTTTCTAAAAATCACTTTTTTAAACATTTTATACATTCAGAAGTTACCATTTTAACACCATTTTAGGGTTTAAAATGGGATTTATTTAATAATTGTAAATAATATTTTAAAGAATCCGTTTGTATTTATAAACTTTTTATTACATTTACATCAGATAAGACATTAAAGATTAAAAAACATAAAGATTTTTGATTGATAATGGGTTAATAAAATTAGGTTTAACAGGAAAGAGCTCGCTGCTTCAGCTAGCTTTTTTTGTTTTTATATAGTTCTGTGTTTTTACAGAATCAAAAAGGGTGAAAAGTCTATTAAACTTTTCACCCTTTTTGTATTGTAGAGTTCTAATTATTAACTCTATATTTTATACATCCTTCCTTAACCTCAATTCTGAAGGATAATAATTATTCAAACGGTTTGGCAATACTTTCACCCAACCCAATGCAAGACCTTTGTATTTGATAATAGCCCAACCTTTTACGCCTTGAATAGTTTTAACGCTCATTTCCTGTTTTTTCAAGAAATCAATAGCATCTCTGTATTCCACATCTAATGTTGGGATTTTGGCAGAAACAATATTGGAGACTGCTAGTTCGTGATCAGGGATCAGTTGACCGTTCTTTTTATTGAAACGTCCCATTTTGATGCCTTGATGACGGAGCTTTTGAGTGACTTTCATGATTTTGAAATCTTGTACCATGTGAGAAGGGATAGCGTATACATCTTCTCCGTCTTGGTAGAATTCAAAATCTTTTCCGTTTTCCAGCCATTTTCTTAACTCTTCCGACTCTCTCTTTTTCACCATAAAGACAGATTTCATCTTTTTAGGAGAAACGCTGAATTTTTGGTGGATAGATGGTTCTCCTTTTTTTCTGAAAGCGGTTAAGAATAACCCCTCTCCTTTTGTCTTGTGGAAAATAAAACGGTAACCGATGGCTTTCACTCCGTTTCTTTCCACCTCAACTGTAGAGATTCCCCAAGAAGGATCAATGTCGATTTCTAAAGGTTCAAATTCGTCTGATTCTAGTATTTGTACTAAACGTTCTTCGTTTTCTTGAGGAGCGAAAGTACACGTACTATAAATATATAAGCCACCCGCTTTTAAGGCATGAGGAATATGATCGACGATACTCTCTTGGATAGACGCACAAGAATCTACTAAAGACGTTGACCAAAGTTCAGATGCTTTAGGATCTTTTCTAAACATTCCCTCTCCTGAACATGGAGCATCAGTCACTACTACATCGAAATATTCCCTTAGAGGAGCAAAGCTTTCCGCGTAGTTACCCGTTACTAATGTATTAGGATTTCCCCATCTTACAAGGTTGTCAATTAATGGCAGGGATCTTTTACCTACAATTTCATTGGAAACCAAAACACTCTTAGGTGTCAGAAGAGAATTGATCAATGTACTTTTTCCTCCAGGAGCAGCACATAAATCCAATACTCTTAGGTCTTTCTCTAATGGAGCGTGTTGTTTTAGTGCTTTCCAAAGAAACATAGAAGATGCTTCCTGTACATAATATGCACCAGCAAAAATCAAAGGATCTTCAGCAAACGATGGACGCTTGGCAATATATTGAGCTTCGTCGCACCATGGCACCGGTGTGGTATCTGAAAAAGTAATCTCTGCGGGTTTGAAAGGGTTGGTTCTGTAAGATACAGGTACCTGTCCATCAATCGCTTCCTTGAAAGCATCAAAGTCCTCAGCAGAAATTTGTCCTTGAAGACGCTCAGTAAATTTTTTCGGTAGATTTTCAGATCTATTTCCCATGGTGAACTCCTATTATTGTCATCATTATTTCATTAGGTAGACATAAGGTCTGCCCGTATAGTGCGAATATTGTAATTTTTCGTTAATGAATACTGTTATGTTGAATATTATTCGGATTTTTTACAAAATATACTTAGTTTTGCACCCTGAAAATTTTATGTAACACTCGAAGTAACTACGAATTGAGGGGAGCAATATTCGGCACGCGTTATCGCTGTCAAAAGGATATTGTAACGTGAAATTCAAGTTTTTCGCAAAACTAATTTGTGGTTTTATGGATTATTTAAGCCCTGAGTACAAAAAAGAGATTTTTGCTTCATACAGCAAAGATGGTGAGAAAGACACTGGTTCTCCAGAAGCTCAAATCGCATTGTTCACTAAGCGTATCCAACACTTAACGGAGCACTTAAAGTCGAACAAAAAAGATCACTCATCTCGTCGTGGTTTGATGAAGTTAGTAGGTAAGCGTCGTTCTATGCTTGACTATGTAGCTAAAAAAGATATCAACCGTTACAGAGCGATTATCAAAGAACTTGGTATCAGAAAGTAATTCTTTCTGGTGTAAAAATACCACTCAGGGGATTCCAAAATCTGGAATTCCCTTTTTGCGTATTTATACATTGCCTTTTATTTTGACTAATTTATTGAAATAAAAGACTGGCAAGAAGTGATTTATCCATAAAAAATCACTAATTTTTGGGGTTGGCAAAAGTTCGCTTTTACTAGCCTAATTTAAATACTTGGACTAAAGTAATTTCAACAAATTTTTACAGCAATCCTTGTATGAATGCAGATAGGACTCGGTCCTTAAATATCTGCTTTGTTTGAAGAAAATATTAAAACACAACACAATTACGATGTTTGAAAACGTGATTAAAAAAACAGTTGCCCTTCCTGATGGACGTGAGATTTCATTAGAAACAGGTAGAATGGCAAGACAAGCAGACGGATCGATCGTTTTGCGCATGGGAAATACAATGCTATTAGCAACTGTTGTTTCTAACCCAGAGAAAAGAGAGGGTGCTGACTTTTTGCCACTTTCAGTAGATTATCAAGAAAAATTTGCGTCTGCAGGTAAGATTCCTGGCGGTTTCTTAAAAAGAGAAGGACGTTTAAGTGATCGTGAAATCTTAATCTCTCGTTTAGTGGACAGAGCAATTCGTCCATTATTCCCTTCTGACTATTATCATGATACTCAAATCATGATCACTATGATCTCAGCAGATAAAGACGCTTTGCCAGACGCATTAGTGGCATTGGCAGCATCTGCAGCATTATCAATCACAGACATTCCTTTTGATGGTCCTATCTCAGAAGTTAGGGTAATCAAAGACACTAACGGTGAGTACATCGTTAACCCAACTCCAGCACAGATGGAAGGTTGTACGCTAGATCTTATGATCGGTGCTACTGCTGAAAACATCACAATGGTAGAGGGTGAAATGCAAGAAGTGGGTGAAGATGAAATGATCGAAGCAATTAAAGTAGGTCATGAGGCAATCAAAACTCAGTGTGCAATTCAAATAGAATTAAGAGAAGCAGTTGGCGTTACTGAATACAGAGAGTTTGTAGGTGACGTAGAAGACGAAGCTTTAAAAGAAGAAGTTTTCACTGCTCTTTATGATAAATTATATGCAGTAGCAGCTCAAGGTATCAAAGGTAAGTCAGAGCGTAAGGCGGCTTTCACTGAAGTGAAAAAAGCGTACTTCGAGGCTTTACCGGAAGATGAGGAAACTGAAGAGAAGTTACCGCTTATCAAGCGTTACGTAGCTAAATGTGAGAAGAAAGCTTCTCGTGATTTAGTATTGAATACTAAAAACCGTTTAGACGGTCGTGATTTAGAGGAAGTAAGACCAATCGTTCCTGAGGTAGACGTATTACCTTCGGCTCACGGTTCTGCTTTGTTCACTCGTGGTGAAACTCAATCATTGACTACGGTTACTTTGGGAACTAAAATGGACGAACAAATGTTAGATTCAGCGATGGAGTCTAGCTCTAGCAAGTTCATCCTTCACTACAACTTCCCTGGTTTCTCAACTGGTGAGGTAAGACCAAACAGAGGTCCTGGACGTAGAGAAGTAGGTCACGGTAACTTAGGTCACAGAGCTTTAGCAAGAGTTCTTCCTCCAGAAACTGAAAACCCATACACTATCCGTATCGTTTCTGATATTTTGGAATCAAATGGTTCGTCATCAATGGCAACTGTTTGTGCAGGTTCATTAGCACTAATGGATGCAGGTGTGAATATCACAGGTACTGTATCAGGTATTGCAATGGGTATGATCTCAGAAAACGATCCTGAAACAGGTGAATTAAAATATGCCATCTTATCAGATATCTTAGGCGATGAGGATCATTTAGGTGATATGGACTTCAAAGTAACAGGTACTGAAAAAGGTATTACAGCATGTCAAATGGATATCAAAGTTGATGGTCTTCCATATGAAGTGTTGAAGCAAGCTTTAGAACAAGCTAACAGAGGTAGAGCTCACATTCGTGAAGTAATGGATGAAGTAATCTCAACTTCAAGAGATGACTTGAAACCACACGCTCCACGTAGTTTTGTGATGATGATTCCTCAAGACTTAATCGGTGCTGTAATTGGACCAGGTGGTAAAGTGATCCAAGAGATCCAAAAAGACACAGGTGCAACTATCGTTATCGAAGAAGTAGAAAACCAAGGTCAAGTAAGCTTCTTTGCTGTTGATAAAGTAGCAATGGACGGTGCTGTAGATAGAGTAAAAGCTATCGTAGCACAACCTGAAGTTGGTGAAACTTACCCTGGTACTGTAAAATCATTACAGCCATTCGGTGCATTCGTTGAGTTTATGCCTGGTAAAGAAGGTTTATTACACATCTCAGAGATCGCTTGGGAGCGTACTGACAATGTGGAAAGCATCTTGAAAGTAGGTGATAAAGTTGATATCAAGTTGCTTGAAATCGACCCTAAGACAGGTAAATTCAAATTATCTCGTAAGGCGTTACTTCCTATGCCAGAAGGTTATACTCCTCCTCCTCCACGTGAGAGAAGAGACCGTAATGACCGTGGTGGTGATAGAAGAGGTGGTTTTAACCGTGGTGGTGATCGCGGTGACCGCAGAGATAGAGGCGACAGAGGTGACCGTGGTGGTTACAACAGAAGATAATAATCTATTAAAAGACAGTTTAGTGAGAGCGTGTTTGAAGTTTGAATTTTAATTAATAAAAATTTCAAACAAGCTCTAACGCTTTAAATTTATTTTGAGTATTTGCTAAACTTTATATGTCTTTTTTTAGTCAATTATGTAGTGAATTTATGAACTGCACAATATTTGCAGTGATAAATTCCTGATTATAAATATTTTCTCAAGAAATTCCTTATCTTATAAAGAATACTTTTGAGAAAATCTTAACAATGGCAAAAAAGAACGGATGAGACAACTCAAGATCAGTAAACAGATCACGAACAGGGAGTCACAATCGCTGGACAAATACTTACAAGAAATTGGTAAGGTTGACCTGCTAACACCTGATGAAGAAGTAACTCTTGCAAAGCAAATTCGTGAGGGCGATCAAATTGCATTAGAGAAATTAACGAAAGCCAACTTACGTTTCGTAGTTTCTGTAGCTAAGCAGTATCAGAATCAGGGACTTTCTTTAGGTGACTTGATCAACGAAGGTAACTTGGGTTTGATTAAAGCTGCCCAACGTTTCGACGAGACTCGTGGTTTTAAGTTTATCTCTTATGCAGTATGGTGGATTAGACAATCTATCCTTCAGGCATTAGCAGAACAATCACGTATCGTACGTTTACCATTGAACAGAGTAGGTTCATTGAACAAGATTTCAAAGACTTTCTCTGAATTGGAACAACGTTATGAACGTGAACCATCTCCAGACGAACTTGCAGAAGTTTTAGATGTAACTACAAACGAAGTTGTAGATACAATGAAAATTTCTGGTCGCCACGTATCTATGGATGCTCCTTTCGTACAAGGTGAAGAAAATAACCTTTACGACGTGTTGGAAAATGACATGGAGGAAAAGCCAGATACAGAGTTGATGAATGACTCTTTACGTAAAGAAGTTCAACGTGCCCTTTCTACGTTAACAAAACGTGAGGCAGATGTAATTACTTTATACTTCGGATTAAACGGAGAGCATTCAATGACATTAGAAGAAATTGGAGAGAAATTTAATTTAACGCGTGAGCGTGTGCGTCAAATTAAAGAAAAAGCCATCAGACGTCTACGTCATACATCAAGAAGTAAAGCATTAAAACCTTACTTAGGATAGTCAAAAGTAAGTACTTTTAATGTAACCATATAAAAAAGGTCAGTTATTTATTTAACTGACCTTTTTTATTTCGAACTCATTTTCACCTTTTTCTCTGTAACAAAAAAAGCTTCAACCATCTTGTATTCGATGAATTGAAGCTTTTTTTAATGTGATGAAATAAAGTTATTGAGCATTAATCTCATCAATCTTTCCATAAATTTCTTTGACAACAGGGCTGTCTTTCATGCCAATGCCTTCATAAAGAGAAATTGCTCTGCGGTAAGTTTTCAGAGCTACAACTTTTTTCTCCTCTCCCATTTTAGCATAAAGATCACCAAGTTCTTTTATACAAGTAACGTGTTCAAGCGTCAAAGCACCATAATAACCTTCTCTTACTTTGGCCACACTTTTCAATGCTTTTTCTGCTTTTACTAAACTGTCTTGAGAAGAATAAAGTCTTGATAAACTATAAAGAGAGTTGCCGTAATCAATATGCTGTTTTCCAACATTTTTCTCTCTTGTTCCAAGTCCCTTCATAATTTCATTTTCAGCGTCTTCAAATCTTTTTCTTTCGATATAGAAGAAGGCTAAACTATCCAATGCCTGACCGTAGCTTGTATGTTTGTCAGATAAATGTTGTTCAGCATCAGTGATTGCTTTTTTATACAACTTTTCAGCTTCATCATCTTTCTTCTGCTGACTTTTCACTCTTGCAGAAGTAATAGTGGCAACAATTCCTTCAGGAGATTTATCCTTTCCTAATTCCTGATAAATAGCAATCGCCTTATTAGAGTATTGTTCTGCTAGCGGTATATTTTTCAAATTCAATTCAATTTCTGCTAATTCAATATATGTAACAGCCACTTGAGTACTGTTTTCAGTGAATGTAGCGATATTGGCCACTAATTTTTTCTTGATAAAGTTATGAGCATCTTTAGGAGAATTCAAAGCTTCATCTAAATGGATTGCTAAACGTTCAACTTCTGTGATGTACTTAGGATTTTTGACAGTGATGGCCTTGGCCAAGTTATCGATATATTTATAGTACGATTTGATAGCAGCTTCCTTTTGTCCTGTTTTTTCTAACAGAGAAGCTTCTTGAAGGTAGAGTTGAACGTAACTTGATTTTGGAGCTTTGGTCTTTTCATAGGCGGCAATAGACATGTTTAGCTGCATAGAAGCTTCATCTATTCTCTTTAATCCCATAAAAACCTCAGCCTGCTCAGAAAGAATTTGAGCATACTCATCAGTACCTTTTATTGTTTTTTCTGCAAGGTCTTCAAGATTTCTGTACATAGTTTCAGCCTCTTTGTATTTACGGCCTCTCAGGTACAGTCTAGCATATTTATGATAAGTGAGAGTGTAATCTTTAGATGCTTTCCCACTGCTTTTTTCTCTTGTTGTCAGTGCCTTTTGGTAGTATACATCTGCCTGGGGGAAATTTTTCATTATAAGACTATTGTCTGCAATGACTTCTTGGGCGTCTCCCATTTTTTTGGAAACGGCATTACCTGATTTTACCAACAGCTTTTCTAATGAAGTATAATAGATATTAGCATTACCTAAATCTTTTTGTGCTTCATATGATTTTGCCAGAAATTCGATGTTAAGAATGTAGTCAGGGTGTGTTTCACCTATTGTTTCTTTACCGACACTTCTGGCAGTTTGAAATTTTTGAATTGCTTTATTATAATTTTTTTGGTCAAAGGCCGCTTTTCCGTCTGCAAAGTAAGTATTGAAATTTTGAGCAAAACTATTAGAGGATAAGAAGATAAAAAAGACGACGCTAGATAATAAGTATTTGATTATTTTCGTCATAACAAAAGACAAGTATTTATTTATACATGTTCTACCGGAGCATTCGTAAAAACGTATGCTTCTACAATTTAAGTTAATCTATCTTAAACAAAGAGATTAAGAGTACATTATCACAATGCAAATCTTGGTCCTAATGTGATTTGTTAAATGATTTTGGTAGAATTGCAATTGAATAATTAAGAATATTTACTAACCATACGAGAATAATGAAAAAATGGATTCAAGTTTTACTTGTTTTGATGTTGTCATCACAGGTAATTGCCTCTGATTTAGGTCCAAAAAAGCAACTTGACGAAGGAATGTGGTTGCCAATGTTTGTTTCGCGTCTGAACTACACAGACATGAAAAAGGAAGGTCTGAAGCTTACGGCTGAAGAGATCTACAGTGTCAATAACAGCTCTCTCAAAGACGCAATCGTTCACTTCGGTGGATTCTGTACAGGTGAAATCGTATCAGACAAAGGTCTGATTTTTACAAACCACCACTGTGGATATGGTGGTATCCAATCGGTAAGTACTGTAGAAAATGATTACTTAACGAACGGATTTTTTGCCAAAAGCCACGATGAAGAAAAGCCAATCGAAGGATTATTTGTACGTTTCTTACAGCGTATGGATGATGTTTCAGCCAAAGTCAACAAAGAATTGGAAGGACTTACTGGTGCTGAAAGAGCAAAAAAAGCTCAAGAAGTAATGGCAGGCATCAAAGCGGAAAAAGAAGGTGAATTGAACAATGACAGCTATGAAGTTGTTGTGAAATCTTTCTTTGAAGGAAATGAATTTTATATGTTCGTTTATGAGCGTTATGATGACATCCGTTTAGTAGGTAACCCTCCAGAAGCAGTAGGTAAATTTGGTGGCGATACGGATAACTGGATGTGGCCAAGACATACTGGTGACTTCTCTATCTTCCGTGTTTATGCTAGCAAAGACAATAAGCCTGCAAAATACTCTGAGGATAACATCCCTTACACACCAAAACACCACTTGCCAGTTTCTATCAATGGTGTTCAGAAAGACGACTTTGCAATGATCATGGGTTATCCAGGGTCTACAGATCGTTACTTAACTTCTGAAGGTGTAAAGCAACAAATAGAGGTGTTTAACCCATTATTTGTTGAAATGCGTGATGCAATCTTGAAAACTTGGAGAAAGCACATGGATGCTGATCCAAAAGTAAGATTACAATATGCTTCAAAATACGCTAGTACTGCTAACTATTGGAAGTACTTTATCGGTCAGACGAAAGGTCTGAAACGTCAGCATGTTATTGAGAAAAAACAAGCGGAAGAAAGTAAGTTCAATACTTGGGTAGCTCAAGACGCTAACCGTAAAAAAGAATATGGTACTGTTACTGATATGTTGAAAGTAGGTTATGACGGTAAAAGAGATGGCCGTGTAGCAATGGTGCTTTTAACACAAGGTGGTTTCCGTATTGAAGCAGTAATGCAAGCTAGAAAAGCAGCTCGTTTTGTAGGTGAAGTTACAGCAGAAGAAGTTTCTGAGTCTGTAGTGAAAGATGCAAAAGCAAGTGCTTTAAGTCAAGCAGAAGGTTTCTTCAAAGATTATGATTATGCTACTGATAAAGAATTAGCGGTAGTATTATTGAAGAAATACAAAGAAGTTTTAGGTCGTCCTGAAAACAAAGATCTTCCAGTTCCTTCAGTGTATGAATTAATTGAAAGAGAATTTAATGGTGACTATGTGGCTTATGTTGAGAAAGCATTCACAACTTCAGTATTTACTGACCAAGGTCGTATGGAAGCATTTATCAACAACCCATCTGCAGCTGTTTATGGCGAGGATATGTTGACGCAATTGCACAATGAATTCTTCCAGTCTTACCTAACAGTAGTTCAAGCGGAGCAAGAAGCAGAAATGAAAGTAGAGGACGGAAACAGATTATATGTAAAAGGTATTCGTGAAATGAATCCAGATAAATCATACTATCCAAATGCCAACTCTACAATGCGTTTGACTTATGGTACTGTAAAAGATTACATCCCAGGTGACGCGATGTTCTATTCTTACTATACTACTTCAAAAGGTTTATTGGAGAAAGAAGATCCTAAAAACCATGAGTTCATTTTACCAAAAGAAATCAAGGAGAAAGTAGTGAAGAGAGATTTTGGCAGATATGCAGATCAAAACGGAGAGTTGCGTATTGCTTTCATCACTAATAATGATATTACAGGCGGTAACTCAGGTTCTCCAGTAATCAACGGCAACGGTGAATTAATCGGTTTAGCTTTTGATGGTAACTGGGAAGCAATGAGCGGTGACATCGCATTCGAGCCAGAATTACAGCGTTGTATCAACGTGGACGTACGTTATGTACTTTGGACAATTGACAAAGTGTATGGTGCTAAAAACATTGTTGATGAAATGACAATTGTTGGAGGTAAGAAAGCGAAAGGTAAAGCATATGAAGACTTAATGCCTACGAAGTATTAATTCTTAATATGGCATTTAATGGAAAGGTTGGTTTGTATTATACAGGCCAACCTTTTTACATTTATAAAAATAAATACACAATGAATAACCTATTCTATACACTTCAGCAAAAAGCAAAATATCACCGACCACTTATGGTAGGCATTTCAGGAATTGATGGCTCCGGAAAAGGCTATATCGGTCAGAAATTATTTGATGGTTTAATTTCAAAAGGCATAAAGTGTGAGTTGATTGGTATTGATGGCTGGCTGGAAAAACCTTCTCGTCGATTCTCTAAAGAAAACCCTGCTGAGCATTTTTATAGAAAGTCTTTCCGTTTTGAAGAGATGAACGAGAAATTGATTAAACCCTTAAAACAAGATGGTAAGATTGATTTTATCGCTCAACATTCAGCTCCAGATCACAGTGAAGAACTGATAGATTTTCATTACGATATCAATGATGTTGAGATCTTATTAGTAGAAGGTATTTTCCTTTTTCAAGAACAGTTTGATTTTGATTATAGAATATGGATTGAATGTTCATTTGAAACAGCATTTGAGCGTGCTTTAGTAAGAAACCAAGAAGGTTTATCAGAAGAAGCTTTGAAGGAAGAATATGATACGACTTACTTTCCTGCCCAGCATCTTCACTTTGAAAATGACAATCCAAAAGATAAAGCTGATTTTATTCTGATTAATGATCACCTTTTGGAAAAGTGATTTTATCTAGTGGACAACACCTTTATTGAAGAATTAATAGGATAGAAATAATTGGAAAGTTTACTATTTACTAGAAGTCAGAGACTTCTAAAGACCTTCCAAGCACAAGAGACGCTATCGCTTAACTCTTGCGCTAGGGAAAAGTAGTAGAACCACTGGCGCGAATGTTAAGCGCCAGCGTCATTCGTGTCCTACAGATCATTAGAAATCTCCTGATTTCTAAATGCTATTTATCTAATTCACTTTTGTGGAAGTGATGAGGTAAAGTGTCTATTTACTTTTATCCTAGTACTTAAGTGCTATGACAAAAGAAATGGAACAATAATTACGTGCACCATGACTGAACCTTAGGTTTGTATATCAATCATTACTTGTAATATTCCAAGAAGGAGGTTTACTTAGTAAGAGGGTTTA
>NZ_JABANE010000118.1 GCF_012844305.1 Flammeovirga aprica JL-4
CTATAACTTTTGTTTTACGACCCATAATTAGGGTATAAATATAGCTTATATTTTAATTTGTCTCAGTACTTATGAAAGCACAAAAGAATATAAAAACACGTCTTAAATTATAATTAGTTTATCTGTTTACTAATAGATTTATACCTTCCACCTGAAATTTTTATATCAGGATTTATCTTTAATATTTCTTCAATAAATGAATCATTTGAATCAGGACTGATGTAAACCTCATCATACTTGGCAAACTTTACAATCAAGCCATGACAAGCTACAGCGGCTTTAGTACCTGAAAGCAGTGTTTCTCCTTTTACAATTTCATGTATCCTATGTACTGCTACCCTACCACTTACAGGGCCACTAGATTAATCTAAATAATGATCGGTAAGTATGTAATAAGTTCCATAATAAACCCATCCGAAGTAAATAATAATAGGAAGGGTTATCACAAAATTAAAAACTATAAAAACCACGTAATCTCCTTTAAATAAGAGGGGTATAAATCCTACAATGCAAAGAAGTATAGTTCCTGAAAAACCTAATTTATAGAGTATATCTTTTCGACTTTTGAATTTCATAAGTTTTGGGGTTTGATATTTAAAGTAACATTGAGTGAAGTAATAAGTACTAGGACTTAATATTTGAATATAAAAAAAGAGACTTAAATTAATAAGCCTCTTCCTCTGTTTTTTTACGATTTCAGTTTTATAGCTAAACGTATTGATCTACATACCCTTGCAAACCAATTCTGGTTCCATCACCTGTTGCTTTAAAAGTCCAGTCTCTTCCTGATTTAATCAACCTTCCAAATTCCATATCAGTAGCGTTACCGAAAGTGGATTTGTTTAGGTTAAATCTTAAAAATTCGTTTTTCTTGTCCACATCCACAATTCTGATATAAGCATTGTCCAACATTCCAAAATGATGATTCAATACTTCTGCATTGTGAATTGATGCTACAAAAATTAGTTCTTTGATTGATGGATTGATTTGTGATAAATAAGCTAAGATCATTTCGTCGTCACCGTCTCCCTCTCCGTCTCTGTTGTCGCCGGTATGTTCCACGCTGTTGTCTGGCGATTTTAGGTTATTGTAAAAAATGAAATATTCATCTGCAGGTAATTTTCCATTTTCCCCAACCATGAAAACAGAAATATCAAGATCTAGTGAGTTGCCAGGAATGATGTCCCATCCGATTCCTAACATTACTTTGTCCAACCTAACGTTGTCCTTCATCAGGTTGACTTTGCTTCCTTTTTTTAAGTCTATACCCATAACTTCTTACTGCTCTAGTAGTTTTCTTTAATATGTAAAATTGTTTCCGAAATATCTTTTGCTGCAATAGGTGTTCCAATTACTTCAAACTCCCAGCAGTTATTCTTGTACACCAAACGTCCCATCAACATCGATACATAATCAGCATATTCATCTGAAGCTGACAAATTGAAATTCGCCAGACATTCATTCTGAGAATAAATATTCACCTCTGAAAATGGAATCTGTGAAAAGTTCTGTTGTGAATAGGAATTAAGGTACAAGTAAATTTGTTTTACTTTTTTATCGATATTTTTTAGATCCACCCAAATAATCTCGTTATCCAGTCCGTCATTACCATTAAGGTCTCCTTCTAAATCGTCTCCGTAATGCTTAATTGTTTCGTCAGGAGAAGTTAGTTTGTTGTAATACACCGTAAAGAGGGCGTCCATGTTTTTATCAAAAGCAGTAAGACTTGCATCTAAATCTACATTTGTTGTTACAGGAATCATATTAAAAAATACTTTCTTCTGTATGGCTCCCCAATTGACTCCTACACGTACAAAATCTAAAGAGTTTCCGTTGTCTTTGATTAGAGAAATAGTATTCCCTTTTTTAAGAGTGATTTTCGATTTTTTCTGGAGTTCGATATTGTTCATATTTATCAGTAATGGTTAAAAAATATCAGTCAATGTTGTCGTTTATTTTAAAGTAATTTTAAATATTGTTTAACGAATATACTTATTATAGGTTGTCATATTGCATCAAGGAAATCATTTTTTTTCAAACAATTTCGCTGTTCAACAATTTTAATAGTAAATCAAATATCAACTTCACTTCTTCTTTTTTGAAGTCATAAGATAATATGAACGCTACCCTTGAATTCCCAACCGCTATTGAGGTCATCAAAAACATAGTACAACAGTACTCTCCCGAAAATTACGCCCGCTCAAGAAACTACATTGATGGAGAAGTTTCTTATTTGTCTCCCTATATTTCAAGAGGAGTCATTTCTACAAAATATGTTGTTGAACAGCTTGTAAAAAATGGACACAGCCTTAGACAAAATGAGAAATTCATTCAGGAGCTGGCTTGGAGAGATTACTGGCAACAGATATGGATGGAAAAAGACATTGATCAGGATTTGAAACATCCGCAACCAAAGGTTGAAAATCATGGTATTTCCTCAGTGATCTACAATGAAAATACAAGTATTGATATCCTTGATTCTCACTTACGGGAATTGAGAATGCACGGCTATCTTCATAATCATATGAGAATGTACATTGCCATGCTTACTTGCAATATTGGTAAGTCGCATTGGAAACTCCCTGCGCAATGGATGTATTATCATTTACTGGATCACGATTGGGCAAGTAATGCTTTGAGCTGGCAATGGGTGGCGGGAGCTAACAGTAATAAAAAGTATTTCGCCAATCAATCCAATATCAATAAATACACTCATACTTTTCAAAAAGAAACTTATCTGGATAAAACGTATGAGGAACTTGAGCAAATGGGCACACCGTTATTACTCACCGATTTTGTGGTTCCTGAATTTAAAACCCATCTTCCAGAAACAGATCTTCCCATTGTTGATACTAGTATTCCAACCTTTACATACAACTCCTACAACCTCGATCCTAACTGGAATGATGATGTGAATGGAAACCGAATATTACTTTTGGAGCCTTCTCATTTCGAAAAATATCCTGTGAGTGATCGTGTACTGCATTTCATCATTGAACTCTCAAAAAACATTGAGGGCATTCAGGTTTTTGCTGGTGAATTTAGTGCTCTTGAGAAACATTTAGGCGATTCTAGCATTTACTATAAGGAACACCCAACAGTTAGACACTATAAAGGAACTCAAGAGGAAAGAGAATGGATTTCTAATGTAAAAGGATATTACCCTTCATTTTTTAAGTTCTGGAAATATGTGAAAAAAGAAATTTTTAACAACCCAAATTATGAAGCTTAACCAAAAGGAAATAGATAAACTGGAGTTTAAATTCAAGATCAATCTCATCAACTCTATTACGGGTATCAAGCCTGGTAATCTGATTGGAACTGTGGACAAAGAAGGGAATGAAAACTTGGCCATTTTCAGTTCTGTTTTTCATCTTGGAAGTAACCCTCCTTTAATTGCTTTTGTCACTCGTCCTTCTCAAAATATACCTCGACACACGCTACAAAATATTCTTGAAACAGAATCTTATACCATAAATCATGTGGTGAGCAACAAAATAGTCAATGCTCATCTTACTTCAGCGAAGTTTGAGAAAGAGGTTTCTGAGTTTGAAGCCTGTAATCTTACTCCAGAATATCATTCCAACGTTGTGGCTCCTTTTGTAAGAGAAAGTAAAATACAAATAGGGATGACACTGGAAGATATCATGGATGTGAAGGCCAATAAAACGAAGATTGTGATAGGCAGAGTGAACTTCATAAACATTAAAGATGATAGTGTTTTTGATGATCAAGGAAATATAAATCTAGCTCAAGCTCAAAGTACAGGTATTTCGGGCCTGCATTCTTACTATGCCTTCCAGCAATTGGCTACGTTGCCCATTGCACAGGCTGATAACATTGCAATTCCAGAAAAGTCATGAGAAAGAAAAACGATCTTCCTACTAAAGTCTGTGTGGTGTGTGAAAGGCCCTTCACTTGGAGAAAGAAATGGAAGAAAGTATGGGACGAAGTGAAATATTGTAGTGAAAGATGCAGGAGAAACAAATCTCACAATCGTGTATCTCACTGTGAATAAACGCGTTGCGCAGCTCCCTTTAAAGGTTGCAATGATATTGATAAAAAAAGATTCATTTGCGTAATAATTATCAATTTCTTGAATGTTTCTAAAAACTCAATTTTTAGCGAACTAATTCGTTTTTTTTTACCTTATATTTGTGGCACTCATTTAATCATAATTATTATATATGGCCTCAACAAGAACTTGTCCAAGATGTAAAGCTAGAATTCCAGACGCCGAATTTGCTAGTCACTTAGTTAGATGTAAAGGTAGAACTGTTAGTGGTAGTGGATCTGTTGTTACGAACGAAGTAGAACAATCTGTCGCTAGGGAGAAGAAAAATAAAGAGATCAAGAAGAAAGCAACAGCTGCTAGAAAAAAAGCAGCTCCTAAAAAAGTAATCGGACCAGAAATCCAATTACTGATGAATAAATTCAAGATGACTGCTGAAGATGCAGAAACATTCTTGCAACAAAACCCTAATTATTTTAATAAGGGAGAGTAAGACAATTCTGACACATCTTTTTGTAAAGAAATTCTCAAAAGAAATAACCTGGTAAACAATTCGTTTATCGGGTTATTTTTTTGTTCTAAATTTCATCCTAGTCTCTCATTACTATCAATACAGCCCATTTTTACCAATAAATACCAACCTAAAAGGAAATATAGTACACAAACCTGATAATAAAGCATTTATTCTTCCCTGCCCTACCTACCTAAATTTGTAAAAGATTATAAGTACTGTGACAGAAGAAAAGGGACTTTTTGAATGAAGAATGAAGAGTTAAGAATGAAGAAAAGGTGATCAGTCGTATGGTCCATGTGAACGTTGTAGTACAACATTTCTACAACGGTTTCCGTGATAAAGACAAGCTTATATGACAGAGCAAGAAACATTTTTCTTCATTCATCATTCTTAATTCTTCATTAAAAAAACACTCGTTTACTTTTGTCACAGTACTTAAGTACTAGGACAAAAGTAAACGAGTGTTGCGTGCACCATAGTTAAAACTATGGGCAGGTGATACAACAATCTAATCAAGACTAAAGTCTTGAAGATTGATAACGTAAGCAACACTTTAGTGTTGGTGGAGTCAGTATCACCTGCCCATGACTTCAGTCATGGTGCACGATAGTATTGTTCCATTTCTTCTGTTTTAGTACTTAAGAGCATGTTTGAAACATCTTTTTAAATGAATTATTACTTAAATCAACACAACCTATGAACCGATTAACAGATAAAGTAAAAGCCTTTTTAGCACAAGATCCCATACCTGCATTTATAAATGGCAATTGGAAGGAAAGTGAGTTTGATTATGCTTCTGAAATAGAAAACCCTGCCAACAAAGATGTATTGACTAAAGTGTGTCAATGTTCAGCCAATGATGTGGAAGATGCTATAAATGCCGCTGATAAAGCTTTTCTTCAATGGAAGTTATATACTCCAATGCAAAGAGCTGAAGTATTGAAAAAGTTTGCGGACTTGTGTGAAAGAGACAGTGAAGAATTGGCACAGCTTGAGGCGCTAGATGTTGGAAAAGCAATTAATAATGCAAGAGGTTTTGATGTGCCTTTTGGCATTGAATGTATACGATATTTCTCCGATCTTATTCTTAAAAAAGATTTTGAACAACAACTAGAAATAGAAGGTATAAACGGTAAACAGGTAAGAATTCCTTATGGTGTTGTGGGTTTTATTTTCCCTTGGAATTTTCCGCTGACATTATGTATGTGGGGTATCGGGCCCGCACTTGCCGCTGGTAATACCGTTGTGATCAAGCCTGCAGAAATCACACCTTTGAGTACGCTTTATCTTGGGAAACTGGCACAAGAGGCGGGTATTCCTGAGGGTGTTTTTAATATCGTCCCAGGAAAAGGATCAGTTGCAGGCGAGGTGATCACTACTCATCCCAAAATCAAATGTGTTTCTTTTACAGGTTCTTCGGCTGTGGGGAAACATATTGGTCAGAACTGCGGCATGCACCTTAAACCCGCTAAACTAGAACTTGGTGGAAAAGGTGGTGCTGTAGTTTTTGAGGATGCGGATATAGATCATGCGGCTGAGGGGCTTGCCGGTGCTATTACATTAAATACTGGACAGGTTTGCTGTACGGCTACACGATGGATCATTCAAGAAAACGTCTTAGAGGAGTTTGTAGAAAAAGTGAAGGAAAATCTTCAAAAAACAGTCATCAAACCCGGCATGATGGAAGAGTGTGAAATGGGACCTGTGGTTTGTAAAAAACAGCAGGACAGTATTATTGATTACATACAAAAAGGCATAAAAGAAGGAGCTGAACTTATTTTGGGGTCTGACAAGGTTACTGAAAATGAAGGCTATTATATTCCTCCTACTTTGTTGATGGGAGACCAAAACAACATCTGCTTTAAGGAAGAGATTTTTGGGCCTGTCGCTTACATTACTTCTTTCAAAACTGAAGAAGACGCTATACAGCAAGTGAATAGTCTCGACTATGGATTGGCCAATAGTGTTTGGACTCAATCTGCAGAGAAAGCACAGAGAGTGGCCATGGAAATGGTGTCAGGCAACAGCTGGGTAAATGCACATAATGTCTTTGCGTATGGATTGCCTTATGGTGGTGTAAACGGAAGTGGCAATGGAGGTGGCGTCAATAGTATTGAGACACTATTTGACTACACAAGAGGATTGACAATCGCTGAACCAATTGCCTGAATTATGAATCAAAAAGATTTAATTGAGTACTTGAATGCTCAAAGAATCATCAGTAGTGAAAATATCAAGATTACCCCGCTGAATGGTGGGGTGTCTTGTGAAATTTTGTTGCTTGATAATGGGAAGCAAAGGCTGGTGGTGAAAAGAGCCTTGAAGAAGCTGAAAGTAAAGGAGGATTGGTTTGCTGATATTGGACGGAATTATACTGAACAGAAATACTTGAAGTACGTTGGCAATTTTCTACCGGAGGCAGTTCCGAAAATCCTATATCAAGATGAAGAGCATCATTTTTTCTGTATGGAAATGATTGAAGGTGATTTTTCTAACTGGAAGAAAGAGCTGATGGATGGAAAAATCAACCCTGAATATGCCTATGAGGCTGGGCGTATTCTGAGCTTAATTCACAGCACCTCTTTTGACAAAAAAGAAGTGGCAGTACAGTTTGATACTCTTCAGAACTTTCATGAATTAAGGATTGATCCCTACTTGTTGAACACCGCCAAGAAACATCCGCAACTTTTACATTATTTCAGTGAAGAAGCTTTGCGATTAAGCAATACTAAGAAGTGTTTGGTGCATGGTGATTTCAGTCCTAAAAATATAATGGTTTCACCCCACCGAATTGTTGTTCTTGACTGCGAAGTAGCTTGGTATGGCGATCCAATTTTTGATGTTGCTTTCTTGATGAATCACTTTTTCCTTAAAGCTTTAGTTCTTCCTGAAAAATCCAATCAACTTTTACAGCTCGCAAAGCAATTTTTAAAAACCTATCAAGAAAACGCTACATTCTTGTCAAAACAAGTCATGGAAAAGCAAACAATACACCTGCTTCTTCTATTAATGCTTGCGAGAGTTGATGGGAAATCACCTGTAGAATACCTGCAGGAAGAACAGCAGGAAATAGTACGAAACTTTGTTTACAAAACCCTGCCCAAAGAGGTGAGCACACTTGATGTGTTTTCTGACTTATGGGTAAATTCAATACAATTAGAAAATGAATATTAAAAATATTGATGCCTATCAGATTTATGATTCGAGAGGGTATCCAACCTTAGAGGTTGAAGTTTTATTAGAAGATGGTACAACGGGTTATGGACTTGTTCCTTCAGGTGCATCTACGGGGCAGTTTGAGGCTTGGGAATTGAGAGATGGAACTGCTTCAAAATTCAGAGGGAAATCAGTTTACAATGCTATTGACAATGTAAAAGTTGAAATTGCAAAAGCTTTATCAGGAGTCAATGTCTTTGAGCAGGAGGAGATTGATAAAAAAATGATAGCATTGGATGGTACTCCTAATAAATCAAGATTGGGGGCAAATGCCATTCTGGGCACTTCTATGGCTGTAGCAAATGCGGCGGCGAATGCTAAAAATCAAAAACTGTATGAATACCTTGGAAATGGTCAGGGGCACCTGATTCCGTTAAACGAAATACAGATTTTGGGTGGAGGTGCTCATGCCGACTGGGCCACAGATATTCAAGATTTCCTAGTGATAGCGATCGGAGCAAAATCTTATGAAGAAACGCTGGAAATGACCCACAATATTTATCATGCGGCAGGTGAAGTCATGAAAGAAAAAGGCAAATGTGTTGGGATTGCAGATGAAGGTGGCTGGTGGCCTGATTATAGCAATAATGAAGAGCCCTTTGAGGTGTTTATGGAAGCTATAAAAAGAGCCGGCTACGAGGCGGGAAAAGATGTGGCTTTATCACTAGACATTGCCGCCAGTGATTTGTTCGATGGTGAAAACTATCACTTGAGACTGGAAAACAAAAAACTGACTCCAGATGAATTTTATGAGATGATGAAAATGTGGTGCGAGAAGTACCCTATCATTTCCATTGAAGATCCGTTTGCAGATACTGAATTCGATTACTGGAAAAAATTCACACAAGAATTTGGGCATCGCGTTCAAATTATTGGCGATGACCTTTTCACCACTAATATCAAAAGAATAAAAGAAGGTATCGCCCAAAAATTAGCGAACTCTGTATTGATCAAATTAAATCAGATTGGAACGGTATCCGAAACTTTAGAGGCAATAGCGTTGACCCAAAAAGCGGGGTGGCTTCCTGTTGTTTCCGCACGTTCTGGAGAAACGGAAGACGCCTTTATTTCTCATTTGGCAGTGGCTACAAACGCAGGACAATTGAAAGTTGGCTCATTTGCGCGCAGTGAGAGAATGGTTAAATGGAATGAAAACCTTAGAATACAGCGTCATTTGGGAGAAAAAGCCACTTTCATTGGAGGAGAAATTTATGAAAATATATTCACGGCAACACCCGTTTAGATTCCAAATAAGGCTACTTCAATTTATAGTTTAATGGTTATAGAAATGGTTCAAGTGCCTCCTTTACCTCACTTGAACCTATATTACATGAATGAAAAAAAGCCTCATTGTGAATTTCTTATTCCACAATGAGGCCTCAATTATAAGTGCCTTAAAGTTATCTCACATCAAACCTTCTGATAGATCAATTTACAGTATTCTCTGGCTTGATACCTTTCACTCTTTTCGTCTTTGTATCTGACTTTGTGATTTCTTTATATTTCCAAAGGACTTTTGCTCCTCTGCCCCAGTTCAAATACCACTCATATGGACCATATGCGACATTTCTATCACCTTGAACATCTAGATAAAAAGTAGCTTCCTTATCTGTTCCTCTTTGGTCTTTTATAAAGGTAAATACATAACCTTCTTTATTTTCAAATTTGACTTTTATGGAATTAGAAGCCACCTCAGTAATGATACCTGTTGCTCCTTTTACTATTTTAATTTTTTCAATTTTCTTTCCATTATCATAGACAATGTTTCCTTCCGTATTACTGATTACCTCTGCATCTTTAGGAATTTCTCTCTGAATGTGAATCTCCTCTGAGATATAAACCACTAATTGGAATAAGTCAACGTTATTCTCTTCTAGGTTCGCTAAACCATCAACAGTCACAGGTGTCTTAGCCATAAAAGCCCCTTTGACTTTATCCATTACCTGAGCAGATGAAAAGTGAGTGATAAATAAACATGCTAGAATTAATGACCAATTTTTCATTTTGATTTACGTTGTTAATATTTAGCTTTCGTTCATCCGATTGAACTACTACAAGTTACGAAACAACCCGTAAAAAGGTTTACAGGTTGCTTTTATTTCATTTATTTTAAGACTTCCTTCAATACGTTTGTCCAAATAGCATAACCTTCTGGCAACATATGAAGCATATCATCCTCAAATAAATCCGGTCTACTTTTGCCATTTTCATCCAGCATAGGAGTGAAAATATCTACATAAGTGATGTTTTTCAGTGTATGCATGGCTTCTTTTACCAAGAAATTTGACTTCTCTATTTCATGCAGGATATCATCTTTGCTTGGACTTGGCTTGATAGACATATAAAAAACAGGTAACTCTTCTCCGTATTTCAATCTCAACTGATTATAAATACTTTCAAAAGAGAAAAGAATGTCTTCTGCTTTTTGTCCACCGCCAAGATCATTGTCTCCCGCATAAATAAACACACTCTTAGGGGATTCAATGTCTTTGAATAACTGATTAAAATAAAGAGCACATGCTTCTAAAGTAGAACCGCCAAACCCCATATTAAGGATCCGTGAATTGCCAAGGTCTTCTCTTACGTTTTTCCATAATCTGAAAGAAGAACTTCCGTAGAAAACGATAGGCTGATCAATGGAAGGCTGTTTATTTAAGTTCTCGGCTAACTCCGGTAGCCCTTCATTCTTGTAAAACTGAATTTCTTCTGTTGTCATTGTTAATTTAATTTTCCACCAACTGAATGGCTTCCTCAACATAGGAACGATATTTCTTAGAATAACTCTCTAAAAACCCTCTTAGTTCCTCTTTGAAGGGTTTTGTTGTATCTATAACTTCTGATAGTCTGAAAGCAGGTTTGATGACAACGCCTAACTTGGCCTTGCTCATTCTTTTGTCAAAGAAAGACAATGCTACTGGAACAATCAAAGGATCGATGCCAGAATGATTGGCAATCATAAAAGCACCCGGTTTAAAATCCACTGGAGATTGATGCGTTTCTCTACTTGTTCCTTCAGGACTCAAAATCAAATTGATGCCTTGCTTCAACTTGTCACTGGCTTCATCGAAAAATAACATTCTGTTTTTCCTTTTCTCTTCTGCCGAAAGTTTTGCTGGGTCAGAGTCTGCAGTTCTAACCCCCATATGGCCCAATTTGTTGTAATAATCCTGATGACCGTATTCTGGTCCTTTTCCAATTCTGACCACTCTCAACCCTGAATCCTTATAATACTTATAAAGCAACATGGATATAAAATGAGAGTCTAAAGTAATCTGGAAATTGTTAGGCAGTGTGTAATAAGGGTGATTGAGGAGGTGATTGTAAATAAAAATATTCCCTGACTCTTTCGGAATATTTTCCACTCCATCAATACTAATATCTAAATAGGCAATTGCTTTTTCAAACAATTCCGAGCATTCGTTTCTAAGTTGAGCCGAAGGTGTGTTTTTAGGTGCTTTGATGACGTGATTGGTCATTTTCTTTAAGCCCTCCAAAAACAAATATTCCTTGCGTAATGGCCCTGTCACTTTTACAAAAAGATTGGCTAAACTCTTCTCCTGACCAACCCCTGTTTTACTCAATTGATCCAATAAATCAAAAGCAATTCCCTGGGTCAATTTCTCCGCTAAAAGTGATGGTATTTTATGAATATCAGAGGTCACACTCAACAGTGCTCCTGCCTGATCAATCATGGTCTGAATAGTGAGTAGTTCCCGGTCATATGTTTGCGTAATCACTTGTGCTCGAATGGCCTTCAAAGCACTTCCCAGCAACCATAAAAGACGGTACATAAACACCATTCCAAGGTTAGGAAATTCACCATACAATACTAAAAGATCAATGCGCTGAATCTCCAATACTTCGACAGGTTCCAAAACCACCAGCTCCATAAAATTGGGGATGGCATCAAAACTTGCCGCACTCCATAGGATCACTTGTCCCCTTTCCTGCAGAATGTCTGAAGTATAAACCTCTCCATTCTCTTTTATATAATTCAAGGCCACCTTTCCGCTTTTCAACACCATAAACTTATGGGAGGCTTCTCCTTTGGAAAGTAGTTTTTCGCCTTGTTTATAATATTTTGTATCACTGATTTCTGCCAATTTCATCAAATGCCAATCTGAAAATGGATTGAAGAAATTACTTTGACGGAAAAACTCTAAATTGGATTCCGAAGGTCCTTTATCTTGAAAAGAGGTATAAGTAGTACTGCCTTCAAATGAGTCTACCGTCATAGGAATTGACCCTTGAATCCAAGAATTTCTCGCATCTCTCAATAAGTGAGTGCTGTATAATAGCGTAGAAGAAAGAAAGTGCATCCCTATCTGAGGATTGCTGTCAAAGAGTGCTCTCAATAATTTGTTATCCCAGGCAACAACTTCCGTTCTTCCTTTTGCAATAGCCGTAGTCGCAAAACGGTAAGGTTCTCTGAAACCCGACCATCCAATTGGTGTTCCTCGCTCGTTGTTTTCACCTACTGTCAATCCACCACGCTGATCACCCACATTCAGATGATATTCTACTTTTCCAGAGTAAAGGATATAGAATTTTTCAGCTGAAGCAAATTGTAAAGTGATTGTTTCTTCGTCTTCAAACGTAACTAACTCTGCATTTTCTGAAAGAATCTTTAATTCCGATTCGTTGAGCCTATCTGCAAATGGTAGTTCAATTAGTGTTGTAGTTAGTGGCATAGATAGTACTAGTTTGGACAGTTTTTAAAAAATTTCTCGTAAAATAATCCATTCTTAACAACTTAACAAAAGGATAAAATACACTTAAGAACTAGATCACAACTAATCGTATGTCTTTTTTAATGAAGAATTTAGAATGATGAATGAAGAAAAGTGGTTCGTGCTATGATTCATAAAGCAGTTTTTATGGTGTTCGTAAGTACGTTTTATTCCAACGTCAATACGAACCACCTTTCTTCATTCTTAATTCTTTATTATTTCCCCTCTTCTACAAAGTAGTTTTCTATGTTCACAAACAACTGTTCCTGACAATCCTTGATATCTTTGGCTTTAACTGTCCATTTTTCTATAACTTCATTTTCAGAGATCAAGTGCAATTTCAAAAGGATATTATTTTTATGAACCTCATATTTTCCTCTTATTATATAAGTATTAGGTCCTTTTGCATTTTTCTGATAGCGTACCGTCAGGTCTTTTTCTTCCGCCTTTAATATAAAATAAGACTTTACCTGCTGACTCAACCGGAGGTGGTCTGCCCACGTCTCAGCGTCTTCTAAATAAATGGCTGAAATCAAGTTTTTCTGAATGGAAAGTGTAATGCTGTCTCTTACGGCTTGTGATAATTCAGCAATATAAAAACTCCCTGCCCCTACCGGCACTCTATATTCTGGCTGTTGTTCACCACTCATTGCAGAAGCCAGTTGAGGCACTGACTCCACGGCATGAGCAAATAGGTCTTGTACATCTACAAAACGTCCTTCGTCCAGCTCTCCTCTTTTCAGATAATCCAATAAAGAATAGGTCAATAAACCATGTTCTAAATAAGAGGATTCATAGCTGACTTTATCAGAAGAGGCTCCAGAAAGCATAAACATTCCTGTCTTGGCACGCATTCTTTCCAAGGCCCTTTTTTTCATTCCTTCCTCATTATAATCTCTAGAAGTAATCAGTTCTGTTGAAAAAGAGCCTGCATGACAAGCATCGACTACAAAGACCTGTTTTGAGATTGGTATTTCTTTTATCCAGTCTAAAAGCTCGGTACCATTAATCGTATAATTGTTTTTGATATCCGGATCAGAAAGGTCACTGTTGCTCATGTCTTTTGTAAGAAAATGGAAATCGTCATCCCCGTCATTATTTTTAGAAACGGCACCGTGGCCTGCAAGAAATACAAACAGAATATCAGAAGAATTCGCTCGCTGACTGATACTTTCAAAAGCAGTTTTAATATTTTCTTTTGTGGGCTGAAGCAGTTCTTCTTCAGCATCGGTAGTCAGTAATTGGATCACCGAGTTTTTCACACCAAATAGTTTTTCACTCCCCACATCAATGGCTTCATACATGGCCTTTGCATCCTCTGCCGCATATTTCAAGTCCAATAAACGGCCTCTATAGTCCGATACGCCCACAATTACACCATATAATGTAGGAGGTGCCTCTAGTTCAATTTCCTTTCCCTTATACTTTAGTTTAATTCCCCTTCCGTTAAGTGTCCCTGCTTTATTAGAAGTCAATACTGTAATATCGTTTTCCTGATTGGGAATAATGTGGATTTTCACCTTTTCCAGCGGTATAGTATAATACTCCTTCCCTTCAAAAATTGCCTTCTGTCCTTCTTTCAGAACATCCGCTATTACTTCTTTATTATTAATGTAAAGGCTTACTCCACCAATTCCCCCGCCTCTGTCAATTACTTCTATATAAAGTTTACCTTCTTTCTCAAAAGTATTGGTTTTAGGGAAAAGAGATAAATCACTCAGTGGAGGTACTTTTCTTAGTGGGTTGCCTTGTAATATTTCATATGCCAAACCCGGTTCCCAGTATTTGTCTTTCAATTGATCAAAATCGATGGTTTCCGTACCATACACATAATAAAGTTCACTCATATTAAGGTCTCTCACATCAAATAAGCCTGAATGATGTTCAATCACCCATTTTCCTTCATCCGTTACAATGATTTCTCCACCCTTCCTTTTCTTTTCAATATTCCATATTTCGAAAGTGGTATTCATCCTTATTGCAAAAAATACATTCTGATCTATATAAGGTATAATATCTACCATAGGAATAGAAGAACCTTCAAACTGTTCTATTTTTTTACTCAGTTCTTTATCCCAAATGGAAATACTTCCATTTCTCTTCCCGAAAATCCATTGACGCTTTTTGGACAGATAATCAATTTCTAAAATATCTTCCTCAGGTATATCATGTTTGATTACAGACCAATCATCACAATTCCAAGCATAAACGCCATTCCTGCCACTGACCACTAATTGTTTTCCATCTTCAGAAAACTCCAGGTCATTCAACCACAAATCAGGCACCGTAGTTTCAAAAATGATTTTCTTCTGTTCTAAACTATACACCTTCAATTTCCGGTCTCTTCCAATAGAAGCAATTTTTTGAGCATCACTGTCATTTTCCACATAAGCCACTTCTCCATTATGCTGATAAAGCAGTTTTTGAGTAGACTTTTTACTATTCCATAATATTACATCGCCGCCTTTTGTACCCACCGCTACCTGCCCGATGATAGGAACATTGGTCAATGTCGTCCCTTTATGTTCCAACCGTAATGTATCGAGAAGTTTCCCTTGATCAGACCAAATTTTCACCAAACTGTCTGCTCCAGTAGTAATCCATCTGTTACCATTCAGAGTGTACTCCAAAGCCGAAGCATGATCATGATGCACTTTCCAAGTTTTAGCAACGACATGTTCATTGGGTTCCCAAGAGTAAAAAATGCCATCTGTTGTCACAAATGCAATTGCTCCAGTAGAGAGATTGATTTCTCCATCCACCAAGTGTCCTTTGACCGGTTTCCATGTCACATTGGTCTGAGAATTTCCCTTTTCCAATTTCCACACCGATATGGTTCCGTCTTTATTGGTAAAAGCAGCATGCTGTGTACTTTCCGTAAAAATCATTTTTTCAAAATCATCCCGAACGCCCAATGCTTCTTTCTTGATTTTTCCATTTTCAGACTCATAAAAATAAATGTTTTGAGCTTTTGTGGCGAAAACAAGTACATTGAAGAAAGAGGAATATTTCAGGTCAACAATTGGCGTGTTATCAGGTGAAGTCATCTGATCCACTAAAGTATCTGCATTGATATCCCATACCTTAATTGTCTTGTCCCAGGAAGCGGTAACAATTAAAGAATCTGATGGAATATAATCTATAGCTGAAACCCAGTCTGAATGCAATCCTTTTTTGGTCACCGTCGGCCGGTCAAAACCTCTCCACACCACTATATCACCTTCCATTTTTCCCACCGTCAACCATTTCATTTTAAAGGAATAGTTTAAGGAAGAAAAATTACCGAAGTCTGATTTTATTTCCATGCCATCAGGAGCCAGCTGTTTATTTTCCCAGTCCAGTCTATAAATCATCCCTCCCTTTGTAATAAACAAAAGGAAACCCGCCACAAACTTTAAGGTAAACACCTCACCTTCTACCTCCTCAAACTCATACACCACTTCTTGTGATTTCAAATGAATAACCTTTACTTTTCCGTCCATTCCGGCTGTAGCGAGGTATTGATTATCTTGTGTAAAGCAGAGTGCAGTGATTCCCACTTCATGAGGGTAAAATGTGTAAAGCAGTCTTTTATCATCAATATTCCAAACTTTCACCGCCGCATCTTCACCAGCAGTGGACAACAATTTTGCATCATTAGTAATGGCTAAATGCTTTACTTTCCCAAGGTGCCCTGTAGACAATGTCAGTTGCAGTTCCTGAGCTGTGGAATAATAGCTTTGAAAAAAGAAGAGCGAAAGCAATAAGTATACTTGATATAGATAGCGTTTCAATGGAAAATGAAGATAGAAGATATTGAAAAAATTACATAGAGCATGTTTCAAAGTTGCTCTTAATAAAGATGTAAAAAAGAATGCACTTTTCTATGGATATAAATTGAATAAATAGGCTTCAATTTAGAAGAACAACTATTTTTATTGAGATAAATGTTACTTTAACAGCCACTAACTCTATTCTCTAAAAAATGAAACCATTATTCTATACCTTCATTCTGCTCTTACTGCTGTTCAATTCATCATGCCACTTCATTGATAAACCTTATGCCCCTCACCATGATTATAATATGTTGCTGGAATATCAAAATAAAGAAGGTGAGAATATGATAGAGGGTTTAGAAGAAGAACATCTTCAGGAGATAGAAATCTATACTTTAATCAACGGGGAGAAAAAACAATTAGAACATCATATAAAAATGAACCATCAGTTTGAAGGTGGGAAAAAATTCTCAGGCCTTTACTCAAATCAGCTGAATGCTGAAAATTTAGAATATTATATTCATTTCAAAGACAAGCTCGATACACTGACCATCCTTATACACCAAAATGAAGAACAGTTGAGATGGATAGAAAGTATTTACTTCAATCACAAAAAAGTAGACCGCTCTAAAACACATCAAGACAGAAGCCTTTTTATCCTCAGGCGGGAGTAAATAACTATTGTTACTTGTCATGAAATTTGCCGTATTCTTCTATATTTGTCTATCATTTAATTTTTCAAGATTATTTTTTATCCTATTATCAATTAGGGTTAATCTTTATATATGTCTAGAAGAAATTCATTACGCAATAAAATATTTACAGAAGAAGAGCAGGCGCGTCAGAAAGAACGGTTTGACAATATCATCAACGCTATTGTTAAACTCATAGAAACTTACGCTAAACTATTCAGCATTCAGCTCAAAACAGGGCTAGCGGGAGCATTATCCGTAATTGCAATTTTTGTGATTATGCTGACTTTTTTAACGCTTGCATTCGCATTTTTTGCACTTGGGTTTGCTTTATTTGTCAACTATATTTTCTCATGGCCACCATTTGCCGGTTTTTCTATAGTAGGCGTTTTTTGTGTTGGGCTTTTTGGTCTGGCACTTTATTACACCACTCACCTTAGAAATCAGTTTTTAATATGGATTGACGAAGCCATTGACAAATTACAAGAAGAAAACGATAAATAACCCCTACTTCCAATGAGCGAGCAAAAAACAAACACCGTAAGAGAGAAATTAAAAGCAGAAAAGGTGCTTCTAAAACAGCAAACCAAAGAAGCTAAGGATGAATTAGTGGGTTTGGCACAAGATACCGTTTCTGAAACACAACATGATATAAAAAAGATTTTCACTTATGGCGCCGCCTTAGTGGTTACTTACAGCCTGTCACAATGGGCCTTGCGTATCCACAAAAGTAGAAGCCAGAAGAAATACCTAAAAAAACTTTCAAAACTTGAAGGTGATGCCAAAAAAGGTAAGAAAATTGTAAGTACTGAAACGCACGAAAGCAAGGTTCCATCCTTTGGAAAAATGCTCCGTGATGAGGCCGCAGTCTTCCTTATGGGAGTGGCTAAAGAAGAAATTTTGAATTATTTAGAAAGTCGCAAAGAAAAAAAGAAGAAATAAAGTTACTCAATATCAATAACTTAACGATGTATATGTATGTTTGCATAACATATACGATCTGTTAATGATAAAGATACTTGCAGTTATTAATTCTTATTCATTTCTTTGCAGTTAAATTGGTCAACTAAAAGTTATTAAGATGTCCGAAATTGCAGAAAAAGTAAAACAAATTATCGTTGATAAGCTTGGTGTAGAAGAATCAGATGTAACACCAGAGGCTTCATTCACAAACGATTTAGGTGCAGACTCACTTGACACTGTTGAGTTAATCATGGAATTCGAAAAAGAGTTCAACACTTCTATTCCTGATGATCAAGCAGAAAGCATCACAACTGTAGGTAACGCAATCGAATACCTTGAAGAGAACGTAAAGTAATTTACACTCCCTTTAAAATAAGCGAATCAGACGCTAGCGAACCTGATAGTGCAAGTACCTCAGTAATCTCTAGGTGCTAAATCTGTCAGGTTTGTTTTTTTTGGGATCTTCCAAAATAAAAAATCTTATGAACGCTAGAAGAGTTGTAATAACTGGAATTGGTGCATTAACACCACTAGGCAACACTGTCGAAGAGTACTGGTCAAATTTAGAAAAAGGAGTTAGCGGTGCTGCTCCCATCACAAAATTTGATGCCTCTAAATTTAAGACTCAATTTGCTTGCGAAGTAAAAGACTTCGTAGCAACAGATTATATTGATCGCAAAGAGGTCCGAAAGATGGATCTCGTAAGCCAATACGGTGTTGCGGTAGCTAAACAAGCCATTGAAGATTCTGAAATGGACTTAGACGCTGTTAATAAAGAGCGTTTTGGTGTCATTTGGGGTTCAGGAATTGGTGGACTAAAATCTTTCCAAGACGAAGTTTCTAGCTTTGCAACTGGTGATGGTACTCCACGTTTTAACCCATTCTTCATTCCGAAGATGATTCCTGACCTTATTCCTGGTCATATCTCTATGACTTGGGGACTAAAAGGACCTAACTTCACGACTGTATCAGCATGTGCCTCTGCTACTAACGCAATGGTAGATGCTTTCAATTATATTCGTTTTGGAATGGCTGACCTTTTCGTAACTGGTGGCTCTGAAGCTGCAGTTTGCGAAGCGGGTATCGGTGGTTTCAATGCCTTGCGTGCGTTGTCTACTCGTAATGACGATGCTGCAACTGCCTCAAGACCTTTTGATGGAAGCAGAGATGGTTTTGTACTTGGTGAAGGTGCCGGTGCATTTATCTTTGAAGAATTAGAGCATGCAAAAGCTAGAGGCGCAAAAATCTATGGTGAAGTAATTGGTGGCGGTATGACTGCTGATGCTTATCATATGACTGCTCCACATCCTGAAGGAGAAGGTTCAAGCAGAGTAATGGCGGAAGCGATGAAAGATGCTGGAATCGAGCCGAAAGATGTTGATTATATCAACGTTCACGGTACTTCAACTCCTCTTGGTGATATTGGAGAAGTAAATGCGATCAAAAAAGTGTTTGGAGAAGATGCTTATGACTTAAACATCTCTTCTACTAAATCTATGACAGGTCACCTTCTTGGTGCTGCAGGTGCAGTAGAAGCTTTAGCATGTTTATTGGCATTGAACAAAGGTGTTATTCCTCCAACAATCAATAATACTACTCCAGATGAGAAACTGGATCCTAAATTAAACTGTACTTTCAATGAGGCGCAAAAGCGTGATGTGAATATCGCCTTATCGAATACATTTGGATTTGGAGGTCACAACTTCTCAATGGTATTCAAAAAGTACGCTGAATAAATAGTACTTTTTCTTCTTAAAAACCCGTTAGCAAGCTCAATTTCTAACGGGTTTTTTATTTTTCTAAGAAAAAGGATGTTATTTTTGGAATTCCCTACAAAAAAAAGAATTGAAATAAAACACCTTTGTTTTAGATATTTTTTACATTTTTGGGGATTGTTTTTTACTCCTCGAATTTATCGAGACTATAATACTGATCAATGATTTTAGGAAAGTTCTTAAAACGATGGGTCACGCCTTATAATGAGCAGGAGAAAAAATTAGCCAAGGTTGTAACAAGAATTATCGGAAGAAGACCTTTTAACATCAAACTTTATCACCTAGCAATGCAGCATACGTCTGTTGCTTTTGAAAGTGGTGCTATGAAAGGTTTTAAAGAATCAAACGAGCGTCTTGAATACTTGGGAGATGCTGTGTTAGGTTCTGTGGTAGCAGAATACCTTTTCAAACGCTATCCTTACAAAGACGAAGGTTTCCTGACGGAAATCCGCTCTCGAATTGTAAACCGTGAATCTCTCAACCGTTTGGCTGTTAAGATTGGTTTAAGCCAAATGGTGGCTTTTGAAGGCCGTAAAAACTCAGCATTGAGCCATAAATCTATTTATGGTGATGCTATGGAAGCTTTCATCGGCGCCGTTTATTTGGACAGAGGATTTCACTTTACACGCAAATTCATCATCCATAAGTTGTTGATGATGCACTATGACATTGAGGAAATTATCTCTACAACAACCAATTTTAAAAGTCTCATTATTGAGTGGGCTCAAAAGAATAGTAAAACAGTTGATTTTACTATTTCAAAACAAGGAGGAAAAGACGGAAAACAATTCAAAGTCAATTTAATTATTGACGGAGAAGTGCAAGCAGTAGGTTCTGGCTATAGTAAGAAAAAAGCCGAACAAGATGCTGCCCGTAAGACTTGTGAAGCGCTGACACTCGCTTAAAAGCTGTCAACCACATAAAAAAAGGCCCTTTTAGAACTAAAATTCTAAGAGGGCTTTTATCTTTTTTGTATATTTATTTAAAATTCTAATAGTGTAAGTGCTAAATTCATGTGAATTACTGTTTTTGGAAATCATTTTGATAAGTACTAGGACAGAAGAAAAGGAATGTTTTGAATGAAGAATTATGGTTCTTATTGTGGCTTAATAACCACCATAAAAACCATTTTACGAACCATCATTCTACATTCTTAATTCTTCATTAAAAAAGTTCCATAACTTTTTTCTCAGTACTTACAGACAGTTGTGGTACTTATAAAAAGTTACTGTTGACATGATCGTGTAGATCAATCACCTAATTTTTATTCAGATTACTCTTGAAGAAATGAAACATACTCAATATACATTACTGACCTTGTTACTTTTTTCTTTCGCATTTCAATCCTGCGAATTTGGCAAGCAATATACTTACGGCACAAGACAAGACCGCTTGGACAAAGTAAAACAAAAGCAGTTGAGTCAATTGGGTGTTTCTCAAAGTTCTTCTACTGCAAGTGCTGCAACACAAAATACAAATGCTCAAAATGCTACTGCTGTGGCCGCCGAAATTACTACCAAAACTTTGAAGGCGGAAGGTAAAGCGAAAATTGCTATCAAAACTGCATGGTCTTTTGAAGGAGTAAAATATGCTACGGGCGGTACTACAAAAAAAGGAATGGACTGTTCCGGACTGATGCTCGTATCATGGCAAGCGGCCAATGTGCAACTTCCCAGAGTTTCATCTGAACAGGCAAAACGAGGAAAAGCGGTTTCCTTTAATAATCTTCAGCCCGGTGACTTAGTCTTTTTTCACCCACACGGAGGTACAAGAATCAATCATGTGGGAATGGTAACAGAAGTTGAAGGTGGTAAAATGTATTTTATTCATGCCTCTACTTCTCGCGGGGTAATGGAAAGTGAATTAACTAGTGCCTATTGGAAGGGAATCTTTAGTAAAGCTAGAAGATTACATTAATTCTGAAAAATATTTAAACTGGAGTACTCAAACCCCAAATTTGACGTAGTCTTATATTTTTTTAAAGCAAATTTTTAAACATAACAACAAGCGAAAAATGAATCAACGCATTAAAATTATTATTTCGATCTGCTTATCCTTATTTATGATGTCTTGTGGCGGTGGTACTTCTTCTGAAGAAGGCCGCAGCTCAAATGATGACGGAAAATCTCAAACTGAAAAAGCGGAACTGGCCGTTGTTACTGCAAGGGATTTTATTGGCACACCTTACAAATCAGGTGGCAACTCCAAAGATGGTATTGATGCAAGTGGTTTAACGATGATGTCTTGGGAAGCTTCAGGAGTAAAATTGGCTAGAATAAGCAGAGAACAAGCAAGACAAGGTGTTCATGTAAACAAAGAGGAAGCACAATCAGGTGATCTTATTTTCTTCAGTCAACGTAAAGGAAGTGATCAGGTATCGAATTGCGGTATTGTATCAAAAGTGACGAAGCAAGGATTCAATTTCATCTATACTTCACCAAAAGATGGTGTAAAGGAAGTTGCCTATTCTCCGTACTGGAAAGACCGTTTGGTTGACATCAGACGTTTGGGAGAGTAAAAGCTTTTTTTTAAATTCAGCTTAATTTTTTAGTTTTAATACTATTTTGATCAAAATTTGATGATTCTTTATCACGAATGATTAAAAATAAGACAAATTAACCATCTACGGTTCATTTTGTTTAATTTTAGAACTATAATTGTGGAGAAAGCATAACGAGATATGGCAGATACTACACATAATTATGACGAGAACAGTATTAAATCACTGGACCCTCGTGAACATATACGCTTAAGACCGGGTATGTATATCGGTAAGTTGGGTGACGGTTCGGCACCTGATGATGGTATATACGTCCTTGTTAAAGAAGTGGTGGACAACAGTATTGACGAACACATGATGGGATTCGGTAAGCAGATTGATGTTACCGTTGACGAAGGTGCCGTTTTGGTAAAAGATTACGGTAGAGGCATTCCATTGGGTAAAGTGATCGACTGTGTGTCCAAAATCAATACAGGTGCTAAATACGATTCCAACGCCTTCCAGAAGTCTGTAGGTTTGAATGGTGTGGGTACCAAAGCGGTCAACGCTCTTTCTAATTTCTTTAGAGTGCAATCGGTAAGAAATGGAGAGAAAAAAGTAGCTGAATTTGAAGCGGGTAAATTAACCACTGATTTTCCTGTTGCGAAATCAAATGAGAAAAATGGTACTACGGTTTACTTCAAGCCTGACCCTACTATTTTCAAAAACTACCGTTTCCTTCCGGATTACTTAGATGATCTATTCTGGAACTACGCTTACCTTAATTCGGGTTTATCATTAAAACTAAATGATAAAACATATCTTTCTAAAAATGGTCTTCGTGATCTTCTGGAAAGAAAAACGAATGCAGACCAAATTCGCTACCCTATTATTCACTTCAAAGGAGAAGATATAGAGTTTGCTTTCACGCACTCTAATCAATATGGTGAAAACTACCACTCTTTTGTCAACGGTCAGAATACAACACAGGGCGGTACGCACTTATCAGCATTCCGTGAGGCTATCGTAAAAACAGTTCGAGATTTCTTCGGAAAGAACTTTGACGCTGCAGATATCAGAGCCTCTATTGTAGGTGCTGTTTCTGTAAGAGTACAAGAGCCTGTTTTCGAATCTCAAACGAAAACAAAATTAGGTTCCACTCACATTGCTCCTGACGGCCCTACGCTGAGAACTTTTGTCAATGAATACGTGCATAAAGTATTGGATAACTTCTTACATAAAAATGCTGAAGTTGCACAAGCTTTATTAAAACGTATCCAACAGTCGGAACGTGAGCGTAAGGAAATTGCAGGTGTTAAGAAAATTGCCAACGAAAGAGCAAAAAAGGCCAATCTTCACAATAAAAAATTAAGAGATTGCCGTAAGCACTTCAACGATAAAAAAGGAGAGGAAGAAGATAAAAGAAATACAACACTGTTTATCACCGAGGGTGACTCAGCAAGTGGTAGTATTACAAAATCTCGTGATGTACAATCTCAAGCGGTCTTCAGTTTGAGAGGTAAGCCATTGAACTCTTTTGGTTTGACCAAAAAAGTGGTATACGAAAATGAGGAATTCAACCTCCTGCAACACGCCTTGAATATTGAGGACGGAATTGATGGATTGAGATACAACAGAGTGGTGATTGCTACCGATGCCGATGTGGATGGTATGCACATCCGTTTGTTGATCTTGACTTTCTTCTTACAATTCTTCCCTGACTTGGTAGAAAAAGGACACGTTTATATCCTTGAGACACCACTTTTCAGAGTAAGAAACAAGAAGAAAACCATTTACTGTTATTCTGATGAAGAACGTGTTAAAGCCATCAATGAATTAGGAAACAAACCTGAGATTACTCGTTTTAAGGGTCTAGGTGAGATTTCTCCTGATGAGTTCAGCGGTTTTATTGGTGAAGACATCCGTTTAGAGCCTGTAATTATGAGTGAGGACAGCAATACTAAACAATTGCTTCAGTACTATATGGGTAAAAACACAATGGACCGTCAACGTTTTATCATTGATAACTTGCGTGTAGAAAGAGACGAGGTAGAGGAAGCGAGCTAAGCTGTAATCTACTTATAATTAAAAAGAGGTAGGTATCTTCAAAGATACCTACCTCTTTTTTTAGGACTAAATTAAGAAAGTTTGGTGAAGCACTCATTCCTTCTTCTAATAACGTGTAACTATTTAAACTTTTAATTTTGACATTAAGAACGTCATGTTCCAATGCTAAACTACTAATACTATATTATTTGACACTATGCCATTAATTATTCAAAAACAGACCTAAACTAAGTAAACAACTCAATTACAGATACTTATAAATTTAAATGATTTTAAAAGTCATTTTATTCTGTATCAATTCCAATCACTTTGTTCGATTATGGACGTTTTCTTTACTCATAACATTGTTAGTCTATTATTACAACAAATAGAAAATACAGTATATCATCCCTAAATTAAACCCAGAGTGACAAAGCACTGCTCCCCATATCGAATCTGTTTTCTTTTTCATTTGAAAAAATAAGAGACTCACTAAAAACATGCTGATTACCCACAAAAGCGTAGGGTACGGTAAGAATATCCATTCTGAATTATAATAGACATATCCAAAATGTGAAATATGGGTCAAAGCAAAAGCTGAACTATCAATATATGAGGCTCTTTTGTCATCTAATGATTGAGCAAAGGCATAATGCACTATTCCTCTAAAGAAAAACTCCTCTCCAATCGGGCTAAAAATCATCCCTGTTATCGCCATTACAGTAAATAAAATCAGCTTATCATCACCCGAAATTCCTACTGGAATATTGTAAGACTTTCCTATGTACACATACCAATTTTCAATACTTCCTCCATACAACATTACCCCTACACCATACAATAGTAAACTTGCTCCAATTCCTAAAATCAAAGCTAGCAATAGCATCCCAAACTTGTTGGTCTTTACGATACCTATCGCTTTTAAGCCTTGCTTGGTTAGAATCATAAAAGGAAGAATAGCGGAGAAAAACATAATTCCTCCAATGGCACTGTAGTTGGCCGTTTCATTGGCATTGAGCACCAAAATAAAGCGAGGAATACAGATGAATAGTACTAGAGTCAACCCTGTTGCCCAGTTTAATTTGACATTGGGGTTTCTTGTTAGTTGAAGCGTTGAGTTCATAGTTGTCATTTATTGTTGCTTAAGTACAAATTCAAAATTATCTAATACTAATTCTATTTATTGTTTTGCGATTACTTCCTTCAAAAAACTTTTAATAGAACCACTATTAATACGTTTTTTAGCGTTGTACTCACAGAAGCTGTACAGCCTTTTTTAAATATCTTGTATAATTAAAGAAAAGGTTGTAGATATTTGTGTCGCCAAACATAAATATTAACCTACAACCTTCATTATGTACTGCGTACTTGACAAAGATATCATTGAATCTGAAATAATACCGCATTTGCCAACTGCAAAAAGAGGATTTAAGACTAAATCATCTCTAACAGAAGTGGTTAATGCAATTTTATATAAACTTAAAACAGGAGTACAATGGCGTTTATTACCTGTTTCTAGTTTATTTAGTGATGTA
>NZ_JABANE010000119.1 GCF_012844305.1 Flammeovirga aprica JL-4
TTAACGTATTGACTTTTATTATTTTCCATAATAACGATTGTTTTAGTGTATCGTTATTTCAGGACTTCACAAATATCTTAAAAAAATGATTAGTAGTTTGAGGGTGAGAGCTTTTCTTATTTCACGAAAGAATAAAAAGTAATAATACTAATATAATATGTATTAAAATTTCTGTGTTTACTGTATTTAGCAGTATTAATATTCTGTTTTTTAGCAGGTTTCGATATATTTTTTAAGTAATAATTTACAAATCCAATCCCAATGAACTAATTTTGAAGTACATAAAATGTGCGATGTTTATATTGAGCTCTTATTTACTAGCGAACTGACAACCAAAATTTACTCTTATGTTATATTTCACCGTAACTACTATTAGCATTTTATTTTTACCTACAACATTGCTGGCTTCGGAAACCGTCAGCACCCAAGCATTTAATATTCCGGATACACTTTGGGTATTACTGTGTGCTATTTTAGTCTTTCTAATGCAGGCAGGTTTCAAAACTTTAGAAACAGGTCTGGTCCAAGAAGAACACCGTTCAAGCGTTGGTAGTAAAAACCTGATGGATCTTGTGGCAGGTGTTTTAGGCTTTTTCCTCGTTGGTTTTGGCTTTATGTTTGGCACCTCTAAATATGGTATTATTGGTTTTGAGCCTGACTTATTTGTGGGACAAAATCTTCATAATGGAGACTTGACCATTCCAGGTATCGTCTTCTTTCTATTTCAGCTAGTGTTTGCAGGAACTGCACTGACCATTGTGTCAGGGGCAATGTCAGGAAGGACGGGTGTTGTGCCTTATTTTATAGGTTCATTGGTCACAGCCGTTATTATCTATCCATTATTCGGTCACTGGGCCTGGGGAAATCTCTTTTACAATAACAATATGGCTTGGTTGGCCAATATGGGTTTTATGGATTTTGCAGGGTCAACAGTGGTGCATACATTGGGGGCTTGTGTGGGGATCGTAGGAATGATTATGGTAGGGCCAAGAATAGGTCGCTTTGATCATGAAGGAAAACCCAAGAGTATGAAAGCTTCCGATTATTCCTACAGTATTTTGGGAGTAATGTTGCTTTGGATAGGATGGTGGGGCTTCAATGGAGGAAGTACACTTACTTTCACCGCTGATGTTTTCGAAATTATTCTCAATACCAATATTGCAGGTGCATCAGCTTGTTTTTCAGCCTTTTTCTATTGCTACTTTTTCCAAGATAGAGGTGATTTAATTGAGAAAATGATGGGTGGTGCATTGACTGGTTTAGTTGCTATCACAGCATGCTGTAATGTAGTTTCTCCTCTTTCCTCTTTAATTATAGGATTATTATCAGGAGTGATTCATAATGTAGGCTATGATTTAATTCTTAAAGTATTTAAGCTAGACGATCCTGTTGGTGCAATTCCTGTACATGGTTTTGGTGGCATCTTCGGAACATTATGTGTAGCTCTTTTCGGCAAGCAAGAGTTGTTAGTTTTACCACGTTGGGAGCAGTTACTTATACAAATGATAGGTATAGAAGTATGTGTCACGTTCACTGTCATTTTATCCATAGTGATGTTCAAATTAATTAAAATGTTCTATGGTTTAAGAGTAAGTCCGGAGCAGGAGATAAAAGGAATGTTGATGGGGCGTTCTATGCCTGAGGAATATTATGATGTGGAAGAAGAAATGAAAGTGAGATATGTATCTATCAAAATCTCTGAGAAAGGATACAATCTACTTGATGTAAAAGATTTTATCGCCCTTGATCCCGTTTATCGTTTGGAATTATTGGAAACCAAAAAAGTCTCATTTATCAACGACCAAGGAGAGGGAATTGAGTTTGAAGATGCAATGAAACAATTACATTCTGTTTTTGAAAGCATCAAAAATTCAGAAAATCCACCATCGCAGTCACTCGCTTTATAAGGAAGAAATTTTTTTATGCAGTTGAACATTTATAATTGAGGGAAATTGGATTTTCTTCCTTAAATATACAACTGCTTATAATATAGATTAACAATAATGAGGTTATCGTTCTAGTACATAATTACATGAGGAGTACTAATATTTGATTTTTAAAACTAAGTACAAAGTCAAAAATAGATCATAGTTAATTCTAATTTATTTTTTGTGAGTACAACGCTAAAAAACGTATTAATAGTGGTTCTATTGAAAGTTTTTTGAAGGAAGTAATCGCAAAACAATAAATAGAATTAGTATTAGATAATTTTGAATTTGTACTTATCTTTATAAGAGAAGCTTTTCACTGAAGAGCTTCTCTTATTGTTATCATTATCTCTCATTGTATTTATGTTGAAAAAAATCACCTTTCTTTTCGTCTATTTTTTACTTTCAGCTTCTTATTCTTCAGCTCAAAAAACCTTTGAATTTCATACTTATGGTAGAGTGGGCATTTCTTCCTCCTTGGATGAAGATAAAGTGGGAGCGAGGTTAAACCTTTCTAATCAAGGTGCATTAGGAGGGAGGTTGGAAGAGAATGATTATATAGAATTGACGGGCATTTCCAACATTCATAAACTGTTGCAGATGAAAGATGATGCACCGAAAATCAAATTCCAGCTTACTACACAATCGTTTTCGGGAAATAATACTTTTATCGCCAACGATACTAAAACCAATTTTGTGGAGATGTTTTTGGATATCACTGATACGCTTTATAACATTCCTATTCATCTTTGGGTAGGGAGTAAATATTACAGAGATAAAAATATTGATATGGCCGATTATTGGCAGTTTAACAATCTGACAGGGCAGGGTTTTGGATTGACAATCGGCACAACAACTATATCGCTGATTAAAGCACTAGTCAATCAAGATCAGCCTGGCAACCCTTATGGAGATTCTAATTATGATGACGGAAGGCAGAAACACGTGATTTCTCTTCAGCACCGCTGGCATTTGAATCCCAATCATACCCTCAATTTTATGGGAGAATACCACTTTACAGGAAAAGATTCATTGACCGAGCCTCAATTTATAGTGAGGGAAGTGAGTGACTATGGTTGGCTGTTAGGGGTGATGCATTTATATCAAAAAGATAAGTTTACCAATAATGCATCCCTCCGTGTTGGAGCAAGAATAGCCAACGGTCCTGGTGATGATGGATGGTCTTCCCGATCTTTTATCAATTTTGGCAATCCCAATGTCAGAGGAAAGTATGACGGTGCTTATGGTATCAATATTACAGAAAACTTTGTGTATGATATCAATAAAAAGTGGGGTCTTATGGGTTATGCAGTTTTTCGGTATGCGATTGGGGCAACTTCACCTGTTTTCATAGCGGATAATAGGCCCAATGAAAAATGGGATTTATCTGTAGGTTTCCGTCCTATGATTTATTTGTCTGATAAATTACAATTGATGCTGGAATACAATTATCAAATGCGTGATTTCAAAGAATACTCTCAAGGATTTACAGGTTTTGACCCCGGTTTAGGGCAGATGAATAAGTTTACAGTAGCACCCGTTTATGTGCCTTCAGGAGAAAGGACGTTGATGGCAAGGCCTCATATTCGTTTAGTTTATTCTCTAGCCTTATATAATGATATAGTTAGAAGTTTTGGTTTGTCGCAATATTACGAAGCAGGAAACTCAGGTAATTTGGGGCATTATTTAGGTCTGAAGTCTGAATGGTGGTTTTAAAAAATAAAGAATTAAGAAAAAGATAGTATTATAACATACAATCAAAATGATGTCAGCACCATTTCAATCACCACATCTTCATTCTTAATTCCTCATTCTTAATTCCTATATACTATCCACATCCAATGTTTCACCAATGTCAGGGAGAAGTAAAGATTTCTCAGATTGTTTGAAATAACGAGTTGCAGCCGCTTTATCAATTTTGATAGGAGGGAAAGTGTCATAATGATATCCCATTATTGTGTTACACTCTAAATATTGTGCCGCAATTTTAGCATCTTCATAACCCATAGTGAAGTTGTCGCCAATTGGTAAAATAGCAAGATCAAGATCACCGCATGTAGCAGGGATCAACTTCATGTCCATCGTTAATGCAGTATCTCCGGCAATGTAGATCTTTCCTTCTTTATTCATGAGTACAAAACCACCTGGATTGCCCGCATAAGTACCGTCAGGTAATACACTAGAGTGAATTGCATTGACATATTTTAGAGTACCAAAATCAAAGGTGAATTTACCTCCGTGATTCATTGGGTGTCCGTTCAGTCCTTTTTCTCCATAATACGAAACGATCTCAAAGTTGGAAATAATAGTTGCGCCTGTTCTTTTAGCGATGGCTTCAACATCTACAACATGATCTTGATGACCGTGAGTAATCAAGATGTAATCCGCTTCCAATTCATCAATATTGATGTCTTTCGCTAGATCATTAGGAGAAATAAAAGGGTCAACAATCAGTTTCTTTCCTGCTGTTTCTATCAGTAATGAGGCGTGGCCTAAAAAGGTAACTTTCATGAAGTTTTTAGATTAATGTGTTTTAAATTTTTCAATTAAAGTTAATCTTAAATCCATGAATAAAAAACCAATTACTAAAAAATGAATGACAAATTTTAATGAAAAATAATACGAAAAAATTTGCATAGGTCTAAAAATTTGCAATTATTATTTTTTACGCCTACATTTAAAGCGACTATAAATACAGCACTCTTTATCAAACTATAATGTTATGACCATAATGTATGTGTATGATGCCTTAAATTATTCTTTAATAGCAAAGCTTAATAAGCGATCTATTCTTAAAAGAGATTTAGGTATCACATTAAATTCTAACAAAGTAAAATTATTGAAAGCAGGTCATCCTGTAATGATTTTATCAGGCTCAAATCTAACTAGACGCCCCTTATTCATGTCTTTTAATCCAATTCAGGAAGAAGATATTGAAGAACTCTTTGTAAAGTATCAACTAGAACGATTCCATGAAGAAGAGTCAAGCGAAGTGAATATTGCGGTTTAGTTAAATTTGTAATTCAAAAAAGTAATAAACCATAAGCGATTAAGTGTTTGAAATAGCTTTATGAAAAACCAATTAAATAAATAAAGCAAACGTAATTAACTTTTACCTCAAAATTCTTAATAAATTATGGTTTGTTACCTTTAAGTACCAAGACAAAATTATCAATTATTTTGGCTGAGTATTTATTCAATAGACAGTTGTATACTGTCACCTTCCTCGATATTATGCTTTAAAGGCAAAGTATAATGTACATTGTTTACCATAACTTCCATCAGCTGATTTTGACGGTCAATTCTTATGACATTACCCGTATGATGGGCCGTTTTTTTAGATTCTAATACCTCTAGTTTTTCAGCATTCAGTTCATATATTTTATCCGTAAGAACAGAAAGTTCATGGATCTGATGAGTGTTGATTAATAAAGGAATTTTAAATGTCTGATGATACACTTTGATGTAGTCAATGACCTTTTGTTTCACTCTGAAATCTAATGCTGAGAATGGCTCGTCCATTAGTAAAATGTTAGGAAGCTGTACTAATGCTCTGCTTATGGCTACTCGTTGTTTTTGTCCACCTGATAAAGTATTGACTTTTTGATTTAATAAAGGCTTGATCTCAAAACATTCAATCAGTTTGTTTAGTTCTTTCTCCCCAAAAGCATCCGTTTTAGCAAATAAAATATTTTGAATCACTGTCATATTGGGAAACAAGGCGTAATCCTGAAATATAAAACCAACATTTCTTTTTTGAGGTGGTAAAAAAATGTTGGAAGACTGATCCAGCCAAACAGCATCATGAAAATTGATTTCTCCTTTTTCACAGTGGACAAGCCCGGCAATTACTTTCAAAAAAGTTGTTTTTCCTTTTCCCGAAGGACCCGTAATACCAATTATATCCTCCGATTGGAAGGAAAGCTGAAAGTGACTTTCCGTTTTATTTCCGCCGATTCTTTTATGTAAATTGATGCTGATCACTTGAGGTTGAAATTGTTTTTACGGTTGAAAAAATACAGAAGGAATAATATAGTGAATGAAAAACAAAGCAATATAAAGGCATATTGATGAGCACTTTCGTATTGCATACTCTCCACATAATCATATATGGCAATTGAGGCTACTTTGGTTTTTTCAGGGATGTTGCCACCTATCATTAATACGACTCCAAATTCGCCGATAGTATGTGCAAAAGTAAGGATTAAACCACTTAGAATGGCACTTTTCATATTGGGCAGTACCACCTTAAATAGGATTGTAAGCTCTTTTTTACCCATCAAACGTGCAGCATGAATCAGGTCTTCTGGAATGGTTGAAAATCCTGCCTGCAGTGGCTGAATCATAAATGGGAAACTATAAATAATGGAACCGATTAATAATCCGCTGAAGGAAAAGACCAATTGAATGTTGAAATGCTCTAAAAGGAAATTACCTATGAAACTGTTTTTGCCAAGTGTGATGAGAATATAAAAGCCCAATACAGTAGGAGGCAAGACGAGTGGAAGCCCGAAAAGAGTTTCAAGAAATATGGTGAAAATATTTTTCTTTTTTGACAGATAATACCCAAGCGGTATGGCAATGCAAAACAATATAATTGTAGTAAGCAATGCTAGTTTCAATGTCAATATAAATGGTGTCCAGTCTATCATAGGTATATAAAAAACTCATCAAAGATAAGGAAACAAGAAAGGAAAAGAGGAAGTAAAGGGTAGAAATAATTTCTTCTTTTTATTTTCTTTTAAGAATTACAACGGTTTTTATTGGATTTTATACTTTGAGGGTTAATTTTAATTGGTCAACTAAGTACTAAGCCAAAATAGGTAAACATTATTTCTATTTTTAAAAAGTACAATACCGAAAACGAATCAATAGTAGTTCTATTTACAGTTCTGAAAAGGTACTAATAAATCAGGATGAATAACATACTTCAAAAGCAACTTAAATTTTAACATGAAAAGTCCAACGACAAGCGAACAGGAAGAAGCACTAGGCCAAATTTATGAGTATGCAGCAAACTTGATCATCAACGAAAAGAAAAGCCCAAGTGAAACAAAAGCAATACTTATTGATCAGGGAATGGAAGAAGAACTAGCTTCTGCTCTCGTAGATAATATCAAGCAGCAGATAGAGGAGCTGAAAAGTAAAAAATCCAAAGATGATATGCTTTATGGCGCCCTATGGTGTGTCGGTGGTATAATAGCTACTGTGGCGGATATTGGTTTTATATTTTGGGGAGCAATTTTATTTGGCGGTATTCAATTTCTTAAAGGCTTATTTAGGCTGTAATTCTTTTACTCTAATAAAGATCTTGCTTACATATGTAAACTCAGGATCGATGTAAATTCAAGTCAGTATGGCTTGCAATGTACTTTAATACTATTTTTCAATCAAGACAGTTTAGCACGCAAAAGCAGACTTTAAATAGTAGCGGTTAAACTAATTTATTTAAACGTAATTTTAAAAAATGACTTATTCTAGCGAAGCACATCAGGATAGAGGCAAGGTGCAGTTAATTGCCACTAAAATGATGATTACTAATAAAAAAACAGCGAAAGCAACTAGAACCCAACTTCTCTCAGAAGGTTATGATAGCGATATAGTGGAAGAGGTGATAGAGAATATAAAATCGGTTATTTCTTCTGAAAATATGAGAAAACTCAAGAAGGAAATGCTATATGGAGGAGCGATTCTTTTAAGTATGGTAGTACTGAAACTGATGGGTTTTAAAATTTCATTTACTGATTTTACGCTGCTTACGTCAATGATAGGATTAAGGGCAGGGTATTGGTTTTTAAAAGACCAAGGGTTCAATTTATTTTAGCCTTAAATCAGAGCTTGAAGCTCTATAATAATTTAGAAAGTCCATGTTGTGGTTGGTGAGGAAAGTGTATAGCAAAGTTCTTACAAACCATAACATGGACTAATTTTTTTATTTAAAAATGCCATTCATCTTGTCTGAAGATGCAGTGATATAGTTCTTAATGATAATATTTATTGATGATTTCTTGTCCTTTGTCGCTCATAATAAAATCAAGTAATTGCTGTGCCTTATTTTCCTGACCTCCTTTTATACTGATCATTCCTTGTGCTATGGGCTGGTATAGATTACTGGGTACTTCTGACCAGAAACCTAGTTTTTGATTTGAAGGGGCATTGACCACAAAAATAGAATTAAAACCGGCGTCTACTTGATCAGCTAAAATAAATTGGCTGACTTGAGAGATACTTTCTCCATATACTAATTTTGTTTTGATCTGATCACCATATAAGGTTTGAATAACTTCCTGTGCAGCTTTTCCATAAGGAGCCGTTTTAGGATTGGCAATAGCAATGCTAGAAATCAGTGTGTCTCCCAAACCATCCACTTGATATGGTTTTGCCTTGCTCCACACCACCAATTTTCCTTCAGTATATTGAATTACATCAGAAGCATTGAGCTTTTCATTTTTAAGGGCTTGAGGATAAAATAAATCTGCTGAAACAAAGACATCATAGGGTGCTCCATTAATAATTTGGGCAGAAAGCTTGCCGGATGAGCCTACAATCATTTCACATGCAATGTCAGTATCTTTTTCAAATGCCTTGATGATATCTTTCATCACAAACTGCATATTGGCAGAAGTAGCCACTTTCAGTTTTTTCTCCTTAGGGGCGGAAGAAAGGCAAGATGTGAGTAGGGAAATTAAAATCAGAAATGGTATGAATTGTCTTACTTTTGGTGACATTGCGTGAATTATTGTATTAAAAAGTAAATTTATATAAATATTTTAAACTACATTTAGTGTGTGAAACGTTTGGTCGAGGATTTTCATTCTTTAACGTTGTTTCGCACTGTATCACTGAACTACAACATACCCACTTGTCAATGTATTATAGATGTATCTTTAAACTCGAAGGAACTGGACTAGTACAAAATTTCTTCTTTGATTTAAATGAGGCTCCCATTCAATTTACCCTTTTTAATAAAATCTATGTATTGAAAAGTATAGAAGAGACACATGCCACCTTACCTGAATCTGCGATCTATTACCGACATAAAAAAGCATATTTAATTGAAGGTGGTGAAAGAGTGCCTTTAAAATCAGGTGATCTTTTGTTATAAGTACAAATTCAGAATTAACTATGATTTATTTTTGACTTGGTACTTAAAAACATACTTATTCCACTGAAAGTATAAATTCATTTTCACCCATGATAAATAATGGATAGCCTAGTGCTTTATATTGTTCGGCTATTTTCATTTTAGCGGATCTAAAGCCGTCACCATATTTTTTGTAATCCTGCTGTCCAATTACTAAAAAGTCAGTTTGAGGAGTAATGACATCGGGGTGGACTTTACCTCCAGCAGAAACCACTTTTTGCATGGCTTCTTTTCTATTCATATCCTGTAGTTTGCCTGTGAAAACCACGTGTTTATTATAAAATCGATGGTTAGGATTGGGATTTTTTGCAGGTTGAAATTGATAAGATTTGCGTTTTTTGACAGGCCTGCCATTACCGAAGTTTTGGAATGATCCATCGCTTTTCATAAAACCGCGTTTGCTTCCCATTTTTTCAGTAAGTGTCTCTAAGGATTCAGTTTTATGAATTTCCAACATTTTTAAAGCAATAATCGCCGCCGCTTTAGCATCACTTTCAGCGTTATGATGATCGAGTTTTATATTAAAATGTTCAGAAAGTGCACTCAGCCCGTAACCGCCAAGTTGAGGCAGGGCTTTTCTTGAAAGAATCAACGAACAATAAAAATCAATATCAGGCAGGGGTTGATGATAGGCCGTCAGTGTATCTCTTAACACAGTAAAGTCAAAAGCGGCATTATGGGCTAGAAGAGGATACTTTGTAAGCAACTCATTCAACTCTTTCCAGCGGAGGTCAAAAGTGGGAGCACTGTCGGTCATTTCTGGAGTAATGCCATGGATATTAATATTCATAGCATTATAATAATTGGGCAGAGGTTGAATGAGGTGGTGCTGAGAATCTACGATCTCATAATTCTCAACCACCACTAAACCAATTGAGCAAGCACTTGTTCTTTTTGCATTGGCTGTCTCAAAATCTATTGCAATAAAATTCATAAAAGACTACTGATATTGTTCTTCACTAAAAATAGTGTGACTTAAAGTATCGTTATTATGAATAAATTCAAAATTTAACTGCTCACTATTCTCAAGTGCTTGTATGAATTCACAATAGTTATCTTGAGTGAAATCACTTGTAAGTACATTATTAATACTTATTACTGTATCACCTACCGCAATCATATCATTTTGCTCTTGGTGTTTTGTATAAATACTTCTGATGTAATAGGTTTTTAAATCTTCTTTTCTGTCTATAGATACGGGAAACCTTTTGTCGGAGTGAAGAACAATTTGATCAACTTTATTAATGTACAGCATCGATTTTTGCCAATCAATTATAAGATTGAAGTTTGCAAAGAATTGATTTCCGAGGAGATGAGATCCTTCGTCTTGAAAACCGATAATGAAATCCTGGCACAGATAATTCCCTAATAGTACAGAGTCTGCCTGATAAAATTCCTTTGTTTCATTTTTACCTTTCCCGAAAATACCAGAAGTGATGCTTCCATATTGTGAGTTGACCAACTCTAGACTGTCTTTTTCAAAAATTATGTTCTTATATCTATTACTTAAACGGAGGCATCCATTACTGCCTGTGTCAACTTTTAGTTTTGAAGTTGCCCCATGTATGTCAATCGTCAAAGTAGGGTGGAATTGAATGTTACTCTTAAAGTTGATAGAATCATAACCATTCAGGTCAACTAAAGTGTTGTTTTTATAGATAGTAATTTCTTTTTTCTGATAATCAATCTGCCAAATTCCTTCTTTCATTAAGTTGGCACCAATAATACCATCGACTCCTAAACAGTTGAAATTTAATTTTTCGTCATAAATGTCTAAAGCAATACAGGTGGTGTTTTGAAAAGAAAAGTTCTGAATAAAGAGTTCCGGTATTTCAAAGAAATAAGCAGTTTGTTTGTTGCTTTGTGAATCTGTTACCGATACTTTCCCTTTCTTTTTTAATTGTAATTCCTTAGCCATATCAGGGCTGATTACGTTTGTTGCTCCTGTGTCAACTATAAAATCATACTTTTTGCCATTAATTTCTACTTGAATTACTATGAGTCCCATTCGCTTTTCAAAAGGGATCGTAATTTTATCTGAGGAAGCGATTAAATCACCATTTTTCATCAGACGTTTAAACTTAATCAGTTTACAGCTCGATAATGAGAGAATTAGAAAAATGATGAGGAATAATTTTTTCATTTATTTAAGAAATTAGAGTTGAAGTACTAAGCTAAAATTAGTTAGTCAATCATTGGTATTAGTTTAAAATAATTTCGTCTTAGTGCTTTTAAAAATGAATAGATTAGTTTGTTATTATAACGAAGCTTCAAGTTTAAGTTACTTTCAGTTAAAAAATTACTATTTTACCGAAATATCATCTGACTGTTGATAAAAATCACCGATCTGAATAGTCTCTTTGTTTTTGAGCACTGCTTAATCGAAATAAATATTTTTTTCTTAATTTTGAGGCCAACTTCCAATTGATTTTATTAAACTAGCATGATGTGTTATAATCACTATATATCTACTATTGCAATTTGCCTATTAGCAATAGTTAATGTCTTTGCCCAAGAAAATGGTTCATTATCAAATGAGCTTGATACACTTTATAAAGAAAAAATTATAGGTTATCCTTTTATCGGCTATACACAGGAAACAAAATTGAAATTTGGCGTAACAGGAATCTATCAATTCAAAGTGCCTGAGGCCACATTTCAGACCAGATCTTCAAACCTGACACTATATGGTTATTATACACTTGAGGATCAAATTAGAGTAAGAATAACTAATAATATTTTCACAAATAAAGAGAATTGGCTACTCGAAGGAGCATGGGAATATGCAATTTTTCCTGAAATGTATTATGGTATCGGTGGAGACACACCTAAGAGTAATGAGCAGGTAATCAATTACACGAAATTAGATTTCAGGCAACAATTATTAAAGAAAGTATCAAATCACATGTTTTTGGGGCTTCAATATAGGTATGTTGACTATTGGAATATAGATATTTCTGAAAGATCTGATGGAATGGAGACAGATACTTCAGAAATTCCAGGTTTTTATGGAGGGAAAGTTTCAGGGATAGGTCTTGTGTATAAGTGGGATAGTAGAGATTATGTAATTGCTCCTACGAGTGGACATTATATAGAAGCAAGGTTTGAAACTAATCAATCTTGGATGGGATCGGAGTATAGCTTTAATCGTTTTTATTTAGATGCAAGAAAATACATGGACCTTACAAAGGAAAAGGAAGGTAAAACAGTCTTGGCCTTGCAATGTGCTTTACAGACCACAAATGGTGATGTTCCTTTTAGGGAAATGTCATTAATGGGAGGTATGTATATGATGAGAGGAATTTATGAAGGTAGATATCGAGATAATAATATGTTGACTTTCCAAGCTGAAGTAAGACAGCATTTATTCTGGAGGATTGGTATGACAGGCTTTGTTTCTACTTCGAATGTATACAATAATCAAGATGGTTTTGATTTTAATCTAATAAAAGTTGCTGGGGGTGGTGGGTTTAGGTTAGCTTTTAATAAAGATGATAAAGCATCATTAAGAGCTGATTATGGTTTTGGCCCAGATGGGAACTCAGGGCTTTACCTTACCTACGGAGAGGCTTTCTAAGTTTTTGAAGAAACTATTGTTTCATAATTGCTCACAATAAGTACAAATTCAAAATTATCTAACACTAATTCAATTTATTGTTTTGCGATTACTTCCTTCAAAAAACTTTTAATAGAACCACTATTAATACGTTTTTTAGCGTTGTACTCCCAAAAAATAAATTAGAATTAACTATGATTTATTTTTGACTTTGTACTTAGATTGAAAAATTATTACAAAAACACACCTCAATTATTTTTATTACATTTGAAAAGACTGAACATAGTCAAAAATTTAAACTATTGATTTTTTTATTATGCCTTTAAGAATAGCATCTACCTTTTTCTGTTTATTTGTACTTTCAAATTTTATTTTTGCTCAGTCAGAGGTTGATACCTTATATAGACGTCAATTTACAGCTTTCCCTTACCCTGCTTATGCACAAGAAACAAGTTGGGAGTTTGGAGCTGTAGGTGTGTATCAATTTAAAACAACCAATGCCACTTTTGATACCCGACCTTCCAATTTGTATTTTATTGGTTTTTATACATTAGAAAATCAGATGCGTTTCAAGTTGGAGCATACTTTATTTACCAATCATGAAGACTGGGTGCTGGAAGGTTTGTTGGAATATTCTAAATACCCCGAAAAATATTACGGTATTGGCAATAACACACCCAATGAAAATGAACAGCTGATGGATTGGTCAAAAGTAGAGTTAAGACAGCAATTGCTAAAGAAGCTGACCGATAAAATGTTTTTAGGTGTGCAATACAGGTTGGTCAATTTCTGGGATATCAGCGTGGAAGAAAGAGCTGATGGAACGGGTAGCTTGGAAGAAATACCGGGATATAAAGGGGGTATCAACTCAGGCTTGGGGTTGGTTTATAAATGGGATAAGAGAGATTTTGTATTAGCACCAACAAAAGGTCACTTTATTGAATTCAGAGCAGAAAGCTACGGCAGTTGGCTAGGCAGTGATTATCATTTCAACGCCTACAAGCTGGACATGAGAAAGTACTTTTCATTGAACAAGAAGAAACCTTACAATACGGTGCTGGCTTTTCAGGGAGTTGTCAATCAAACCTACAGAGAAGTGCCTTTTAGGGAAATGTCATTGATGGGCGGTTTGATGATGATGAGAGGAGTGTATGAAGGAAGGTTCAGAGATCATCATATGATGGCATTTCAGGGAGAAGTAAGACAGCACCTTTTTTGGAGACTCGGAGCCACCGCATTTTTTTCCACAGCACAAGTAGCACCGAATTGGAATGCATTTCTTTTTGATCAATTTAAATTTGCTGGAGGGGCAGGGCTCCGATTGTTGATCAACAAAGATGACCGAGCAACCTTAAGAGCAGATTACGGAGTTGGACCGGATGGAAGTTCAGGTTTGTACCTTACTTTCGGCGAGGCATTTTAGAAAAAGCGTTGAGAAGATTTATTCTCCATTCGTAAATGAATATTTTTTGAGAAAATCAATACCTATTTAATAATTGTAAAAAAGATACAATAGTGTATTTCATACGCTTTGTGTCTTTTTTTATGTAATTCCAATTACAATATTTTTTGTGGAGCGATAAAACAATTCGTATTTAACTATAGTTTATTATTTAGCTCCCATTTTGGAAAATTTACCTTTATAAAAATTGATGTTTTTCTACAAATGAGCGCTAGTGTTACAAAGTTGTATACGTAAATGGGGCTTTTTCTTGATCTTGAAAAAGTACAATAAAAATTTCATTTACTTGTCAATTTATATAGCGCTTTAAATTGAAGATTTCAAGAAAAAAATGTAGAATTTTTTTAAGAAAAAGAACCTTTAAAAAGTTTGCAATACTGCATAAAACACCATTAATTTGCTAGAATAAAGGTGCTCAAAGTGGCGTTAAAAAGCTTTGAGTGAAAAGGGAAACAGGTGTAATTCCTGTACTGTACCCGCAGCTGTAAGTAGACAGAAAATGCTTTATTTTTAACCACTTTGAAAGATGATAAAGGGAAGGTTGAGGCATTGAAATACTACAAGTCAGAAGACCTGCCTTTATGTGCTCGTATTGCTTTTTCGGGTTAAAAAAGGAGCAAAATCCTATCATCTAAAAAATAAAACGCTTGTTTTTTTGTGTAGGAAATCACTTACTCTAAATTTTTAGAGTGCCTTTAAATTGAAGTGTTTTTTCACTTGTGTGTTGTACTAAGAAAAGTAAATAGAAAATGAGCTTACTAGATAAACGTGTAGCTTACAAACCTTTTGAATATCCTCAGGCTCAGGATTTTATAGATGCCATCCATCAAACTTTCTGGATTCATTCAGAGGTAAATTTTGATGCTGATATTCAACAGTTTAAAACAAATCTTACAGATAACGAGCGTGAGGTTATTGGTAATATCCTTAAGACGTTTGCACAAACAGAAACGAACGTACAAGACGATTTCTGGGGTGTGGTCGGTCAGTTTATTCCAAAGCCTGAAATTGCAGCGATGGCCATCACTTTTGCTGAAAATGAAGCAAGACATGCCTCTGCCTATGCACGTTTGAATGAGTTGTTGGACTTGGATAACTTTGAAGAGTTCCTAGAAGATGAAACAGCTATGGAGAGATTGGAAATGCTTTCGAAAGTGGCTGTAGACGAAAAAGGAAAGCCTTCTCCGTCAGACTTGTTGCAGAGTATTGCTATTTTCTCATGCTTTACAGAAAATGTAAATCTATTCTCTCAGTTTGCTATTCTTTTATCCTTTAAAAAGTTCAAAAACCAACTAAAAGGGATTGGAAACATCATCAAATGGAGTGCAAAGGATGAAAACTCTCATGCCCGTGCAGGGATGTGGTTATACAATACTTTAATTTCTGAGTATCCAGAATTAAACACTCCTGAACTGCAAGAGCGTATTTATGAGGCAGCAAAAATATCTCATGATGTAGAAGTACGCTTGTTGAATGGAATCTTTGAAAAAGAAGAATTATCGTTCTTGCCATTAGAGCACTTGATTCACTTTATGAGAGACCGTTTGAACAGAAGCTTGCACGAAATTGGTTTGAAGCCAATTTTTGAAGTAGATCAAGAAACGCTTAAAAAGATGCAGTGGTTTGACGAGGAAGTATTTGGTCATGCACATGACGACTTTTTCGCCGTAAGACCAACTGAGTATACGAAAAAATCACAATCTGTTACTGCAGACGATTTATTCTAATCTGACAGAGAGAAAGATCATATTTTGTGCAAAAGGACCTTACCCGTCTTTTTGCACACTCAATTCTATTATATATTACCACCCTCAGTTCTAAATATTTTTATGTCTGATATTAACATGACTATCGAGACTTCACAGTTGGATTCACACCCAAAATGGATGACTGATGAAGGACTTCAAACCCTAAAAAGCGGTTACCTTTTAGAAGGTGAAAACGTTCGTGATGCTGTTACAAGAATTGCAAAAGCAGCGGCTTCACGTTTGAAAAGGCCAGATTTTGAGAAAAGATTCTTTGATGCTATATGGAACAATTACTTGTGTCCGGCATCACCTGTATGGTCAAATATGGGTACAGAAAGAGGTTTGCCTATCAGTTGTTTTGGTAGTTATGTGCCTGATAGCATTGCCGGTATTGGCAGCACTTTGGGTGAGGTGATGATGATGTCTAAAATTGGTGGGGGTACGTCTATCAATGTGTCGGATGTAAGACCTAGAGGTTCTGAAATTACGAATAACGGTACTAGTAACGGTGTTTATCCTTTCTTGGAAATGTTTGATTCTGTGATCAACGGCACTAACCAAGGAAACACAAGAAGAGGTATGTTAGCCGCTTATCTTGATGTAGAACATGGAGATATTGATGAGTTCTTGACAATCAAAGATGTTGGAAAGTCAATTCAGAATATTTTTATGGGCGTTTCAGTTTCTGACAATTTTATTCAAAAAGTAAAAGAAGGAGATCAACGCAGCAGAGAGGTTTGGGCAAAAGTGATCAAATCGAGAATTGAAAAGGGCATCCCTTACATTTTATATAAAGACAACGCTAATAATCAGCGTCCTAGATGGTACAAAGATCAGGGTATGGAAATTAAAGCTTCCAACCTTTGTTCAGAAATTATGTTGCCTTCTAATGAAGAAGAATCATTTGTATGCTGTCTGTCTTCACTAAACTTGGTGAGATATGATGAGTGGAAAGATACTGATTTAGTAGAAACAGCTATTTTCTTCCTTGATGCTGTGATGGAAGAGTTCATTGCAAAAGCCAAAGGAATTCCTCATATGGAAAGAGCCGTGAACTTTGCGAAAAACCACAGAGCATTAGGCTTAGGCGTTTTAGGATGGCATAGTTTCTTACAGAAAAAGAAAATTCCTTTTGCCGGTATTGCCGCTGACTCATGGACAAGAATCATCTTCAAGCAGATCAAAGAGCAGTCGATCAGAGCATCTGAAAAATTGGCTTCTGCTTATGGTGAGCCAAAAGTAATGATGGATACAGGCAGAAGAAATACAACTTTACTGACAGTTGCACCTACAACTTCCAATGCGTTAATTGCAGGTGGTTACAGTACAGGTATTGAGCCAATAGCAAGTAACTACTATGTGATGGATTCTGCAAAAGGTACTTTCTCACGTAAGAATAAAAACCTTGAGGCTTTATTGGATGAAAAAGGATTGAATACACCTGAAGTTTGGAAGCAAATTCTTGCAGACGGCGGTTCAGTTCAAAACATCGGAGGCCTTACTGATGAGGAAAAAGAATTATTCTTAACCTTCAAAGAAATCAATCAGTTGCAGATTGTAAAACAAGCGGCATTGCGTCAAACTTTCTTAGACCAATCGCAAAGCTTGAACTTGAATTTCCCTCCAACAACCCCTGTGAAGGAAATCAATAAAGTAATGTTAGAAGCACATGCTTTGGGAGTGAAAACACTTTACTACCAAAGAAGTGAAAGTATATTAAGAACTCAAATGAATGTAACAGGAGATGAGTGTATCTCTTGTGAAGGTTAATGAACGAGTTTGAATCAACGAAAAAGGCTATTCTATAACATAGATTAGCCTTTTTTAATGAACAAGTTGTATTTACTACTATCGCAAACTTAAAATATCTTGACAAGACCCCCCATGCACGATTAGTACTTGGGAGGCTTGTCTATAAGTATGGCGGGTGAGTGTCCCCGCGCTCATTAAATGAGCCAAATTAATTAGTGGCTTTGACCTACAAAGCTTTCACCTGCAAGAGGTGCTGATAATTAACAGCAAACTGTAATTATACTTTCAATTTCTTATTCTAATTAATAAGTACTTATATGTTATCTTTTGACGTAACTGTTTTGAGAAAATTTTAGACCTTAATACCATAAATAAGCTAAGGAGAAATAGGGAACTTCAGAGGAGGTGTGCCCCTCTGAAGCTGAATAGAACTATAGACAAATTTTCTACTCAATAGACCCGCCATATATTTTTATTCACCTAATAGTATTTATCTAAGAGGTGTGTGTAAGTTTTCTAATTCATTCTGATTTGACGAACACTTGAATTAAGTATTGTTAAATAATGTAAAATTACAATCACTCTATATGTACATTGTTTTGAGGGGTTAAGTTGTATTTATTTCATTTTCATATATGCAATTTTACAATAGTTTTATCTTTTTTACAAATATTGACGTATTACCACTCTGAAACTTAAAATATTATAAATTGTATTATATCTACATATGTAAAGTGTTATAGGTATTGTTATCATTTATTTGTCTTGTAATTATTCAACATGTATTTCGCTTACTAAATCGGTTGCATAAAATTAAATCTCTTATTTAATGATCTGAAATTCAAAATCTAGACTTGTAAATTTCAATGATAACCAATTAGAAAAAAAAGTGCTTTAATTCTATTTTTTTTGTGTGATGGTTAAAAATCTATCTATTTTGTCCTAGTACTTAATTACTCAATTAAATAATATCTCTTACTGAAATGAAACTTCAATCTGCTGACTTATCTTCTTTCTCTAAATTGACAGAATATCCTTTTACACCTCGTTTTAAGGAGTATAATGGTATAAAGATGCATTATATAGATGAAGGAGAGGGGGAGACAATTCTAGCACTGCATGGTGAACCTTCTTGGAGTTACCTCTACAGAAACTTCATTCCTGTTTTGTCAGGTTATCGTTTTATAGCACCTGATTTGATTGGTTTTGGTAAGTCCGATAAGCTGATTTCTAAAAAAGATTACAGTTTTGAATTGCATTATGAATCTTTGAAGCACTTTATAAGTTCATTAGAACTGGAAGATATTACATTGATTGTACAGGATTGGGGAGGGTTGCTGGGCTTAAGTGTATTGGGAGAGTTTCCAGAAAAGTTTAAAAGAGTAGTGATTATGAATACTTTTCTTCCTAAAGGAAAGAAGCTTACTCTATTTTTCAGATTATGGCAGTTGTATGCTAAATACCATCCTTCATTGCCAATTCATGAGATTATACAGAAAGGCACCTTTTCAAAACTTGATAAAGCAACTTTGGAGGCTTATCGTTTGCCTTTTCCTAATAAAGCATCAAAAGCGGGAGCAAGTATTTTCCCTTCTTTAGTGCCTTCAAAACCGACAGATGATGGGGTTTTTGAGATGACAAGAGCAAGGGAAGTACTTTCAAAATGGAATAAGCCAGCATTGGTGATGTTTTCTGATAAGGATCAGGTTTTGGGGGGTATGGAGAAGTTTTTTTATAAGCTGATTCCTGATGAAGTTCAGACAAGGGTAATGATTCATAATGCTGGACATTTCCTTCAAGAAGAAAAAGGAGAAGAGTTGGCAAAGTATATTAAGGCTTTTATGGAAGGAGAAACAGTTTTGTAATCCAAGAATTCTATATAAATTTAGCATTGTGTACAAAAACGAATTACTTGGCTCAAAAATTTCAACAAATGAAATCATTAATTAACTTATTCTTCTTGTCAATATTACTGCTAACCATAATATCCTGCGGATCTAAAGAGATTGAACCTAAACGTCAATACCAATACAAAGACGATAATGGAGGCTCTTCTTCTGGAGGAGGAAGTTCCACAAAATATTATGTCAAAACAGAAACCACACAATGGGGTAGCAGGGTCACTCAATTTATTTTAAAAGAAAATGGTGAAATGTTTAGCTATACCTGGAAAAATGAGTCTAACGATAATCGTTATCATTTTTATGGGTCTTGCCTTGAGGGGAGTTGGAGTATTGGAAGCAATGGTGCGATAAATTATACTGTAGTCCTTTCTGATGATTTTAGTGTTTCAATGAATGTACAAGAAAACAATGATTGCTATAATTATACCCCAAGTTACTTTTACGGAGAACAATCAGGTACTTTTTATACAAGGGAGTATACTGAAAAAAGTTCATTTTCAGAAATTAGTTATGGTCCCTTTTGCATCATTAATTTTGACGATTTTTACCTTCACCGTAAATAAAAAGAGACCACTCTGGAAGCTCCAAAGCGGTCTCTGAATAGCAATTTTCGTGAGTATTCTGGTATTAAGCTTATGAAAAAAAGTATTTTAGTTACGTACAAATTCAAAATTATCTATAATCTATTTTTGACTTTGTACTTAAGAATTCATTTGCTCTAAATGGGGTATACTGTTCTGGTTTATGAAACATCATACGAATCATTTTTTTCAAACTTAATTCTTCATTAAAAAGCTCTTTTCCTTTGTCCTGATACCGAAATGAATTACTTTCTATTCGTCTATTTATTATTAAAGTACCCGTCCTTGTACTTTCTGGTTTAGGTCATTGTTGAAATTGTAGACACAAACCGAAGCCTGTGCCTACTTTGTAAAATTACACTATTAATCTATCTTAAGGTTACATTTAATAGCCATCATTCTGGTTTAAATTAGGGTTGGCATCTATTTGTGCAGGAGGTATTGGGAACAAGTAACGGTGAGCACCATCACTAGCTTTTCCTTTACTCGGTAGCCAAAATAAATACGTTTCACCCGAATCGTCCGTTCTTTCTTCAAATGCATCAGGATCATTTTCCATCTGTTTGTTTTGCCATGCATCTAAATATTTACCATGACGAATCAAATCCTGACGTCTTACACCTTCCCAGCATAATTCCCATCCTCTTTCCATTAAAACAAAGTCAAGAAGATTCTCCACTTTTCCTTCGCTTTGAAGTTGAGAGAAGTGAGCACTAGCATCTGCGATAGGAGATCCTGATTCAAAACGGTTTCCTTCTGTTCTCAATTTATTGATTTGTGCTAAGGCCTCACCATTCATTCCTTTTCGTGCTAAAGCTTCAGCATGCATTAGCAATACATCAGCATAACGGATAATAGGGAAGTCATTTCCTGACCATCCGCCCCAAGTCACGCCTTCAGCACCTGGATCTGGCTCCCATTTCATTAATCGAACACCTTGAGTCTTATTGGCGTCAAATAAAGGTAGTTCTTGTTCGTGTTGAACAATTGTTCCATCTTCTTTTTCAAACTCAGTATAAAATTGATTGATACGATTATCTGAAGCATCAAACGTTTGATAACGGTCTGTCATAATTGAGAAACCATTCCATTTTGAAGGGACATTCCATTCTACTCCTTTTACTTTGTAAGTGTCATAGTGGACTCCCCAGCTGTTGCCATGGTTTCCTAGTGGATCATCTGCCGCGTATGTAATCGTGAAAATATAATCGGTATTATTTCCTTCATTTGCCAATTTGAAAGTTTCAAGATAGTCTGGGTAAACAGCGTATCCCATTCCTTCAATTACTTTACTGTAGTTGATCACTTTATCCAACTGTTCAGTAGTAGGCTCAACCACTTTTGTTCCATCTTGAAAATAGACACCTGCATTGATATAAATTTTCACTAATAAAGCATAAGCAGCTCCTTTTCCAACTCGGCCATATTTAGGTTGTTCCGGAAGGCCGTCTTTGATTGCTTCAAGCTCCTCCACAATAAATTTTGTCAATTCAGGGCGAGTACTGGCTGGAGTATCTCCATCGTGCTTACTTGCTAATACTAATGGAACGTTACCAAACATATCCATTAAATTAAAGTAATAGAATGCACGAAGGAATCTAACCTCATTGGAAGTGTTTACTACTTCTTCCGTTTGTTCATATTCTTCTAGAGTTTCTAAAAGTACATTTGCTCTTGCAATACCTGTATATGGTGATTCCCAAAGCACTTTTAAGTGAGGGTGGTTTTCATTCCAGGTATGAGCATTTAATTGTAACCATTTACCGCCATCATACCAGTCACCACCTCTAGTTGGGACTAAAGTCTCATCTGAAGTTACTTGAGAGAATCCCCAAGCATTTTCGTGATGATAGAATGTACGAAGTGAAGCATATACCGGAGCAATAGCCGATGGTAAGTTTTCAGGATTTTGGAAGTACTCATCTGTTACAGAACTGTAAAGTTTTTCATCAAGATTAGTACATGAAGTCGAAGATATTAATGCACCTGCAGCAAGTGCGATCATCAATTTATTTCTTAGCATAATAATTTCTTTCATCTTTTTGGGAATGGGATAATTTAGAAGCCGACAGATAAACCACCGATAAATGTTCTAGCAGCAGGGTAGTTGTTATAGTCAATTCCCACTGGAGGAACTTGGCCACCACCTGCAGGAGCATTTACTTCTGGATCATACCCTGAGTAATCAGTGATTACGAAAAGGTTTTGACCAGAAACATACACTCTTAGGTTGCTCACAAATTTTACCTTGTCCATTCCAAACGTATATCCTAAAGTCATATTAGAAAGGCGAATAAACGTAGCGTCTTCAATAAATCTTGAATTAAATTCAGTCGAACGCATACCATCTTCAACAGCAACTTTCATTACGTTATAAGTACTGTTTTTACTGTATAAGTCATTTGTGTTAGAGAATTCCTGTGCCGTATTATTGAATACTTGATGACCTGTTGCGGCATTAAGGAAGAAATTGAAATCCCATTTCTTATATCTCAATGTGTTGTTCAAGCCAAATGTCCATTTTGGAATAGCCTGACCCAATACTTCTTTCTCCTCTGACTGAATGGAGTTGCCATTTTCATCAAGGCCTAAATAACGCGGTCCGTAGAAAGTACCATAGGGTAAACCAGGTTTGATGACTTGAGAGAATTGACCTGTTTGACCACGGCCACCAACGGCACCTGTTAAGATTTCATTGTAATTTCCGATGTTTTTTACCTCATTTTGGTTATATGCTGCTACAAATCCAGTCTCCCATGAAAAGTCATTTTTGGCAAAGTTTAATGTATTCAATGAGATCTCTACACCTTGGTTTGTCAACTCACCCACGTTTTCGAGGTACTTATCAAAAGGAGCAGGTTGAGCCGCTTGTAATTCTAACAGTAAGTTGCTTGTGTTTTTTTGATAGAAATCCAATGTGCCAAATACAACACCTCTGAAGAACTCAAAATCAAAACCAAAGTTCAATTGAGTGGTTTCTTCCCATTTTAAATCTGGATTAGCGTAGTTGTTGTACGTTACACCTGAGCCAATACCAACTGCACTGAACTGTTTATCACCTGAAAGCGTAGGAAGCGAACGGTAGTTGCCAATTTCTTGAGAACCAGTAATACCCCATCCAGCTCTTAATTTCAAGTTGGTTAAAACTTCACTAGATTTTAAGAAATCTTCTTCTGTAATTCTCCAAGCTGCAGAGAAAGAAGGGAATACACCCCATTTGTTGTTCGCTCCAAAACGAGATGATCCATCCGCACGAACTGTAGCGGTAACAACATACTTATCTTTAAAGCTCATGTTGGCTCTACCAATCCATGAGATTAATTTGCTTGATTCTTTATTTGATTCAACCAAGATCTCACCACTTGCAGCGTTAAGATTGTGTTCTGCTGTTTCATCAATGTCAAAACCAGTAGCATTCGTGTAGTTATGTTCTTTTCCAAACTCTTGGTAAGTATAACCTGCTAAAGCATTCAATTTGAAATCACCAAATTGTTTGGTGTAGTTAAAAGTACCTTCAAGAAGTATATTATGAAGATTATTGTTTCTGACATCTGCAGATCCATTTCCTTTACCAACCCATTCAATACTGCCAGGAAGGTAAGCTGTTCTTTTTGCAGAAGTGATATCGCCACCTAAGTTAAGTTTACCTGTTAAGCCTTCAATAAATTCAGCCTCAACAAAAACATTACCCAAAATACGTTGAGTGTTTGTAAAATCACGTACCGAATTGGCCATGATATAAGGGTTTTTCTCAAGTTGATTAGAGGATGAATAATCTGAAGGTAAAAGTGGAGACATACGAAGCATATTGTTAATTACACCTCCATCAAGTGCACCACCCACACCATACGGAAGGTTGTTGTTTTTAGTGAATGACCCCATCATATTCGCACCAAGTTTTACCTTATTGCTTAATTTCTGTGTGATATTCATTCTACCGCCAATTCTTTCCATACCAGAGTTGATCATAATACCTTCTTGATTAAGGTAGTTAATCGAAACTCTATATTGCGTATCAGAGCTTCCTCCTGAAACCCCAATATTGTGATTTTGAGTGATGGCATCTCTAGTCATGACTTCTTGCCAATCGGTATTAGCCCCAAGATCTAGAGGAGAAGTACCCTCAGCAGCAGTAGCGGCTCTATATTCATCAGCAGACAGTACGCCTAGTTTTTTAGCCAATTGAGAAACACCAAAATATGCATCGTAATCTACTTTTGCTTTTCCCTCTTTTCCTTTTTTAGTAGTGATGATGATCACACCGTTAGCACCTCTGGCTCCATAAATCGCGGTAGCAGAAGCATCTTTTAAGACATCAAAAGAAGCAATATCATTGGGGTTGATACTAGCTAACGGGTTTTTAGACGCTGATTCGGCATATACACCTGCAGTACCCGGATCAGAAGCCGTATTGTCAATTGGGAAACCATCAATCACATACAAAGGCTCATTGGAAGCCGTAAGTGATGTACCACCTCTGACTCTGATATTCACGCCTGCGCCAGGTTCACCCGAAGATGGGGTCATTTGCACACCGGCAATTTTACCTTGAATCAGCTGATCAGGAGAAGCCATAACCCCTTGATTGAAGTCTTCAGATTTGATGGAAGACATCGCACCTGTTACGTCTTTTTTCTCCATTTGACCATAACCAACTACTACAACTTCTTCCAGTTGTTCGGCATCAACTTTTAATTGTATGTCGAATTTGGTTTTGTTGCCAATCGTTATTTCTTGATCGAAATAGCCGATATAAGTAACAAGAAGTGTTTCGTTTTCACTAGGCACATTTATACTGAATTGACCTTCGAAATCAGTAGTTGTACCAATAGTAGTTCCTTTAATAATTACATTTACACCCGGCAGGGGTTCATTTGTTTCGTCTTTTACAGTACCTGATATAGTTTTATCTTGAGCTTGAGCGCTGAAAATTGTAAGTAATAGCAATACAGATACAAAACTGATTAGTTGTATTCGTTTCTTCATTTTCTTTTTTAGCGGTTTTAATCGGCAATGAATAGTTAGCACACATGAGAGTCATGTGCAAAAAGTGTTTTCATTTCATTGTCTTCATTTTCATTCCAAAGTTATAGACTAGTAGAGCTGCTTTAATTTTAAAATTTAGGTATATAAACTTACGTCGCCCAATCACAAAGCTGTTTTTGGGTGACATGAATTGAAGAAACCATCCGTGCCAATAATTTTTTGAAAATTGTTTTCCGATATACCCTTCTATTAAATCGAAAATGAAATTCATCTAAATATCGTTGGATATATTGATCACTGACATGGTGATGAAT
>NZ_JABANE010000012.1 GCF_012844305.1 Flammeovirga aprica JL-4
GATTTGACACGACAATTTCTAGCTGGAAAGGGTTCAATTTTCTAGGGATTATAGTTATTGGACTAAAAAAATTTATGAAAATCAAAAAAGTCTAGATGACTTCAATAACAAAAAAGGATCGAACAACAAACTGCTCGATCCTTAAAATTATATATTCGTATTTAGTATTCTTCATTAAGCTTTTACGCCATCGTCTTTCACTACACCCTCTTTAATTGCTTCCACAATTGAAGGGTCCAGTAATGTCGAAGTATCACCGAAGTTGTCAGTCTGACCTTCAGCAACTTTTCTTAAAATACGACGCATAATTTTACCTGATCTTGTCTTAGGTAAACCTCTTACGATTTGTACCTTATCAGGTCGTGCGATCTTACCGATTTTGTCAATTACGACTTCGAGAATTTGCTCTTTCAGTTCTGTAATTGTGCTTACCTCAAGTTCTGCTGAGTCACAAACTACATAAGCGTAGATACCTTGACCTTTGATATCGTGAGGATAACCCACTACTGCAGATTCTACTACTGCATTGTGCATGTTGATGGCATTTTCTACTTCTGCAGTTCCTAATCTGTGACCTGATACGTTCATTACATCATCCACACGACCGAGAATTCTGTAGTAACCGTCCTCATCACGACGACAGCCATCACCTGTGAAGTACAAACCTTTGAAAGTAGAGAAGTAAGTCGACTTACAACGTTCGTGATCACCCCAAGTGGTTCTCAACATTGAAGGCCAAGGGTATTTCACACAAAGGTTTCCTTCTACACCTTTTCCTTCAATCTCATTACCTTCGCCATCCACTAATACAGGCTGAATACCCGGCAATGGAAGAGTTGCGTAAGTAGGTTTGGTCGGAATAACGCCTGCTATAGGTGATATCATGATTCCACCCGTTTCAGTTTGCCACCATGTATCTACAATCGGGCATCTTCCTTTACCAATATGTTGATGATACCACTCCCAAGCTTCACGGTTGATAGGTTCCCCTACTGTACCTAAAACTCTGAGGCTATCTAATTTATATAATTCTACATATTCCAAACCTTGTGCCATCAGTGCTCTGATTGCAGTAGGTGCAGTGTAGAAGATGTTTACTTTTAATCGATCTACGACTCTCCAAAAACGGCCTGCATCCGGGAAAGTAGGAATACCTTCAAACATTACTGAAGTCGCACCTTCTAACAGTGGGCCATATACAATATAAGAGTGACCTGTAATCCAACCGATATCGGCAGTACACCAATACACATCATTTTCTTGGTATTGGAATACATTTCTGAAGGAATACCAAGTATAAACCATGTAGCCACCCGTTGAGTGCACTACACCTTTTGGTTTACCGGTAGAACCTGATGTATAAAGGATAAATAGTGGATCTTCTGAATCCATTACTTCTGGATCACAAACTGAAGGAACCGACTTGATTTCATCATGCCAGTATACATCGCGTTCTGGATCCATTTTTACATCACCACCCGTACGTTGATAAACAATCACTTTGTCCACTTCAGGACATTGAAATAAAGCTTCGTCAGCGATTTGCTTTAGCTCTACTACTTTGTTACCACGAGGTCCTTGATCTGCAGTGATTAAGATTTTTGCACCAGCGTCATTGATTCTGTCTGCTAATGCTTGAGCCGAGAAACCACCAAAAATTACAGAGTGAATGGCTCCTACTCTAGCACATGCCAATACAGCAATCGCTAATTCTGGTACCATAGGCATGTAAAGACAAACTCTGTCACCTTTCCCAACGCCATTTCTCTTTAATACATTGGCAAAAAGACATACTTGCTCATGTAATTCACGATAAGAAAAGATTCTGTCTTTCTCATGGGGATCATTTGCTACCCAGTGGATAGCTGTTTTATCACCTCTCGAAAGCAGGTGACGATCCAAGCAGTTTTCGGTAATGTTAAGTTTACCATTTGTAAACCAACTCACATTGTAATTGTCGAAATCATATTCGACAGTTTTGTCCCATTTTTTTCTCCAGACAAATTGTTCTGCTACTTCTGACCAAAAACGTTCAGGTTCGCTCACGCTTCGCCTATAGGCTACAGCGTAGTCTTCCAAGTTGTTAATTCTGCTAATCATTAGTGTCGTAAAGTTTGAGTAATAGACAGTGTATCAAGCATCAATTCAGCTTAAATACATTACTATTAAAGTCTTAAGTGTTTAAAATATTACTGAAGTTTTCGAATTTGAATATAGATACTGAGAAATAAAAAAAAGAGATTTAACTATACTTACGCTAATTTAGTATAGTTATTTTTTCATTTGCCATGAGATGACCATATACTTATCTCCCACTTGTGTAATGACGGAGGAAGATGTTTTCAGATTTTCCCTATTGATAATATAGGTCAATAATTCACTGTGATTCATCAATTGATAAGAAGGTGCGTAGGCATCTGTTTCTAAACGCGGAATATTATATTTCTTCACCCAGTTCATCACTGAGACATGACTAACCCCTAAAATTCTTTCAATCTCTCTATAACTCACCCCTTCTAAATACAATTGCAATGCTTTGATCACATACTTCCGCTCTACCTCCCTTCCTTTTTTGGCAACGGAAAAATTATAGTGACAGTTCTTGCATTTATAACGTTGCTTTCCTTTCACAAAGCCACTCTTTATAAAGCTATTACTTTCACATTTCGGACAGGATAATTCTGATATTGTCATAAAAATGAATAAGTACTTCTGTATTTCTGATAAATAGAATAGTGCAATAAAGTATACTTAATTAGCATATATATACCTAATTACCAATATTCATGTAATAAATACACTTTTTCTGTATTTTTAACAAATTTAAACGTATAAATAGCACTTACACCACAATAGGTATTTGAAAGGAATTTTAGATAGAAAAATAGTTCAAGTGTAAAAAAAGCTTAAATTTACGATTCAATCACATTTAAATATGAAGTCTCCTTTACTAATAAATTTACTGTTACTCGTACTTCTTGTATCATGCGGTTTTGACCCTAATGATTTTAATGATATTGGTGTAAAGCCTTTGGAATCAAAATCTGTGGCTGTTCCTTTACTGGATGGAAATGTAGAATTACAAGATTTGCTGTCAAAAACAGATCAATCGCATCTGCATACTGATCAAGTTCCTTGGTATCTGGAATATAAATCATGGGAAACTCAAGCTCAGAAAGACACGGTAACTCCTCTTGTGACAGGGACTGAAATTTTAAATGATGAGTACTTCAAACTACAAACAGGATTGCAAGTTCCTCTTCTTACTTCATTTGAGAATATAATCATCAACAAAGAGGTTGTACTTCCCATAAATACTGTCAATCCTTTTTTCGATGTGAACATCCTAACAGTCTCTGATGGACAGTTTAACGCTACCTTCAGGAATAAAGGACTATTTGTATCTTCTTTCATGATGGAACTGATTCAATACAATAACAGTGATACGACTGTTCTCCAAAGAGAAGAATTTCAATTACAACCGAATAATAATAGCTCACTCACTTTTCAAATTACAAATGCTGTAATACACAGTTCTAATAATCGAAAGACAGCACTACGATTCAAAAATACAATAAGAGGTAATAATGCTCCTTATACTATTGAACCTTCCCCTGCACAAGGCATCAGTATTAATGAAGTAGGTGGTATACATTTCACTCCCTTTGTAGATGTTGACTTGAATATCCCTTTCGATGAAAAATTTATGAACATCAGTATTTTTGATAATACACTAGAAGACGGCGGTGTTACCTTATCTGATTTTCAATTGGATGTGGTATCCTATAATACTTTCGGATTGGATATTTTTGCAGGAGAAATTGAAGTTTTTGCTCAAAGTTCAATTGACAGTTCACTTACACCTATTGTGTTTACATCCACACAGATCGGTCGTCCTCGTAATCAATTTAATGAAAAGGTAGATACATTATCAGTCTTAAAACCTGAAGCCGCATTATCTCTTAAGCCTAATAAATTAATCATGAAAGGTAATCTTCAAATAAAAATGCGAAAAGGTGTTGATTATTTTATTGAAGCTGATTCCTATATCAAAGAACAGTTTGTACTTCAAATTCCTTTTAAATTAGGGATGGATAATGTGACTTTCTCTACCACCATCGTAAGACAGCAGGACGTGCAGGAGAGTATAGACATATTGGATTCTGCTACGGTCCGAATCGCAATTAATAACTATTTCCCTATGGATGGCATACTGTCTATTTACACCAAAAACGAGATGGAAGATATAGCGCCCTATCAGATTGATTTAAGTTCAGAAGCCAATCAAAATGATTTTGTATTTATGAAAGCGGCTGTCCTTGATGAAAATGATCTAGTTACTGCACCCACTATGCTTCAAAATACTTTTAGAATAACTAGAGATGATGCACGAAGAATCCTTCAAGCCAATTATATTTATGTTGAAGGAAGGTTCAGTACACCTGACGGGAAGGTGATTCCTTTTGTTCCTGGACATCGCTTATTAATAAAAGCAGGTATTTTTGCATCTGTAACCCTATCTCCTGATGATTTGTAATTTCAAGAAATATATTTTTTTAATCTCCTGTTTTTTAAGTGCTTTTACATGTTTCGGTCAGCAGGAAACCATGCTTTATTTTATGAAAGACATGCCTCAGTCTTTACAGCTCAACCCTGCCCATAAAAGCGTTTATAAAACTTCTATCATTCTGCCTTCGGTTTACTTGAATGCAGAATCGACCACTTTTTCATATAATAATATTTTTACAGAGGATCTAGACGGAACGAACATTGACTTGGAGAAATTTTTTGAGAAGCTTCAGGATCAAAATATAATGGAATCAACAGCGGTTGTTGATCTTGTAGGGTTAACAATTACTTCAGACAAGATCAGTTTCAGCTTGTTTGTTAGAGAAAGGATTTCTAGTGTAATGCAAATCAAAGAGGATGTGGGTGAATTGTTTGCAAAGGGTACTGCGCATCCTGATAACTTGAATAAAGAATTTAATGTGGCTCCTGAGTTTAACTTAAGTCATTATAGAGAATATGGTTTTGGATTCAATTATAATATCAAGGATCGATGGACGTTTGGACTTAATGCCAAATACCTGTCTGGTCTGATGAATATCAGTATGAAAAATGCCAAAATCACTTTACAGACGGAAGATGCCGCCAATTACCCCATCACAATTGCTATGGGTGATGCACCTATCAGAACAGCGGGTTTTAATAAGCTACTGACTTCCGACAAAGAATTTACAACGGCTGAACTTGGTTCTTATCTGGCTGGTGGTGCAGGCAATGGATTTGCCTTTGATTTAGGTTTAACATTTCAGCTTACTGATAGAATATTACTGGAATTTGCTGCGACTAATATCGGACAAATCATCTGGAGTAATTCAAGACAAGACTATCAGCTTGGTGCCGAAAATTACAATACCGTAGTACTTACAGGTTCTAATCCTCAAGACGTTTTCAACAGTGAAAATTTTGACGAGCCTAATCCTCAATACGACTCTTTAGTAAAATTATTTGATTTTCAAGAGCTCCCAAGTGATGGAGGTACTTACACAACCACTCTCCCAATGTATACCAACGTAGCGGCGAGTATTAATTTAGGCCACAAGTTTATTATTGGATGTACAGCTGGCTTTAGTTACTTAGACGGTTATTTCAATCCTAGAGCTTCATTCAGTATGAATAAAAGGTTTGCTGATTTCCTTGGGATTGGAGTCAATTACACTGCCGATAAAAGTGGAATATCCCGTTTTGGTGGAGCTGTATCCATTGGTTTTCCAGGCATTAAAGTATATGCTATTTCTGATGACCTTGTAAAAAACATTACCAATTGGAAAGATTCTCAATCATTAGGTGTGAGAGTAGGTGTAAACCTCAACTTTGGTTATGTCAAGCAAAACTATCTTAATAAAAAACAAACTAGGTCAAGTCAGATTATGGAATGGGAAAGGTAAATACATTGTAATCTAAATTACCATAAACTTTCAATCGATTTTTCTGCAAGCTTTTTATGTTCTTCTTCCAAGCTTACTTCCTCTTCATTTTTCCATTGATGAAAAACGAAGCAAAAAATCTAGGCATTGAAGGCTAAAGTTAAATTCCATTCCTTTCGCATCAATGATTTTAAACTCGCTAAGGCTCAAACAAAAAATCATTTTCAACGGCTCAATACATGAAATTCTTAACGCTTTTCCCTTCAAGGCCGGGATAGCACTTCCAAACGAATTAAGTAAAAAATCTACTGACGCGCATGTTATGTGTTTGTGTCATTCGTGCCTTACTGATCATCTGAAATCTCCTGACTTCTAAATACTATAAATGATGAAAACTTAGTTTACGATATAGTAAATCAACAAAGTGCGTCATTATGGAGCACTTTGTTACTTTCAAATACATTCTCTATTCAATCAAAACTCAAAAATAAACACCTAACTAACTCATATACAAGACAAAACACATCTACGGCTTATTCTTTTCATTAATAATGGTGCGTCACACAAAAAAGCATCAAAATGGACAGAATAATTACAAAAGAAGAAAAACTAAAAGATACAAAGAAGAAATACTTCAGAATCGGTACAGGAATTATTTTCGGGTTAGGTATACTCTATTTGGTAAACGGTTATCTGACAAAGAAAATTGACCGAAAAGATATTTCAATTGGAATTGTAGAAAAAGGCAATGTTGCCTTGACCATCTCAGGAAGTGGTAAAATTGAACCTACATTACAAAAAGCCATTACCTCTCCTTTTTCATCGTTTATTGAAGCTACGCACAAAGGCATCGGTGATGAAGTGAAAAGTGATGAATCTTTACTTCAAATCAATGTAGCAGAAGCGGAAAACACCCTTTCTTCTATGAAGGATGAAGCGGAAATGAAACGTGTGGAAATCAACAAGGAAAAGCTAAGACTGAATAAAGAACTTTTCAACCTGAAAAAAGAAACTCAAATCAATGCTCTTCAATTAAAAAGCAGAGAGGAAGCACTGAAAAGTGAAACAAAGCTTTTGGAAATTGGTGGTTCTACGGAAGAAAAAGTAAAGCAAGCGAAAACGTTATTAGAAATTGAAAATCTGAAGCAGGAACAATTAACACATGATTTAAAAATCAAAGAACAAGGTATTCTTCAGGAAATCAAGTCGCTAGAATTGTCATTATCCATTCAGCTTAAAAGTATTCAAGAGCAAGAAAGAAAACTGGAAAAAGCGAAAACCAAAACTGGAATGGATGGTGTGATCACTTTTATAAAAGATAAAGTAGGTGCTTCTATTGCTGAAGGTGAAGTACTGGCTAGAGTGGCAAATATGGATCAGTTTAGAATTCGTGGTAAAGTATCAGAGCAGTATGTCGCTTCTCTTTCTATTGGAATGGATGTATTGGCAAAAACATCAAAAGCAACATATAGTGGAAGTGTAACCAGTATTTCTCCTTCATCAGAAAACGGAATGATTACGGTTTTAGTGCAAATTGATGAACAAGAGGGATTGCATTTGCTTCGCCCAGATATGATCGTTGACCTGTCCATTATCAGAGAACAGCATGAAAATGTATTGAGAGTTAAAAATAGAGGTGCTTTTAAAGGAGTAAAAGGTGAGAAGTTATTTATGATCAAAAATGGTATAGCCGAAAAAGTGACAATACAGACCGGCTTTAGAAATTCAGAGTGGGTAGAACTGAAGAGTAATGTGCAAGAAGGTGATTCTATTATCATCTCCCCTACTGATAAATTTATCAACTCACCTCATATCGAATTAAAATAATTTTTGACAGATAAATGAATTTCAAGATGAAAAAACTATCATTATTGCCCCTTCTACTTTTTGTAACATCTTCTTTATTTGGTCAAAAAGTATTGAGCCTAAAACAAGCTATCAACCTAGCACAAGCGAATTCAAACTACGTGCAGATTGCAGGTAAAACATTAGAAATTGAAAGAGCAAATTTCAAGTCTTTCCAAACCGATTTACGTCCTCAAATGGTATTGAAAGGCACTCCGACTTCTTATGGTAAAAACTACAATCCTATTACTCAACCCGATGGTAGTGTGGTGTATCAGGCTGTGGAGCAAAACAATATCAATATGCAGTTGAATCTTACACAACAGATTGCCGCTACTGGCGGTTCTATTTTCATAGGCAGTCAAATCAATCGTTTTGATAATTTCCAGGCGTCCAATCATCAATACCAAGCTCAGCCTTTTTATATCGGTTACAATCAGCCCATCTTTCAATACAATCAATTGAAATGGCAGAAAAAACTAGCGCCACTTCAACTACAGGAAGCTGAAAAACAATTTATTGAAGATATGGAATGGATTGCCGTTCAAACTACTCAGTTCTATTTCGACGCTCTTGTATCACAATTGAACAGCAACATTGCACTTCAAAACGTGGAAGACAATAAGAAAATTGTAAAAATCACCAAAGCTAAAAAGGAAATGGGCAGGGCTTCTGAAAGTGAGGTCTTACAAGTAGAACTAAATGTGATTACTGCTGAACAAACCTATGCTTCTGCTAATTTGAGTTATAGAACTGCGATGAGAGCTTTATTGAATTACCTTCAAGTAAGTGATTATGATGAATCCATCATTCAATTATTGGTTCCTTCTAACTTCAACCTTAGTGAAATTAACACTGATCAGGCTTGGGAGTATGCTAAAAGAAATCGTAAGGATTTTATCAATTACCAAAGAAGAATGATGGAAGGAGAATCACAAATTGCGAAAGCGAAAAGAGACAACCGTTTTCAAGCCAATGTGGAAGTTGCATTTGGTTTAAGCAATCAATCTCAAGACATTACTCAAGCTTACAGCAACAATATTCAATCACAGCAATTTAATGTAACATTGGCAGTACCGATTTTGGATTGGGGAAGAGCGAAGGCTAGAATAAATGCAGCTGTAACTAGTTATGAATTGACTCAAGCCCAAATTGAGCAAGACAAGTTGGATTTTCAAAGGGAAGTCATCAACGCCAGTGAACAATTGGAAACAATGGCAGAACAGGTGAATTATATTCAAAAGGCAGATGAGGTAGCTCAGAAAAAGTACTCTATCGCTTTGCAACGCTATGAACTGGGCGATATCAATATCCGTGAGTTGGTTTGGTCAACCGATGAAAAAGATCAGGCAAAAAATGCATATATCAATACTTTAAAATCGTATTGGGTGAGTTATTATCAGTTGAGAACAATTACGTTGTATGATTTTGAGGAGAGAGAGAATATACGTTATGTTATACAATAGTCAGAAAGGGTAATCTAATTTATGGTTATCCTTTTTGATTAAAAATACTTAATCCACTTTGAAGTACTCCTTCTTTTATAGTCAGAAAATTTCTTAGTTGGGATATATAACACTAATGACAGTAAAACCATACACAGCCATATTTGCCAAAGATGATCGAAACCGAAGTATTCTCCTTGGTTTGTTCCGTAGATATTTACCAAGATTTTATAGGCTATTAAAAGTACATATAGATGAAGGATATAAAAGAACATAGGCGCTGATCCATACGTTCTTAAAAACTCAGTCAAACGGTTTTGTACTTTTTCAAAAAGGCATAATAAGAAACATCCGATTCCAATCGTCAAAAGAATAAAATCCAATGAAGGAGGATACTTTTTAAAGTTCAAAAATGACATCACTGACTGAATAAAAGTATCTTGGATCTTCCAAGGTAGAGTCTCTCCATAGATATTAAACCCTCTTATCAACATCAGTAAACTCAAACAACTTAAACCAATTTTAACTAAAGCTTTCAGTCTAGCCTCAGCACTGAATTTCTCTCCAAAAAGAGGCCCTGTAAAATACCCCAACAAAATTACTCCAATCCAAGGCAAAACAGGGTAAGAAGCTTTTATAGCGATAAAATCATTTGGAAGGATAAATCCTCTCTGATATAAAACTGTCCATAATGTATAACCAATTTGATCTTCATTGAGATGAATTGAAGTCAGTAAGTTGTGACCAAAAACAATTAAAAAGCCTAACACTCCAACCCACTTGTGATTCAACTTGCTTAAGAATGCAAGGCTAATCATACTCACACCAATAGCCCAAATCACTTGTAAATAGAGCGTCTGATAATTCCCAAACCAAGAAAAATTAATCAATGTGATTTCAATTAGAATAAGAAATAAACCTCTTTTCCATAAAAAACTACTTGCAGATCGTGATGGCTTTCCTTTAGGGTGAGCATACAACCATGCCGACAACCCCGTTAAAAACACAAATATTGGAGCACACAAGTGAGCCAAAATCCTAGAAAAAAATAATCCAGTGGATGTATCATCAATATTAATAGGGTCTGATACGGGCATATGATAATAGAATCTTTCTCTCACATGATCCAACAACATTATTAGCATTACTAGACCTCTTAATATATCAATGGAAGATATTCTCTTTTTAGCAGTGGGGTTCAATTGGTTTGTACTCATTTTTATTTTTTTAAAACGCGACATAATCGCATTTGTATTTTCAATCAAAAATAGGAAACAACACTCATTTAAGATCGTAATTGTACGGTAATAATTATTAATACTTTTTCAGCTGAAGTAAGAATAAATAGTTACCCTCTAGCCACGTAGCCATGCTTCGTGTTGGTATTTAGAGATTATTATAAATGTTTTTAATAAAATTCTGAAGCCCCTTTGTATCCCACGAGTGTAGTAAGATTATGTCGTTACAAAGTACCGATAAGATCACCTATTCACAAAGTGCTACAAAACGGAACACTTTGCAATTAATCGAATCATTCCTAATCTACTCAAAATACCTAAAACACAACTCAAATACCTATTAATCAGCATTTTAATTATTTTTGAACACTTTTTTCATAAGTAATAGTGAACTTTGGTACAGTTCGTTTGAGTTTTCTACTCGTGTCAAATTAAAAACTAAAAGTCTACCATCATGATCGAATTAAAAAATATCAGTAAAGTATTTAAAACAGATGCCGTTGAGACATGGGCATTAGAGAATATATCATTGAAGATTGAGAAAGGTGAATTTATTTCTATCATGGGGCCTTCAGGTTGTGGCAAGTCAACACTCTTAAGTATTATGGGTCTGTTGGATCTACCTTCTGATGGAACAATTGAGATTAATGGAAATAACCCATTACAACTATCGGATAAGAAACTGGCTAAATTTAGAAACGAACATTTAGGTTTTGTATTCCAATCTTTCCACTTAATCAACGATTTGAGTGTAAGAGAAAACGTTGCAATGCCTTTATTATATAGAAGTATCTCTTCTAAAGAAACAAAGAAAAGAGTGGAAGAAGCGTTGGAGCGTGTGGGTTTATCGCACCGTATGGACCATAAACCTACTCAACTTTCTGGTGGTCAACGTCAAAGAGTGGCAATTGCAAGAGCTATTGTTGGAAACCCTTCGATCATCTTTGCCGATGAACCTACTGGTAACTTAGACTCTGTAATGGGTGAAGAAGTAATGCAAATGCTGATGAAACTAAACAAAGAAGGAGCAACAATCGTGATGGTTACACACGACGAGCAACAAGCAAAAATGACGGATAGAATTGTAAGAATTTTTGATGGTCGTCAAGTATCTGTTCAAGCTAAAAACTCATTTGAAACTGCATAATTATGGTAACGTATATAAAACTCGCTTGGTACTCTTTGAAGAAAAATCCCTTCTTCTCTTTTATCATCCTTTTTGGTATCAGTATTACGATTATGATGGTAATGTTTATCGGGTCTATTTTGGATACCTCTTATGGCCCAAATGGCACCTATATAAATACAGATAGAACATTAATCGCTAACAATATAAAAGTCAACAGAATTGAAGGACATGGTTATTCCAATAGTTCATTATCATACTATGCTTACAAGGAATATTTTTCTAAAATGAAATCTTTTGAGGTTTCAACCATTACAATGAATCACTGGTTTAGTAATGTGTATTACAAAAACTTAGCTAAAAAAATAAAACGTCTGGATATTGATGAAAAATTCACTCAGATCTATCCATTGGAATTTATTAAAGGAAGACCTTTCAATTTTGAAGATCTTAATGAAAGAAGAAAAATCACCATCATCACTGATAAGTTAGCAAAAGATCTATTTGGAGAAGAAGACCCACTTGGAAAAAAAATCAAGACCGACTCTGAAATGTTTGAAGTAATAGGAGTAGTAAAGGCTGTAAATAAATTAAGAAAAAATGCTGCTGCTGACATTTACACACCTTACAATATTCATAAAAAAGTAGATACTGACTGGCACCTTGTATTAGGTAGTTCACATGTTTTTATGAAGTTTAAAGATAAAGACGCTTTGATTAGAGGTCAGGAAGAATATCAAGAAGTTTTATCTTCTATTCCGATTGATGCATCAAAAAATGAAGTAAGCTTAGAAAGTAGAGCGATGACCGAAAAAGTAAATATTTTTTATAACATGCTTGATGTAGAAGATGAAAAAATGTACTACGTATACTTGTATGTAATTGTACTGATCATCATGGCTATTCCTGCTTTGAGTCTTATCAATCTCAATATTACAAGAATTGCTGAACGAACATCAGAAATGGGAATTAGAAAAGCATTTGGTGCTTCATCTTCTGACTTACTAAAACAGCTTTTAGTGGAAAATGTATTTACCACTTTAATCGGTGGAATGATGGGAATCTTATTTTCCTTCATTATGGTTTATCTCTTTAATGCATTCAGTTGGATGGGCGAAGGTGAAACATTAGAAATCAATTACTGGCTTCTAGTATTCGGGTTGAGCTGTACACTTTTCTTCAGTATACTATCAGGCTTCTACCCTGCCCTTAAAGTTTCCAATTTCGGTATTATCAACTCACTTAAATCAGACAAGCAATGATCAAGCATTCATTATATATATTGTGGACCAGAAAAAGTAAAAATGCTTTAATGGTCGCAGAAATCGCCATCTCTTTTATCATTCTGTTTTTATTATTTACGTTGCTTTTCAACAAGTATAAAAACTTTGCACACCCTATTGGTTTCAATACTGAAAACATTATGATTTTGAAACTCAACGGTAGTAGGATGTCAGAAGAGGATAAAAAAGCAGACAAACAAGATGCTCTTTATGATGCCATTTTTCAAACTATCCATCAACAAGAAGAAGTCCTCAGAGCAACTGAGATAGATTATTCTCACCCTTATACTTACTCTAGAAATACTGGTCGTATTGTGATGGACGGAGGGATTGAGTTTGAACCCACTGATCAAAGATTTAGACCTTCAGTATTTGACGTGTTAGAGATTGAATTTATCAAAGGTAGAGCTTTTACTAAAGAAGATGCTCAACATAGCTATATACCAATTGTAGTTAATAATCAATTCTATCAGAAATTAAAACCTTATTTGAGTGATGATGAAACTTTTGTGGAAGACGATAGAGAGTTTAAAATCTTTGGTGTGATGGCACATTACAACAAAGAAAGTGATTATAAAGATGAGGAAGATATAATGATTCAATCAGCGGATTTTCTACACTGGTTGAAAGACAGTCATCAATCAACAATCTTTGTCAAAACTAAAAATGATCCAAGAAAAATTGAAGCTCAATTAGTCAGTGCTATCGAAAGAATCAACCCTAAGTTGGGAGTAAGTGTAGATTATTTTGATAGCATGCAAGAAGGTAGAAATAAATGGGAATTGCTGCCCCTATTCTTGATCTCATTTGTGGCACTTTTCTTAGTCATAAATATTGCATTAGGATTGTACGGAGTATTGTGGTACAACATCAGTAAAAGAAAAAGTGAAATCGGTATTCGTAGAGCAATGGGTGCCTCAGAGGGTGATATTTTCATTCAAATGCTAACCGAGGTTTTTATTTTAGCTTTCTTCGGAATTCTAATTGGTGGAATTTTCGCAATACAGTTCCCTATTCTAGGAGCATTTAATTACACTACATTAGAATACATGACAGGTGCTTTGCTGTCCTTGACTTTCGTATTACTAATCACAATCGCTTGTGGATATTACCCTAGCAAACTTGCAACAAAAGTGACGCCGAATGAGGCTTTACATGAACTATAAAAAATCAATTATGAAATTATCTAACATCAAGTTACTCCTATTTTTATTCCCATTTTTTGTTTCTTGTACAGCAACAAAAAATCAACCATCAAACGAAAAACTAATAGTTAAAACTAAAACTGGTGAATTGGCCATCTTAATTAATGAAGGATCGAATAGACATTTCAGTTGGAGAGATATAAAACCTTCTCAAAATAAATTGAAATGGGATTTAAGTTTCTATGAAACTTCTGAAAAAGTGATCGTCAAATCGGATATCGATAGTGTAGAATTCATTATGAAAAATCACTCTTCAAAAATGGTACAATTTGATTTCGGAAATGACTCTACAGTTGATGTTCAATTTATTTCTGATGACTTTAAAACTCAAGAAATTCAGTTTGATTCAAATAATGGTATAGGATATCAAGTGAAATATCAGGAAACGCCAAGTAAATATTTGAAAGAACTTGAAAAGAAATATCCTATGGACTTGAAAGGTGAAAATAAATCTGATACAGAAACAGTTCTCGAAGTCCTACATTGGGTGGGTTCGAGATGGAAACATAACGGAAGTAATTCACCATCAAAAAGTGATGCTATTACTATATTGGATGAAGTCAATGAAGGCCAACGTTTTCCTTGTTTTGCATTTGCAATCGTTCTTCGAGATCAGCTTAGTGTATTAGGCTATAAGGCTAGAACTATCTATTTAAAAACAGCTGATGCCGCTACGAGTAATTACCCATCAGGACATGTAGCTACAGAAGTTTATTTAGACGATTTAGAAAAGTGGGCATACGTAGATGGTCAGTTTAATGCTATGCCAATGGTAAATGATATTCCTCTTAATGCTGTAGAATTTCAAACAGCACTTACTAATAATTATAAGAATGTAATTGTAAAAACATTAAATACAGAGCCTGTATATAAAAACAATTTTAATGACTTTATATATCCTTATTTATACTATATCGAAACCTCATTAGATAATCGTTACGAAAAAGATAAAAGATTTAAAATCGATGGAAAACGTAATATGATGCTTGTTCCATTAGGAGCTGATAATCTAAAGAAAACGAAATTTTATGGATCTAACATCGATTACTGTGTATACACAAATTCATTAGAAGACTTCTACGCAAAGCCAAATATCGAGAATAAGGATATATAGATTATAAATAATTTATTTAGCGAAACTCTAAGTATTAGTATTAGGACAATAGTAAACGGACATTTTATCCTTTCTTCTGTCCTAGTACTGAAAGTATTTAATATATAATTCCAGTGTCAAATATTTGAGAGCAAAAGTTCTTCTTCATTAAAATGCAATACCTATGAAAACTACATTAATTTCTTTCATCGCTATGGCAGCACTTACTTCATGTGCTCCAACAGCTTCACTTATTTCAGGAGCGAATTATAGAAACGTCAAATTAAGTCAAACGGATGAAGCCATCAATATGAAGTTTAAGTCCTTTTCAGGAAAAGACAATTTCAAAATCAATTGTAGTGAAGGGACAACTGCATTAATACTGAAATCTTCTCATTCAAAAGGAGAATTTAATGTTGTCATTAAGAATGAAAATGGTCAGATAATCAAACAAACTGACAATTCTGAATATGTTGAACAAAAAATTAACCTGGATGGAACAAAGCAGGTAGCAATAGAAATCCAAGGCAAAGAAAGCAGTGGTGACCTCAACTGTTCTTGCATTTAATTACATAAATCTAGTTTCAAATGAGGGGCTAATTATAAAGAGTAAGTCACGATTACGAAAAATTAAAAAACGATAAATCATATTCTTAATATAGTTTAAAACAAAGATCTACTCTATCTTTAAAGATTAACAAATTTTCAAGATGACCAATTCCTATATACTAATTATTGACGACGACGAGGCAGTTCGTAAATCCATCGGTTTATTTCTAAAAATGAATGGTTTCAAACCTATTCTGGCACCTCATCCCAAAGAGGCTTATCCTCTGCTTTCTGAGTTCAAATTTTCATGTGTTCTATTGGATATGAACTTCAAAGTGGAAACTACGGGTGATGAAGGCCTTACTGCCTTGAAAAAAATAAAGAAGACCACCCCTAGCCTTCCTGTTATTCTATTCACAGGTTGGGGAAGTATGCAATTGGCCATTGAAGGAATGAAATTAGGGGCTTCTGATTTTATCAATAAACCGTGGGATAATGACAACTTACTAAAATGTATCAAAGATGCCATTGCGGTCGAAAAGAATAAATTGAAAGCTCAGCCAATAGAGAAATCTCCTACGCGTAAGAAACTGGAAGAGCAATACAATATTTCTAACATTATTGGGCAAGATCCTAAGTTACTGCAAGTATTGGAGACAGTTGGCAGGGTAGCCAAAACCAATGCTCCTATTTTGATTATGGGTGAAAGCGGTACAGGTAAAGAACTGATTGCGGAAGCGGTACATAATAATAGCCCTAGGAATGAAAAGGAATTTGTAAAGGTCAACTTAGGAGGTATTTCACAATCTTTGTTTGAGTCTGAAATGTTTGGGCACAAGAAAGGTTCCTTTACTGGAGCTTACACTGACCGTGAAGGACGTTTTGCAGTTGCTGATCAAGGAAGTATTTTTCTGGATGAAATGGGAGAATTGGATCTTTCCTCTCAGGTGAAACTATTGAGAGTTTTGCAAGAAAGAAAGTTTGAACCTTTAGGATCTTCTAAAACACAAACGGCAGATTTCAGAGTAATATCGGCAACCAATAAGACTTTACCGGAATTGGTAAAAGAAGGAAAATTCAGAGAAGACCTTTTCTTTAGAATTAATTTGATCACGGTAGTACTTCCTCCTTTGAGAGAACGTAAAGGCGATATTCCATTATTGGCACAGCATTTCTTAGATCAATTGGAAACTTCCTATGGAATCACAGGTAAAGCATTTGCTCCTGACACTTTGAAATGGCTACAAAAACAACCGCTCAAAGGAAATATCAGAGAGTTGAAAAACTGGGTGGAAAGTTCTGTTTTGATGAGTACAAGTGATGTACTCCAAATCAGTGATTTTGAAAACAACCCCACTAATATTCACGCTTTCCAGAATGATGAAATCAAAGAAGAGATCGTTCCTAATGGAATGACACTTGAGGAAATGGAAATTTTGATGATCAAAAATGCTTTGGAAGATAACCGTTATAAAATTGCACCATCTGCAAAACAATTGGGAATCTCAAGAAATGCACTTTATAGAAAAATAGAAAAATACGAAATTACGGATGCTCAAGATTGAATATAGCTTACTATCGTTACTTATCGTTGGAACACTTTTAGGCGTTACTTATACAAACAGACTAGAGAGTCCTTTACTTTTTTTGACTGCTGAAGTGGTATCAGTCATTGTGGTATTATGGCTGATCAGACTCTATTTATTTGTGAGCAAACCCCTCAAAGAGCTAAATAATGCCTTAAGGCTACTCACCAACAACGATTTTCAATCAAGACTGCTTCCAACTCCTCATCCTATTGTCAATAAATTAGTGACTGTATTTAACAAGATGATCGATAGAATTCATCAAGAGAGGGTGGAACAGAGAGAACAAAGCTATTTTTTAGAGCATTTAATTAAAGCTACTCCTCATGGCATAATTATACTTGACTACGATCAAAAAATCATCAAATCTAATCCTACTGCTGTTAATATGCTGGAGATGGATTTTGGACAACTTCAAAATAAAGGTTTAGATGAAATTGATGCTCCACTTTTGAATGCAATCCATCAATTACCGCTGGAAGTCGCCCAAGATATTCAGTTTTCAGGGGGTAGAAAGTACAGATGTCACAAATCCTCTTTTATCTTCCAAGGATTTCAACAGCAATTTATCATCATTCAAGACCTTTATTTAGAAGATATTAAAAAGGAGAAACAAGCCTACAGTAAGGTGATCCGAATGATGAGTCATGAGGTCAACAATTCAGTGGGGGCAATTAACTCTTTTGTCGATACATTGAAAATGTTTGCTCCTCAAGAGGATGAAATTAAAGAAGATTATCTAGACGCTTTGAGCATTATTAAAGATAGAAATGAGGCGATGGCTCTTTTTATGAAAAACTTTGCCTCTGTGGTAAAAGTACCTGAACCTGATTTCCAAAAGGTTGATTTATCAGAACTACTCGAAAACCTCACGGACCTATATCAAGCAGACTTAAAACAACATCAGATTGCTATTTCATTAAGCATACCATCGAATACTCATGTTGAAGCAGATAAAAGTCTTCTCGAACAGCTTTTTATCAACATCATTAAGAATGCAAAAGAGGCATTATTAGAGGTGGAAAGTGACAGAAGTATCAAAATTGATTTCAATTCGACAGAGAAAAAACTTCAAATCTGGAATTCCGGACCTGCGATATCAAAAGAAGTAGAAGAAAAACTCTTTACGCCGTTTTACAGCAGTAAGCCTACAGGTCAGGGAATCGGTTTGATGCTCTGCAGAGATATTTTAGTAAAACACAAATGGGATTTTGCATTATTCAGTGATGCAAAAGGTGGGGCTACTTTTGAAATAAAACAGATAAAATAGTTATAAAACGTCTAAAAACATACGCTTAGCAATATTCCAATATCGATTATTCATTTTTTTAATAAATTACCCTAACCCTACGTAAGTATAACTTTACCAATATAATAGTGCATTATATTAGATTGTGAATTTGAAATGAAATTAATTTTGTTTAGATTTTTAAAACATTACACGCTGAAACACTCCAATTCACATCTATAACCCACAAAACTCTATGCACGATATTGATCAGATTACGAATTTAAAATCAGAACTTACCCACGTTCAAAATTTACTCAAACAGAAAGAAATTATCTTTGACAGTATTCTAGAAGGCACGATGGCAGGCTTCTGGGATTGGTATATACAAGACAATTATGAGTACTTAAGTCCTACCTTTAAAAAAATGTTTGGCTATGAAGACCATGAAATGGATAATTCCCCAGAATCATGGATGAAAATTATACATCCTGAAGACTTGGAAATGGTAAAAGTCAACTTTAATAATTACATCAAAACAAGAGGCAAAGATCCTTATGTTAGCGAAGTAAGGTATTTTCATAAAGATGGCTCTTTGATATGGGTACATTGTGAAGGTAAGGTAATCGAATGGGATGAAGATTGGAATCCTATCCGTATGGTGGGGTATCATATTGATATTACAAAAAGGAAAAAAATGCAAGAAGCTGAAACATATACTCATCAGCTTGAAAAGAAAAACCAAGAATTAGAAAAGTTCGCCTACGTTGCCTCCCATGATCTCCAAGAACCCATTAACAGCATTAAAAGTTTTGCAGATTTATTGAGTGCAGACAAAGCCAATGAACTATCAGAGTCTTCAAAGGAGATGCTGGGATTTATTTCTAAGTCTGCTGACCGTATGGGAAAACTAATTTTAGGCCTTTTAGAGCATTCCAACATAGGATTAGACCGTAAAATAGAGATAGTAGATTGCAACTCACTGGTACAAGATGCTTTAAAAGATCTAGATAAAATAATTCATGACACCGGTACCACTTTCACTATAGATGCATTACCTAAAAGGCTCAACGGAAATGCTACAGAATTAAGGTTATTGTTTCAAAATTTGATCAGTAACGGTATCAAATTCCAAACAAAAGGACACGCCCCACACATTACTATTTCATGTAATTCTCTCCCCGAACATTTTCTCTTTGAATTTGTAGACAATGGAATAGGTATAGAAAAGAGAAACTTCGAAAAAATATTCGACATTTTCACTAAGCTCAATATTTATAGAAAATACGAAGGCACCGGTATTGGCTTGGCACACTGCAAAAAAATTGTAGACCTACATCAAGGCAAAATATGGCTTGATTCTACTCAAGGTGAAGGAACAACATTTTATATTAAATTACCCAAATAAGAATGAACGATTTAAAAAAAGTAATGCTTATCGATGATGAAGAGATGTCCATCTTCCTAAACAAAATGATTTTGAATAAAATGGAAGATGTGGACAAAAATATCATAGTTTTTAATGAAGCTAAAAGTGCTCTTTTCTATTTAATGAATGCTGATAAAGAGGAACATATACCAGATATCATACTGTTGGACATCAATATGCCTGACATGAATGGATGGGAATTTACGGAAAGCTACGAGGCTATTCATTTTGATTCAAAACGTCCTCAACTCGCTATTCTCACCACCTCATTAAACCCTAAAGACAAGGAAAAAGCGGACAATCTCATGATTGTTGATTTCTTTATTAACAAGCCTCTAAATCCTGGTAAAATATTAACGTTGCTGGAAGGAGTAAAGGTTTAGAATACTAATCTTTTATTATTGTAAACATAGATACGCTGTTGGTACCTAAACTCTTTCGGTGATTACATTGTTATGACCAAATTTTAAAGTTGATAAACTTCATTAAGTTTTACTGTCAAAAAACAGCACAATAAATTCCTTAGAAAGCCTATATTTGTAGCCAATACAATTATTTAATTCATTATATCAAATAGAGATATGAGTTTAAAACTACGTCTTACCATAATGAACTTTTTACAGTTCTTTATTTGGGGAGCATGGTTGATTACTATCGGAGGCTACTGGTTCAAAACAAAACAGTGGTCCGGAACTGAATTCGGGGCTATCTTTTCCACAATGGGTATTGCATCCATATTTATGCCTGCCCTTACTGGCATCATCGCTGACAGATATATAAGTGCTGAAAAATTAATGGGTATGTTCCATATTATTGGAGCCGGAGTTTTATGTTACTTACCTCAAGTAAATGATCCTTCTACCTTCTTTGTAGTCATGCTGATCAATATGATTTTCTACATGCCTACCATTTCTTTATCAATTACAGTGGCTTACTCTGCCCTTCAGAAAGCAAACTTAGATATTGTAAAAGTCTACCCTCCTATCAGGGTTTGGAGTACAATTGGATTTATCGTAGCAATGTGGATGGTAAGTTTATTGAAAATAGAAACTTCACCAGCACAATTTTATGTGGCTGCAGCCGCCTCTCTCGGATTAGGACTTTACGCATTTACATTACCGAAGTGCGATATCAATAAAGGTGAAAATAATAAAACATGGATTGAAGCTCTAGGTTTAGATGCTTTCAAACTTTTCAAGCAGAGCAAAATGGCTTTGTTCTTTATCTTCTCAATGCTTTTGGGTGCTGCATTACAGCTAACCAACGCCTACGGAGATATTTTCTTACATGAATTCGACAGCAATCCTTTATTCGCTGACAGTATTGCGGTGCAATATCCAGCCATTATTATGTCGATTTCTCAAGTATCTGAAACCTTATTTATCTTGGCTATCCCATTTTTCTTAAAACGTTTTGGTATTAAAAATGTGATGCTGATGAGTATGTTTGCATGGGTGCTTCGTTTCGGTTTATTCGGTATCGGTGACCCAGGATCAGGTTTGGTATGGATTATCATTTCATGTATCGTATACGGTATGGCTTTCGATTTCTTCAATATCTCGGGTTCACTTTACGTAGAATCACAGACAGATGAAAAAATAAGAGCATCAGGTCAAGGTTTATTTATGATGATGACCAATGGTTTTGGTGCTGTGTTAGGTTCGGCAGTATCGGGTGTGATGATTGATCAGTTCTTTACAAGTGCTGATGGTGTAAGAGACTGGCCAAATATATGGTTTGCATTTGCAGCTTACTCTTTAGTGGTTGCTTTATTGTTTGCTGTATCTTTCAAGCATAAACACGATCCTCAAGAAGTGGAGAACTTCAAACACTAAAAAACAATCACCCTCTGGGGAATTAAATATATAATTATTTAAGGAAAACACTACTAGGTAAAATGATACTTAGTAGTGTTTTTGTTTAAAAAAATAATTACTTTTTCAAACAGTTTAATTTTAATTCAAAATTGTATAAAATAAGGTTAAACCAAAAAGTTCATGTTTTAAAAACATTTTATTGTACTCTCATAACAATCTGAATAAATATTTTTATCCTAAGTTTAAAAAACTAATTTTCGTTTTTATCTTCGATAAGTATCAATTTATCATAAACCCTTAAACAATAAATATGTCACGCTTTTTACACCTGATTCTATAAATCCCATACCCAACATAAGTTTCTTTTCACCTATTCTTGTTACCATAACAAAAAAATCACCCTGAATTTTATTTACTAACTCCATAGCATTAAAGAAAACTTATTACGAGGTACTACATTATATTGATTCTGTGTATAAAAAGAGACAGCTTTTCAATAATTTTATTGATACCGACCATCAAATTTGACCCAAAATAACAAAGTTCAACGAATCGAGAAAAGTAAAAAAAGTATTTAATTTTAATATACAAATGGTATTATATTCCAGAGTAAATAAAATTGACAAGAGCCTCTCAAGTATAACTAAGGCACTACTTAATAAAGAGTTAGTATACGCTTCTTTTAATGAAGATCTATTTTTATTTAGCTGTACAGATATGTTTTCAGCTAAATACAATATCACTAGGGATTATAGTCTTTACCTTTTTGATCTTTTCCCTATTGAATTAAACAAAGAATTAGAAAATGCAATCCTTAAGCGCAAAACTAGAGCAATTTTGGAATGTAAAATTCTAGCACCCGACAACAATATTTACTCCTCAAGTTTAGGAATATCTTTTATTAACAATAGAATTCAAATTGCTATTTATGATGACCCACAACTATGATATCATCCTAGTGGATGATGATGCTATTGCCAACCAAATCTCTAAAATCAATCTCCAAAGGTGTAACAAAAATGTCAGTATTCAAGAGTTTGACAAAAGCGTTAACTTCCTCAAGTTTCTGAGACAGAATCGTGAATCAAACAACATCTTACTTGACTTGGACATGCCTTTAGTCAGCGGATGGGATATTTTGGAAGAAATTGACATTGTAGGGTTAAGTGATGTATACAATATCATTGTACTGAGCACTTCAGACCTAGTACAAGATCGTATCCGCTCCAAATCATATGATTCTGTAAAAGCCTATATTTCAAAACCTTTAAATAAGAATAAAACACAGAAAATTTTCCAAATTTTTGAGAACTGCAGGAAAGATCTTCCTAATAAGAATGCTTCTTAATCGAATAAATTAAAATCAGCCTTTTATCCAAAATACTAGTGTCGCTTTATATTTTTTCAAAAATGAAATGAACTTATTTTTCCAATTTTTGAACAAATATTCCAATAGTTTCCTTTTCTGATCACTGATCTTTGTATCATATCAATTACTAAAAACACATTCTATTATGGAAACTATTACATTAAAGTCTGATCTTAAAAAACCTGTAGCATTACGTATCATCATGGTTTCTTTCTTACTGAAAGTATTTATTGCCTTTGGACTTTACTTTGCGATCAGTACTGGAAAATTGGAAATCCCAAATGCAAATCCACAGTATATTCTTTATACGGCAGGTATTTATGTAGTTAATTTAATTGGGTTAATCTACACGGCCCTAAATGGGAAACTCAACCTTTATAGAACGATCATACTATTTGATTTCATTGCTTCTATTCCTGCAAAAGCAATCATCGGATTTATAGTTGCAGGCTATTCTTTATTATTGAGTTTTCATCCTAAAGTGAAAGAGTTTATCAACTCAAAAGCATAGGCCGTAGGATTATTATTGAATAATAATGAAATTGTAAAATACTCAGGAGCCATAACTTCTGAGTTTTTCACTTTCAAAAATTATTCTCAATGAAACCAATTTTATTATTCGGCTTTTTAAGTGTCTTATTCTTCTCTTGTAATTCTGACAAAAACGAAGAGGAAGAGAAAGATATTTATGTTTCACATCAATTAGTCATAAGGCCACTCACTGAACATGTCTATCTGCATACCTCTTTTCTAGAAACTCAAAGTTATGGAAGAGTTCCATGCAATGGCATTGTAGTGATGGACGACGGCGAGGCTATAATTATTGACTCACCTACAACCGAAGAAAGCTCCATTGAACTATTAGATTGGTTAAAGAAAGAAAAAGTAAAGGTGAAAGGTGTTGTGCCTACTCATTTTCATGTAGACTGTGTTGCTGGATTAGAATACTTTCATAAAGAAAATATAAAATCATATGGTTCTCAACACACCGCACATCTTACTGACTCTATCCATTTTACAGCTCCAAAAATTGTATTTAAAGATACATTGACCCTAAACGTAGACGATCATAAAATACTTTTGAAATTTGAAGGAGCCGGTCATACGCATGACAATATTGTGGCTTACATCCCTTCTGATAAAGTGCTATTTGGAGGTTGTTTAGTGAAGGCAAAAGGATGGGGTAAAGGTAATCTTGAGGATGCTGATACTACTGAGTGGGCTAACTCTGTTATGAAAACAATGCTGGATTTTCCGGAGGTTGAAATAGTAGTACCTGGCCATGGTGGTGTCGGGGACATTTCACTTCTTGAAAACACGATCAAGATGTTTAAACAATAACGCTTTATTGTGATCTTTTATCAGAATTATCCTCTATTACTTTTTTATAATAATTATTCTCTTCAATCAAATCCTTTAATTTCTCCATCAGTTCTTTATGCTGTTTATGCAATTCATTCATCTCTATTTTACTTAAAAACAAATTGTCATGAAGACGATCGAAATAAGGCAATAGTTTTTTGTAAAGAATTTTCATATCCTTTTTAAGGATATAACCTGAGGCACCTGCCAAAATGGTATCAGCGGCCAATTCTTCGTCATGAATTTGTCCGGTAATAAAGATTAATGGAGCTCGGTATTTGCTCTTTTTCAAGAAATCCAAAACCTCTAAGCCTGAAAACCCATCCAAATGATAGTCACAAAATATTATATTAGGCAGAAAATCATAAAGTAGCTCTTTTATCTCCGAAAGATCATTTGACACTTTAAAAACTGCCAAAGGTACAATCTTCTGTATATTATATTTAATAAGACGGATATCTGCAGGATTATTCTCAATCAATAATACATTAATTTTCTCCTTTATCATTCTTTTTCTATTTTTAGAATAGATTATTCTGACAATAAATTTATTGAAAAGGGAATTAAATCAAACACTACGTATAGGAAAAGTAAAAAAATACGTTTATAAAATTACATATCACTAACTTTTACTAGCTTCCATTTTTTAATTATTGGATAAAAAAACGAATTGGAATTAGGGTAAAGCATTTAACTTGATGATGACAGAAAAGATAGACAAGAAATTAGATAAAGTATTAATTGTTGATGATTCTGCGGCTGACATTTTTATTATGAAAAGGGTCATCGATAGAGCCGAAGTTACGAATGAAATCGTTGTGAAACACGGTGTTAAAGAAGCACTTGATTATCTTTCTACTAAAGAAAATAATGAATATCCAAATCCTAATATCATCTTCCTTGACATCAATATGCCTAACAAAACAGGTTGGGATTTTCTGGACGAATATGAAACGCTGGACAAGGACATGAGAGCAGATGTGATCATCTGCATGGTTACTACCTCAAAAGATCCTTCTGAAAGAGAGCGAGCTAAAAAGTTTAATGTTGTCGGTGATTTCACAAACAAACCGTTGACCAAGGAAAAGATATTTGAAATCATCGAAGAAAATTTCTTGAATTAAAAGAGAATCAAAAACATATTTGTAAACAGAGCAACTCAGTTCTTTATAAGCTACCTACTACAGATCCTTCGCTATTGTAAAATAAATTTCACTTCCTTCATTCTCTTTAGATTTTATCCAAATTTCCCCACCATGCATATCAATGATTTTTTTACAAAAAGCTAATCCAATCCCACTACCCTCGTATTCTTCAGATCGGTGTATTTTGGTAAACATTTGGAATACAGATTCTAGATTGCTTTCGTGGATACCTATACCATTATCAGCAACACAAAACTGCCAGAAACCTCCCTTTTCTTCACAACTAATTTCAATTTTAGGGTTAGAATCAGGCTTCTGAAATTTAATAGCATTTGAAATGAGATTTTGGAAAAGCTGTTGAAGATATAATGAATGACAGTTTATTTCAGGTAAAGCTGTCTTTTGAATATTCACATGATTTTCTTTTATCAAGAAACTAAGGTCTCTTTCTACTAAACTTATTATAGATGAGATATTACAGTTTTGGAAATTTAATTCTCGACCTATTTTTGAATAAGATAAAAGACTATCAATCATAGTATGCATTCTTGATGATGCGTCTTCAATAAAAGTAAAATACACATTAAGGTCTTCATTTTTAGGGTCATGGTATTCCTCTTTTATAATATCAATGAAGCTGTCCATTGTACGAACAGGTTCATTTAAATTATGTGAGGCTATATATGCAAAGTGATTAAGTTCCTTATTTAAATGTTCTAATTGCTCTTTTTGGGCTGTAGTTTCATAAATAAAGTTATCTATTTTATCATTGAAAAATTTTATCATCACAAAAAGTAAAATCACAGCCATCGGCCCCATGACTACGGCCATTAACATTCGGGTTTTCTCATCCATCTGAATGGTAAAACTCGTTTGGTAGTTTTGATAGCCAATGATCATCATAATAATACAGACCACTAAGTAGAGGTAACTGAAATGGGGAGATTTTTCGGGTTTTATGAGATATGACAATGCTATTACCACAAAAAAGAACATTTCAACACCTACTCCGCTTCCTAAAAAAAGAAGGAAGTAAAAGATGCCTGAAATAAACCCAATCATCAAAAAATGCCTTGCTGCAGTAATTTTCCCTAGATATGAACAATACATACCAATAGGGTAGATCAAAAGAGGGAATAGAAAACCCCAACTTTTCTTCAAGATGGAAACATCAATGATATAGAAAGAAATGAAATAAAAAGGTACTGCACTAAACATGATTACCAAAAAAACATTCGTCAACTGAACTTTCGATTGTTCAGATTTCGACAAAGATGGATTCACTCCAAAGTGGAGAACTTTATTAATAATATGCATTTCAAATACCCTTGTTGGGTTAATTGATATAAGTTAGACTTGGATTTTCTGAAGGAGAATGAACTTTTCAATGAGATTTAAAACAATAAACTTTAATTGGTTAAACTTTTATCTCTTTTATTTTCTGTTGCATCTGATCCGCAATAGATTTCAGTTCTTCTGATGATAATTTTGCTTGAGGAAAAAGCTTTGAAACCCCTTCTTTACTTTTCAAAGCGACAAAAAGATGAAAACCATATCGTTTGCTCGTCATTTGATATAATAAGGGATCAATCATATTATCTACCCAACTTTCACTTTTTTCAATGATAGTCAGTGACTTTAAATCGGAAATTTCAAATTCAAAATCTTCTTTATATCCCAGACTTCTGTTTTTAACAATCACTTTGTCATGATCAATAACAATATCAGAATACCCATTTTTTGCTTTCAAAAGGTTCCATAAAGAAAGCAAAGAGGCAAATCCTCCAACTATAGTCAGTAAACTGTAAGAAAATTTAATATTCGTATTTAATCCATTTGCACCGTTAAAAAGATAAGCAAGAACAGAAGTAAATAGAACGGACAAACCTAAATAGATACCATTGGTAATTATATCTTTAGTACCCCATTTTATTGTAATTGTCGATGCCATCAGTTGAAAAAATTAAAGTCTTTATTAAAACAAACCCATCATCCGTTACATTATAAACTGATGATGGGTCTAAATATATTAAGTTTCAAGTGTTATTTCTAACAAACACTCCAAACAGTTTTTTAAACAATTACCAAGCTTCAATCAAATCCACTAATCTGAAATACACTTCTTTTGAAATAGTAGGGAAGTTGGCAATACGTACTTGAGTCGCTTTATTAGGACCATATCCAGTACTGACTTCCAAACCTTGCTCTGAAAGATACGCCATTAAATCTTTAGCGTCACGTCCTTCTTTTACTTCAATAACAATCACTGTTTTCGAACGAACTCTTTCTTCTTTTACAGCATAGTCCAAATCTTTATGAGCACCAACTGCGGCATAAAGTAACGAAGATTTGTAATCTGATTCACTTCTGATAATCTTCATTTCTCTGCGGATCATATCTTCACATACTTTACCTAAAGTATAGATGGCAATAGCATTAGGAGTAGCAGGTGTCATGTTTTTTGAAGCATTTTTCAACAACGTAAACATGTCATGGTAACCACCCATCAATCTTCCTTCTGCTTTCAGAGATTTGGCTCTGTCAACACATTTTTCGTTGAAGATCCAAACACCCAAACCTGCAGGGCAACCCATTCCTTTTTGAACAGAAAAATATAAACTATCGATTTTTGTAAAATCAATATCCAGATAAGGAATAGAAGAAACTGCGTCAATAGTAATCAAAGCATCAGGATTCTCTTCTCTGATTTTGTAAATATCTTCTACAGGAAACTGAACCCCTGTACTTGTCTCATTTTGAGTAATAGAGATCAAGTCTACATCTGCATCAATTTTATGATCTGCTTCAGAAAAACCTTCACCTAATGGTTTCTCGATTTTTTGAGTTTGATGTCCCCAAGCTTCCGCAAAAGCATGAAAACGTTCTGAAAAGGAGCCATTTACAAAATGAGCACTTTTTTTAGCAATGCAGTCCTGCGCTAGTCTTTCCCATACTTCTGTTGCCGAACCTGTGAAAACCACATGGTAATCTTCTGGTACGCCCAACATTTCTTTCACCTGCTTTACTGTAAAAGCAAAGATCTCTTGAAATGCACCACTACGGTGGGAGATGACAGCAACATTATCTTTTAAAGCTTGTTGAATATGCTGCTCTACAGTAAAATACAGCTCACTTGGTCCTGCTGTTAGATGAAACTTCTTCATATTTGTCTGTTTAGTTAGGTTTTAAGTACAAAGACAAGTACTTATGCCTCTTTTTTTTTCCAATCGGAAATGAGTAATTCGTTTGTATCAATATCCATTGAACACTTGAAGTGACCTTTTGGACATTTTTTATGACCGTGTATACCACAAGGTCTGCAATCGAGTTTTTCTTTGATTTCCACAATTCTCGAGTTGGAGGATAAAGGTCCAAAACCAAATTCTGGAATAGTAGAACAAAAAATGGCCGTGACAGGGGCGTTCATAGAAGAAGCCATATGCTGAGGAGCGGAATCATTGACATAATTCATCACTGCTCCTTTCATCAGTGCGGCAGACTGCAGAAAAGATAGCTTACCAGCCCAATTGCACAAATTACCTCGATCTACTTTTTCTACAATCTCATCACAAAGATCTCTGTCTCCAGGTCCTCCGATCAGAATAATAGCTGTATCTTCTGGCACCTTATTGATAAACTCTACCCATTTATCTTTGTGATGCTGTTTTGTGTACCATACAGAACTAGGACCCATTGTGACATATTTCCCTTCGAATTTGGCTTTATCATAATCAATTTCTCTAGGATATAATTTTGGTCCCACAAATTCAGCATCCGTTATATCTTCTATCAAAGACAAATAACGGCTCACTTCGTGATGTTCTCTTTCTCTCCCCACTCCCACTTCGTACGACTGCTTAATTGAAAAGAACGTACTAAAAGGATTTTTGTCGAAACCTGCAGTAGATTTTGCAGAAGACAAAAAAGTCATCAAGCCTGTGGAAAAAAAGCGTTGCAAATTGATCACACGATCATATTTACGGCGTCTTATTTCCGCAGCGACCTTCAGAAGGTTTTTATTTTTATCTACTTTCTTATTCCAAATAATAACTTCGTTGATATGAGGATTGTTTCTCAATAATCCTTCATTCCCATTTCTTACCACAAAATCGATAGACGACTCAGGGTAAAATTTTATCAACTTCTCCACAACGGCAGTTGCCATAATGACATCTCCGATAAATGCCGTTTGGATCACTAAGAATTTTTTCATGCCGTAAAAATCTCATTTCATAATGAATATTGCAATAAATGAAGTCTTAATCTGCAAAAAATATGGTCAGTTATCCTCTACAATAATTGTTCAATTATTAAGCTCAAAAAGAATAGGTTAATAATCAGCGTTATAAAACTTCTTTTTAAATCCTTTTTTACTCCCTATCTTCATACTTGATTTAGGTAAAAGTAAGTGCCCATTCATGAAATCATTCGAAGAGTTTAAAAGTCATTTCAAAGAAAATATTGCCGATCAGCTAGATCAGATTGAAGACAAAAGGTATTATATGCACAATAAACGTCTACAGTTTGGAGGCTTGACAATGCTGTTGATTTCCTTTGCTTTGATGCTGATGTATCTAGATCAGATAAACGAATACGGGGTATACTTTATGTGTATTTTCGCTCCACTTACTTCCATGAATTATTTTAAGAATAATTTCCATGATGACAGCATTGAAGTTGAATATAAGGAAGTGGTAGTCAGAGAAATGATCCGCTTTATGGACAACAGTTTAAGGTACTCTCCTCAAGGTTTCATTCCTCTAAAACAATGGATTGAAAGCGGTGTAAATCCTACAATACCTGACGATTACGATGGTGATGACTTAATTGAAGGCTCTATAGAAGGCACTTCACTTCAGATGTCGGAAGTAATGGTTCGTCATCTATTACCTCCGACAAAGAAATGGTATGTCAACAAAAAAAAGAAGCAGAAGGAAAAATACCAGAAAGAATTCCATGGCTTTTTCATGATCATTGAGCTCGACAACCCTCCTGATACAGATATTTATATTTTTGAAGATCATATTCAAAAGAACTGGGGACATGTAGGCCGGCTGATCGAGGAAAAAGACGACCGCTATGGAAGGTACATTCCAATTAAGGACCCTGAATTCAGAAAATTCTTTAAAGTATACGCCAATAACAGAGCTGCTGCAGAGAAATCGTTAAAAGATGATTTTATAAAAAGGCTCTATAAAATCAGAAAACATTTTAAAGCGAAGGTGAACTGCGTAATGAAGGGGGGAAAACTTTATGTTTTTCTTGATATCCGAAAAGAATTATTCAAGGTAGACACTACACATTCCCTCAAAAGGTCATTTATTCTAAAAGAGCTTTACCGTGATATGGAAATGATTTTGACAGTAGCACAGACACTCAATGATCCCATTCCTGAAGAAGCTCCTCCAACACAGATCAATAACAACTTTGGTGATTCTACTGAAGATGATCATGTTTATGATGACGCTCCTGTTCAAGATGAAGCAATTATACACGACAGTGAATCTTTCCTTGAAGAAGAAGAACAGTTTGGTGAAGACCCTGATGAAGAGTATGAAGAAGAGTTTGGTGAGGATTACACAGCCTCACAACAACAACTTTTCGGAGCCAGCAGTGACGGTGAAACCCCTCAATTCAATTTAGACGACTTTGAAAATGAGGATTATTATGAAGAGGATGACGACTAAACCTCATTTTATGTATGGCATCTCTTATTTTTTTCCGAAATTTGCACAATACGAAAGTATAAAAAGCCTCTCACCCTACTTTTCTTAGTTTATGAGGCTTTAAAATAAATTAGATCACAAGGAAAATGGACAGTAAAAGACAACATAAATTTTCTCGTTTAATCCAGAAAGATCTAGGCGAAATTTTTCAACAGAATTCAGTTTCTATGTTCGGAGGTGCTTTTATCTCTGTTACACACGTTGAAATTTCTCCTGACTTAGGTTTGGCGAAAGTATATTTAAGCTTTTTGTTAACGAAAGATCCTGAAGGAAAAGTTGAGGAGATTGAGGAACAAAATAAATCAATTCGTAACCTATTGGCACAACGTATCCGTCATCAGGCAAGAGTAATTCCTGAATTACGCTTCTACTATGACAATACTGCTGAGGAAGCAGAGAAAATTGATAAGTTATTTGAAAACATCGACATTCCTGAGAAAAAAGAGGATGACGATGATGACGATATCTACACACGTTAATTTTTGAAGAGCATGTTTGAGCGGCTTCACTGTTCAGACATGCTCTTTGTGTTGTAATCTCAATAGCAACACCTACTTTTTTTTGAATTTATAGGATATACTTAGCAGAAAATGCTGTCATTTTTTAAGATCAACGACCCCTTACGGTTAATCATTCTTTTGTTCCTTATGATCATCATCCGCCTTCCAATTTGGATGGGTGATATTCCTTTGCTTTCTGACGAAATTCATTGGTTTACACTGGGCGACAAACTTGCCGAAGGGAATAGTATGTATGTAGACGTGTGGGACAATATCGCCCCGCTGTCAGCAGGTTTTTACTGGGTGATCGCCTCTTTATTTGGCACATCACAAGCGATCTTTTTTGGTTTTGCTGCGTTTCTGACCTTAATACAATCCTATCTATTCAACTTGATGATGAACAGAAGTGAAGCCTATAAACAAAAAACGTTTATTCCGGGCCTTATGTATCTGCTCTTCTCCAACCTCAGCTACGATTTCATGACCCTTTCCCCAACACTCATCTCTCTGACCTTTCTCCTGTTTGGTTTGAGAAATTTACTGAGAATGGAAAGGACTGATGTCGAGCAAAGTATTTTAAATACGGGTATTTTCTTTGGATTAGCCTCTTTGGCTTATATGCCCTCCTTCTCTTTTCTTTTGATGGGTATTTTTGCATTAGCCACATTCAGGGTGTCCTCATTTAATAGGCTTTTCCTTGCCTTCGTAGGTTTTACAATTGTGTGGGGAAGTTATTTAGTATACCTGTACTATATTGACGGGCTAGAAGAGTTTGTAAACCTCTGCATGATTGCCATCCCAGATTTAAAGCATGACTTCCAATTGACATGGGAACAGATGCTGATGCTCGCTGTCATTCCTGCAGTGATTTTATTATTAGGAATGTTCAAAACCTTCAGCTACAATGCTTTCATTAATTCTCAGCAAAACATCCAACAACTGATGCTGATTTGGGTGATTACAGCCACTTTGAGTATTGTATTCTCTTCTTTCACTATTTCTTATCAACTGATTTTATACGTTCCCGCACTTAGCTTTTTCAGTGCTCATGAACTATTGATCATCCGTAAAAAACTATTAGCAGAAATCACTCTCTGGACGTATTCTCTATTGTTTTTAACCCTCATGATAGGAACAGCCTTCGATATTTTACCAAAGAAAATTGCATCTCCTTACCAAAATGCATGGGCTACAAACGTTCCCGACCTCAAAGAATATGGCGATAAATTACTTGTTTTCGGTATGGACTACAAGTACTATAAAGATCATAAACTCGCAACACCTTACCTTAATTATAATGTAAGCCGTCAATTCTTCAAGAAAATTGACAATTATGATGAAATCCGAACGATCTACAATGCTTTTGAAAAAGATATGCCTGATGTAATTGTAGATACTAATGGAGATGGACAAAAACTACTGGATTATATCACTATCATTCAGAAACAATATGAAAAAGTAGAACTTGAAAATGGTTTAATTATATTCTCAAAAATAAAATAGTCACATTTTATTTATCAAAGTAAAATACAATCAACCTTTTACTTCATATTAAAGTAATAAACAGCAGGAATTTAAACTACCATAACATCCTCATAAAGAGTAAAATACCCTTCTATTTCCACACTCTTCTTGATAAAAGTTTTTGATTGAAGAAACTAATTTTCGTTAGCTCAAATTGAGGGTTATTTCCTTTCAAATTCTATTCATTTTATCATAACAGTATTCTATTCTGTAATGCTAATTTCCTCAATTACTTCTCGTTTAAGAGAAGAAAATCACTCTTTTCATTTAGTATTCATATATAAATTCCTCATTCATTAATGATTTATCTTTATTGATTTAACGAATTATATATTACTTTGCACACAGTTTCTAAATAAGAACTCTCTTTTCACATTACGATCTAAATAATTTTAAAAAACCAATTAAATAATTCCAGCGAAATTTTTTTATCATCATACCTGTGAGGGAGAGGTAGATAATGGAAACCTAATAAAACTATATATTTCAAACACAACAATGAGAAATTTTCTATTACGCTCAATCTGTATTGCTACGTCAATACTGTTCGGGATTTCTTTGGCTTCTTATGCCTACACAGAAAAATACCGTCTTACACTAAGAGACAATCCAGCTACAACAATCACAATTGGATGGAACCAAGTTTCAGGCAGTAACCCAGTTGTTTACTATGGCACAACGGATTACGGCACTAATTACAGCTACTATTCAAACAGTAAAACAGTGGACAGATCCGTGTATTACAAAGGAATGAACAACCAATTTGCTCGTCTCACAGGACTAAAACCTAACACAGCGTACTACTTTGTAATTAGAGATAGTCAAGGTACAAGTAAGCGTTACTGGTTTAAAACTGCACCTTCCTCTTCTTCCGAGAAGCTTTCTTTCGTGGCAGGAGGTGATTCTAGAAACAACCGTACACCCCGTCAAAATGCCAATAGGATTGTGGCAAGACTTCGTCCTCATGCGGTATTATTTGGAGGTGATATGACATCTTCGGGTACAGAATCAGAATGGCAAGACTGGTTTGATGACTGGCAACTGACCATTGGCAGTGATGGACGAATGATTCCAATCATCGCCGCTCGTGGTAACCACGAAAGTTCTAACAGCATGGTTTACACCTTATTTGATACTCCATCAAGCGATGTTTATTATGCCATCACTTTCGGTACAGATCTTTTCAGAGCCTATACGCTTAATACTGAAATGTCAATCAGTGGTAATCAGACATCGTGGCTTGCTGATGACCTGGCTAGAAATTCCAATGTCACTTGGAAATCTGCTCAGTACCACAAACCAATGCGCCCGCATGTAAGCAGTAAGTCTGAAGGAAACACACAATACAGTAGCTGGGCCAATTTATTTTATCAGAACAATGTAAAGCTTGTAGTGGAATGTGATGCTCACACTGTAAAAACAACATGGCCAGTTAGACCATCTACAAGCAGTGGAAGCGATGAAGGTTTCGTTAGAGACGATGTAAATGGTACAGTATATACCGGTGAAGGATGTTGGGGTGCTCCTTTACGTTCTAACAACGATAACAAAGCGTGGACAAGAAACAGTGGTATGTTCAATCAAGTCAAATGGATATTCATTGAAAAATCAAAAATTGAAATCAGAACCATCAGAGTAGACAACGCCTATTACGTTGGCACTGTAAGTGATAATAATATTTTTACCGCACCATCTAACCTTGATATCTGGTCTCCATCAAATGGCTCAGTGGTCACTATCCGTAATGCTAATGCGGGCCTTCCTGATATTGGTTTGATTTCACCTGCTGATCAACAATACTACACTTCTCCACAAACTATTACGCTTAGTGCTTCAGCAAGTGACAGTGATGGTAGTATTTCTAGCGTTCGATTTTATATCAATGGAAATTACGTAGGACAAGATTACTCTACTCCTTACCAAGTAAATTATGCTATTCCTGCAGATGGAAATTATACATTTACTGCCATTGCAGAGGACAACGAGGGTAATTCTAAAACTTCTGAAACGAGAACATTTAATGTTGGCGTAGTTCAAAATACAATCAACGTCCGTATCAGTTCTGGAGATGATGACGTTGAAGAAAGCAGTGGAGGAACTATGTATACTAACAGTTCAGATATTGAACTTGTATACGACGGAAGTAATCAAACTGTCGGTTTACGTTTCCAAGATTTAGCTATTCCACAAGGTGCTACGATTAACACGGCCTACATTCAATTCACTACAGATGAAACGGGCGGGTCTTCTGGAACACTAACAATAAGAGCAGAAGATGTTAGTAATTCTTCAGCATTTAGTACTTCAAGCTACAATGTTTCTGGCAGGTCAAAAACATCAGCATCTGTCAATTGGTCTCCTTCAAGCTGGTCTTCTGTTGGTCAGTCAAGTACTTCTCAACGTACTCCAAATTTAAAAACATTAATACAAGAAGTCGTGGACCGCTCTGGATGGTCAAGTGGTAACAACATGACTTTTATCATTAATGGTAATGGGGAAAGAACTGCAGAAGCTTATGAAGGATCAAGTTCTAGTGCAGCACTTTTAACAGTAAGCTACACTTATGGTAATACAACTACTCCTCCGGACTTCCATACTCTTTCTATAAGTGCATCCAACGGCATTGTTTCAAAATCACCTAATCAAAACAGTTTTGAAGATGGAACAAATGTGACTTTATCTGCTACTCCAAATAACGGTTATGAATTTATTGGATGGTCAGGAAGTTTATCAGGAAGTCAAAATCCTGTTACGGTGACAATGAATGCTTACAAATCAATAACAGCCAACTTCAGAGCAATTGATAATGATACAGACCCTGTAGAAGTTACTATTTCAAAACGAGTAATTTCTAGTTATGATGATGCAGAAGAAGCTGAAAACGGTACAATGTACCTCAACAGTTCAGATTTGGAATTAGTTTATGATTCTCATAATTCTGCTGGTTATCAAAAAGTAGGCATCCGTTTCCAATCACTTAATATTCCAAATGGAGCAAATATCACGGGTGCTTATATTCAATTCACAGTCGATGAGAATATCAATAACTCTGGTACACTTAGCATTTATGCTCAAGACCAAAGTAATGCAGGTTATTTTTCTTCATCTAGTTATGATATTTCATACAGACCAAAAACATCTGCTTATGTCAACTGGAACCCATCAACTTGGTCAACAGTAGGTAGTTCTGGTTCAGCACAGAGAACTCCTGATCTAAAATCGTTGGTACAAGAAGTCGTTAACCGTTCAGCTTGGACAGCAGGTAATCCAATGGCATTCATTATTGAAGGATATGGCAGAAGAGTAGCAGAATCATATGATGGTTCATCGAGTACTGCACCATTACTTGTGGTTACCTATGAAAGTGTTCCAGGTTCAAATGCTAGAAAATTTGTAGAATTTGAAGAAGCGAAGGAGTTCATAGCTTATCCAAACCCAATGAGCCATATCTTAAACTTAGAGTTTGAAGCCATAATTCCAGGTCAGGTTCAAATCTCATTCTTTGATGCTTCAGGCAAACTTGTCAAAAATCATGGGGCAACAATTACAGTGGGGCACAATAAGGTCAAAGTGGTAACAGAAGGTTTGAAAGCAGGTACTTATACTGCTCAAATCATCGGGGCTGGAATTTCTAAAACTATCAAGTTGATAAAATAGAAATCACCATAATGTAATTCTCCATCTCTGAGGGAATCATTTCAAATGCTTTTCTCGGAGATAGTCATTGTTTTTTAAATAGACATATGAAATCGAAAATAAATATTTATATCGCTATAAGTGCTTTTTGTGTTTTCCTTGGAAGAGCAATACAGCACTTAGTTTGGGATGCTCCTTTTAGAACATTGCTTTGGGACGAACAATTATTGAAAGGCCCTGTGGAAAATATATTGGGTATTAATTGGTTTGATTACGTTACAAGTCCTATTGCTGACCAATGGATCAATGCTAGTGTTACTGCTTTTGGAATACTTTATCTATTGGCTGCTTCCTCTATCTTACTACTTCATAAAGGTGGTTTTTTCAAAAGCGTTAGCTTAAAACTTCAAATTGTCGGTGCAATAGGCCTTCTCTTTTTGGCTTTTTTATATTCAAAAGAAAAGTTCATGCAAATTGGACAATTGCTGGAATATTCAGCACAGTTTACAGCTCCTGTTTTTCTTTGGTATGTGATTTCTAATAAAGAAAAAGAGTTTCCAGTATTCTTTGCAAAATGTGTTATTGCTCTGACTTTTATTTGTCATGGATTATATGCGGTTGGCTTTTACCCAGTTCCTGGAAAATTTATTGATATGACCATCGCTACACTTGGGGTAACAGAAAATAGAGCAAAAGATTTATTATTAATAGCAGGCATCCTTGATTTTATTGTTGCCTTTGGGATATTCATTCCAAGAATTGCAAAACCAATGTTAGTATACATGATCATTTGGGGAGCATTGACATCTTTAGCAAGACTTACAGGACATTTCCATATTGACTTTCTTGGAAATACACTTTTACAATGGGTACCTGCAGTGATATTTAGAGCTCCACACTTTTTGCTTCCTCTTATAATTCTAACACATTTAAAAGAAACAAATGGAAAGCATTCTGTGGAGATCACAATACCAACACTAAATCGTAAAGTAGGTTTTGCAAATTCATAATTACCTAAGTACTGTGACAGAAGAGAAGGGATGATTTTAGTTTAATATTTTTTATTCTAATCAAGGCAGATTTGCAGAGCATAGCCTTAGTTACGCGATAAAAATCTAACGAAGAGTAGGATAAAAAAGATAAGATAAAGTGTACCTTTACTTTTGTCACAGTACTTAAGTACTAGGACAAAAGTAAACGAGTGCTTCTTGCACCATAGTTAAACTATGGGCAGGTGATAGGGCAACCTAATCAAAACTAAAGTCTTGAAGGTTAGCAACGTAGACAACACTTTAGCCTTGTTGTAGTCAATATCACTAGCCCATTACTTCAATCACGGTGCACGTTATTATTGTCCCATTCCTAAAACTTAACTACCTGTTTTACAAGTCAATTGCAAAAAACAGGTGGTTTTTTATTTAATGATATAACAAAACTTTTTTTTAATAGTATCATTTTCCTAATTTCTTCTTATTTCAAAATAATTCACTTTTTTCTTTGCCTAAAAAAATTCATTTGTATATTTGCACTACCAATAAACGTATTTTTTACATTTATATTTAATAAGACCAAACATTACCAATTTAAACACATGAAAAACATCCTTGAGAAGCTTTGGGATCAATATGTAGAAATCACACCTTCTGCAGCTAAGATCCAGTCCATTTTTGAGGACAAAGGCGAAAAAATCGAAAACGATCATATTGCTATTCGTACTTTCAACAATCCATTAGTGAATGTTGAGCGTCTCTCTGAACCTTTTATCCGTATGGGGTATGAAAAAAAAGGCGAATATATCTTTGAGGCCAAAAAACTAAAAGCGGCACACTTCCAACACCGTAGCGACAAAGACGCTCCTAAAATTTTCATTTCAGAATTACGCCTTGAGTTATGCAGTGAATTTCTGCAAGATGTAGCTGATTCTGTTATTGCAGCATCTGGAGTAGAAGATATGGAAATTGACCAATTGCTATTAAGTGGTTGTGTTTGGTCAAAGCCTTCTTATAAAATCTACCAGCGTCTTGTTGAAGAATCTGAATATGCTGGATGGATGTATGTATTTGGTTTCAGAGCGAATCACTTTACAATTCACTGCAATAAGCTGAATAATTTTGAAACACTAGAAGATGTAAATCAATTTTTAAAAGACAATGGTTTTAAGATGAATACATCTGGCGGAGAGATCAAAGGAAGCAAAGAACAACTACTAGAACAATCTAGTATTCTTGCTGATAAGGTAAAAATCGATTTCCAAGAAGGCGAATACGAAGTGCCATCTTGTTATTATGAATTCGCAAAAAGATACGAAGACAGTACAGGAGCACTTTTCGAAGGTTTTATCGCTTCATCTGCTGATAAAATATTTGAAAGCACAGATACCGTTCTTTCAAAATAAAACTCTCAATCAAAAAATATGAAACTTTCTAAAGTTATACGTTATACAATATTTCAACGACTATCGGACACCTTTTTCTAACCAATTCAGGATTATCTAGAACTTTTATTATTATACTAAGGAACTCTGCAATATTGTAGAGTTTCTTTTTTTATAGTGGTTGTGCAACATAAAACCACTATTTTTGTAAAAAATAGCTTATGAATTCAAGAAATATCATTCGGTTTGACTGGGCAATCAAGAGGCTCTTGAGAAATAAAGCAGATTATACTGTTTTAGAAGGTTTTTTGACTGAACTACTCAAAGAAAAAATTGAAATTGAGGATATTTTAGAGAGTGAGAGTAATCAAATTTCTGAAGAAGACAAATTCAACCGTGTAGATATCTTAGTCAAAAATTCAAAAGGGGAATTTGTAATCATTGAAATTCAAAATCAAAAAGAATATGATTACTTCCATAGGATGCTTTATGGAACATCAAAAGTCATTGCTGAATACTTAAAATTAGGTCAACCTTATAGAGATGTCAAAAAAGTTTATTCTGTAAATATTGTTTATTTTGATTTAGGACAAGGCGATGATTATGTTTACCATGGTAAAACTGATTTTCATGGAATTCATCAAAATGACAAACTTACATTATCCCCAAAACAGAAGGAATTACTAACTGACAAGTCCTACCCTTATCAGTTATTTCCTGAATTTTATGTCATCAAAGTAAATCAATTTGATAATCATGCTAAAGACACCTTAGATCAGTGGATCTATTATTTCAAAAATGATGATATAAAGGAAGAATTTACTGCTAAAGGTATAGGAGAGGCTAGAAAATTATGGAGAGTGGATCGTCTTTCTGAAGAGGAAAAGAAAAACTATGTTCGACATATGGAAAACCTAAGCTATAAAGCTAGCATTGAATGGACAATGAAAATTGATGCTGAAGATAAAGTCAGGAAAGATGAGAAAGTTCAAATTGCAAAATCGCTAAAAGAAAATGGAGCAGACATTGAACTAATAATGAAATCAACCGGACTCTCTAGAGATGAAATTGAAAATCTTTAATATGAAAAAGCCAGATTCCACATAACGATGAATCTGGCTTTTTCCTTTAACTGCATAATTTTTAGATGAAAAACATCCCTAAAATGCCTGCCACCATATAGTACTTTATAAAAGAACTTATCTTTCCATAATCTTTACTAGATACCGCCTTCACTAATTTGTAAATCATCATGAAGGCTGGAAGTGATAGAATAAAGAAATAATACTGTATGTAGGGTTCCTCCATTTCATAAACAATGACAAAAGAAATGGCAATGAACAAAGAGAACAAAAGGTAAATCAGCTTTTTGGTTTTTGCATCACCCCATATAATTGGTAACGTTTTACACCCAAATTTCACATCCCCTTCCTTGTCTTCTAAATCTTTGATAATCTCACGAATAAGCGACACGAAGAAAGAGAAAATTCCAAACTCGTATACAGCTCTATTGTGATCAGCAAAGTAAATATTAATCAAGAAAATGGAGAATGCTGTGATCGCTGCCACACTTACATTTCCTATAAAAGCTCTTCTTTTCAGTTCATTTGAATACAGCCAAAGCCAAAAGGAAGCGATAAAACACACAATTCCAACTTCTTTTGAGAGGTAAAACCCAATAAAAATACCCGTAAAATTAAATACGGTATGCGTTAGAATCGCTACCCTCCTTTTCATTACTTTACCTACCACCTGCTTGTTAGGTCGGTTGACAGCATCAATTTTTATATCATAATAATCATTGATGATATATCCGGAGGCTGCTATCAGTACTGTTGCCAAAGTCAACAACCAAAAAGAAACATCCTGTAAAAGGAATTTCCATTCGGTACTAGGACCTACCAAAAAGATCCTTCCCATCCATTGTGTGAACAATATGATAAGAAGGTTGTTGGCTCTGATAAGACTCAAAAAGTCTTTTATGTTGATAAAAAAAGTTTGTTCTGTTTGTGGTTTACTCATTCTATTAATGGGCTTCTAACCAATTTATACCTTTACCTACTTCCACTTCTAAAGGAACACCGATGTCGTAAGCACTTTCCATCATTTCCTTTATTTTGGAAGTCATTAATTCTAATTCATCGTTATGCACATCAAAGATCAATTCGTCATGCACTTGAAGTATCATTTTTGATTTTAAGTTCTGAGAATTCATCCATTCTTGAATCTCAATCATGGCTTTCTTGATGATATCAGCAGCAGTACCTTGAATTGGTGCATTAATAGCGTTTCGTTCCGCCATACCTCTCACCGTGAAGTTTCTAGAATTGATATCTCTTAAATATCTTCTTCTTCCCATCAATGTTTCTACATACTCATTATCTCTTGCTTTCGCAATCACATCGTCCATGTATTTTTTGATAGCAGGAAATTCCACAAAATAGTTATCAATCAACTCTTTTGCCTCACTTCTTGCAATATTCAATTGCTGAGAAAGTCCAAAAGCAGATACACCATAGATAATACCGAAGTTAGCCGTCTTTGCTCTTCTTCTCATTTCTGGCTCAACATCTGCTTCCGCTACTTTAAATACTTTTGCAGCAGTCGCTGTATGAATATCTCTTCCTTCCTTAAAGGCGTTGAGCATTTCTTCATCTTTACTGAAAGCCGCCATAATTCTCAATTCCACTTGAGAGTAATCCACGGCTACAAAAGTGTAGTTTTCATCTCTTGCCACAAAAGCTTTTCTGATCTCTCTACCTCTTGAAGTTTTAATTGGAATATTCTGCAAGTTTGGATCTGTTGAACTCAAACGACCTGTTGCGGCTACAGCTTGATTGTACGTTGTATGCACTCTACCATCTGCCTTGATAAGTTTAGGAAGAGCATCTACATAAGTACTTTTCAGCTTCGCCAGTTGTCTGAAATCTAAAATCTTCTCAACAATTTCATGCTGTTTCAAACCTTGAAGAATCTCTTCACCTGTAGCATATTGACCCGTTTTGGTCTTTTTTGGTTTATCTACCAACTTCATTTTTTCAAAAAGAATCACACCCAGCTGTTTTGGAGATGAAATTGTAAACTCCTCTCCCGCCAAGGCATAAATATCTTTTTCCAGCTGCTCTACTTCCTTCCCAATCTGTACAGAATATTGCTCCAATGAAGGTACGTCTAAATTAACACCTTCTTTTTCCATTTCTCTCAACGTCTCAAGCAATGGCATTTCAAGGTTTTCAAATAATTCTTTTAGACCTTTCTCCTCTAAAATTGGTAAGAACTGCTCTTTCAACTGAAGAGTAACATCCGCATCTTCACAAGCATATTCATATATTTCAGAAGCTGGCAAGTCTTTCATATTCTTCTGCTTCTTCCCTTTTTTGCCCAATACTGTTTCAATAGAAACTGGAATATAGTTGAGGTAAGTTTCAGAAAGGCTGTCCATACCATGACGTTTGTCTGGCTCAATTAAGTAGTGTGCCAACATGGTATCAAAGAAAGGACCTTTCACCTTTACTCCTGCCGTATCCATTACTTGCAAGTCATACTTCAGATTCTGGCCAATCTTAAGAATTGACTCATTTTCAAACAATGGTTTGAAGTGCTCTAACACTTTATCGGCTTCCTCTTTGTCTAAAGGTACAGGCACATAATAAGCTTCATCCTTTTGAGCAGAAAATGACATTCCTACGATTTGAGCTTCTAAAGCATCCAAAGAAGATGTTTCTGTATCAAAAGCAAATTCTTTTTGTTTTGAGAGGTAAGTAATCAATTCTTGATAACGCTCCTCTGTATCAATCATCCTGTAGTTTTTATCTACAGTACCAATTGAATCAGGCCCGCTCAACTCTTCCTCTTCAACAACTTCCTCTACTGTTTCAGTCTTTGCTGATGGTGCTGGAGCTCCAAATAATGATGCTTGTTCACCAGCTTTCACTACTTTTTTAGCAGGGGCAGGTTTCGCATCTGGGAATAATCGTCCTAATAATGTTTTGAATTCAAGGTCATTGAAAATCTTTACGATCTCTTCCTTGTTCGGTTCCTGTACTTTAAGTTTTTCTTCCTCAAAAGCAATTGGAACATCTATTTTAATTGTTGCTAACTCTTTTGAAAGAATCGCCTGTTCTTTGTTTCCTTCTACTCTTTCCTTCAGTTTCCCTTTTAATTCTGAAGAATGCTCAAGAATACCTTCTACTGTGCTGTATTGTTTCAACAATTTCACAGCCGTTTTAGGACCAACTCCTGGAATACCTGGGATATTATCCACCGCATCACCTTGAAGTCCTAGCAAGTCAATCACTTGGTCAATTCTATCCAAGTCAAATTTTTCCAGTACTTCTTTTTCTCCTAGAATCTCGATCCCCCCTTTAGTCGATGGTCTATACAAAAATGTATTTTCATCTACTAATTGAGCATAATCCTTATCGGGAGTCATCATAAAAGTCTGAAAACCTTGCTTTGACGCTTCTTTGGCCAATGTACCAATCACATCATCAGCTTCGTAACCTTCCACTTCTAATCTTGGGATATTAAAAGCATCCACAATTTTCTTTACGATGGGAATAGCAATAGAAATATCTTCCGGTGTTTCTTGTCTGTTGGCTTTGTACTCTTCAAACATCTCATGTCTGAAAGTTGGGCCCGGCAAATCAAATGAAACACCAATATGTGTAGGATTCTGCTTTTTAAGTATTTCCAATAAAGAGTTCACAAACCCCATTGGAGCACTTGTATTCACTCCTTTAGAATTGATACGCGGATTACGTATTAGGGCAAAATGGGCACGGAAAATAAGGGCCATGCCATCAAGCAGAAATAATTTCTTCATAATTTAGTTGGTCTTTAAGACACTCTATACAGTTTCTATTCTAAAAAATCATGTCATCAATCATAGAGGGAATCCTTCACCTGCACTTCATGATTTTGTAGTTATATCTTAATTTTTTTACGAATATACTAATCGGATTTCGAAGATTTATATTCTTGTTGTACGTTTGCAATAATATTTGCAATTCAATTGACAATTTGAGGCAGATGATGAATCAAAACCCTATTTTAATGAACTTTTGATTTTATGAAATTTCATAATAGACAAAATTCTGCTTTTAGGTTCACCGATTCATCTGTTCTATTTTGAACTTAAAAAAGTAAAGAGGTTTGGTAGGAGAAGCGATACAAAACTTACAACAGCAACTTTTATATGCTGGAAATTATAAATCACAGATTCAGGAAAACAGTACTGAATTGATCAAAGTCTTTAAAAAGTCTTTCTTTCCCACATTTGAGGTAGAAGACCTTTTAAAGTTTGTCAGTGAACACATTGTAAGTAAGCATATCCTCTCCATTTTAATTGAAAAAGAGCGTCAGGAAGAGGTCTTGAATGACTCTATTTATAATGCATTCGAAGAGCTGACTTCTAAAAGCATTGATAATGAACTGATTCAAAGAAGTTATCAATCCATTTCTGAAAACATCACTCATCTTTTAGTAGAACAAAATAATAAGGAAGCACTTTTCACGACTTTAATGGGTAGAGAAGAAGGTGAACCCTTACCTAATTATTTTCTTGGGATGTTCAGATCGCTAATGAAAAAGCATTTGAATAACTCGGGCACCAATGCTCAGTATTTATACCCTTCCTTTACTTTACCTCCTTTTCTTGATATTGAAGCAAAATCCAATACGATCGTTTGTTACGATTTACTCGCCTATTACTGGAGTGCCGTAATTATTCCTGCTAGCACCCGCTCTTTTGGCAATAGCTTATGTTTTGTCAATATCAAGCCTCAAGGACAAAAGCACTTGGATTTCATTGAAAGTGACAGTAACCTTAATAAACTGATCAACCTGAATAGAGATCCAGTACAAATTGTTTTCGGTACTATTCAACAGATGTCTCTTGGGAACAGAACAGCTCACAAAGATTGGGTAAATAAAGTCAAAAAGACATTCAGAAATGATTCTTACAGAAATCCAGTCTCTTACTGGTTTTTATGGGCAAAAGAAAGACTAGGCAATAATGGTATTTTAGTGATTAGAGGGGATCACTCTCTGGCGGCTGCTCCGGAGTACAAAAATTGGAGAAAAACCGTTTCAAATATTTGTCAAAGAGTCTATATTCAAGCCCAACAATATTCTTCGCAGGTGGTTTACTGCTTTATTTTCAGTAAAGAAGAAGAAAAAGAAGGTGTTTTTTATGCTCCGAGTTATCTAGAGGATTTTGCGCATGTCCATGAAGATTCTGACGATTGGATCACGTTATCTTCTGATGAGTATAAAAACTTCCTCTGCTTAATTTCAGACAAAGAAAAAAGCATCTTCAATCAGTCTTTGCCAACTTTGAACCTGAAGAATAGATCGTGGCATACAGATTTTAATAAGAAACAATTGATTGACAAAGTCAATCTTTATTATAAAAACCAACAGCAAAAAGAAACGCTAGGGTTAGATAAGAAAACGGTAGTAACGGATACGAATTTAAGTCGAATTTACGTCAAGCCGTTTTTAAAGAAATGGGCCTATGTTTCAAACAGAGATACTGATAACTGGGATACTTTACAGCACCATGGTTTTCAAATTGAAAATCCTACTTTTGCCCTATCCATGCATAAGGACTTAGGATTGGAAGTCACACCTTCAAATCAGGCACTTCTCTCTACTTATTATAGTAGAAACCAATTTTCAACAATATTGCCGTTGAATATTTATAAAGAAGATCATTCTTACAGCAGCAACATCAGTGACTGGGCGTTGGATCGTTTCAAGCAATATTACGTTTCGAGGCTTCCAAAAGTAGAATTAAACAATTCGGTTGGGTCAATTCAAGAGTTGCTTGTAAGTGAAATCAAAATAATTGAAAGATATACCAACAGACTTCCTGTCCTTCATAAATTCACTAAACAACTTTCTGATTTAGCAGAAGATAAAGAGAACAACCTAGAGGATGTCACTAAACTTTTACATCAGTTGACTCAAAAAATGCATCAGCTTTTTAGAGGATCAACGGAGAAAAAAGTGATGATGCAGGAGATCAATAAGTCTTCCAAAAAAATAATCAACACCATCGGTGAATTAGAGAAAGGAAAAATAGAAAATGAAACTAAAGTGAAAGCTTTGTCCAAAGAGAACATTTTCTATTACTGCTTTGCTATTCTAAATCATCCTTTATATCAAAATGATTTTGAAAAAGAACTGAAAGCATTACCTCCTAGAATTCCATTATTAAATGATTTCTGGACTTGGTCTAAAATGGGTAAAGAGATCTTCTTGTCTGGCACCACTTCTATTGATGTCATTCACTTCACTTTCAATGAAATAACAGAAGAAAGTGAAGATACGGACATTAACATCAATAATACACAGAAAATCAGTGGACTAACGGATGAACAAAAAACAGGAGAATGGGATAAACAAAAGGTTTTCCAACTCATACTTCAAGAGTATAGAGAAAGAAAACCTCTCAATAAAGATTTGCAAAAATACTATAAGTCTGAAATAGCGATCATCAATAGATTAGACCTATTGAAAAGTATTCAACTTCAAGCGCAGTACTACTTGAAAGTAAAAAACACTCTACCAGATCAGCTATTTGAAAATTCAGGGCAAAAGTTTCGATTAAAACGTAGAAATTAACGGCAAAATGAATTATCAATAGTATTTAGGTAGCCTCTTCGTAATTGTAATTCCAAATGCGAAAGAGCACTTTCTTCTGGTCAGGTGCTGAAGGATCCACCTCAACGAGTTCGGCTTCGATTACTTCTTCACTTTCCAGTTTTTCAGCAATAGATTTACTCACTTCTCTAGGAACATAGCCGATCATTTTATCACCTGCAAAAACTGCCGTTGCAAACTCATCGTATTCATTGGCAGTATTTCTGATTAATTTGATTGGTTGTCGCATAATTCCCCATTCTGTATCTTTATCCGAATAGTATTGAAATCCTGCAACATAGCCCTCAAAGAGAAGCGTTTTACTTAGATTAGATAGTAAATCTTTTTCTTCGCTGTGAGTAAAAGGTTTAACCATAGAATCATTATTATTATTTAGTAATTATTAGCAATATACAATAATTTATAATTATATTCCTATAAAACTAAACTTGGTTTTATTTTTTCTTAAAAAAGTTATATATTTATTATATTAAAAAAGGTCTCAAAATAACATTATGAAACTGTCTCAAATCATAAAAATTGCTTTATTTGCCCTAATAGCCGTGGTCATTGTTTACACTTATTTATCTTCTAACTCAAACTTGGAGCAGGGTAAATATCTTGAAAAAATGAATATTGAAAGAGCGGAGAAAAATGAGGAATTCAAAAACGAACAAACTTCACCACTTAAAAAAGAAGAGATTGACGCTTTTAAAAGCCTAAACTATTACACACCTGACAAGAAATTTATTGTCAATGCCTCCTTAGAATGGGCTGACAAACCCTCAACTATAAAAATTGCCTCTACGAACGGAGACCCTAGAACGTATAAAAAAGTAGCTTGGGCAACTTTCAAAATTGGAAATCAAGAACAAAAATTAGTACTGCTTCAAAATGCACTGCCAAACCCTCTGACAAAAGGCTTAACAATGGTACTTTTCCGTGATCAAACTTCAGGAAAAACCACTTATGGTGCAGGAAGATATATTGAACTAAGGGGCTTGAAAAAAGGAGCTATGCAAACTGTGATCGATTTTAATAAAGCTTATAATCCTTATTGTGCTTACAATGACAGCTATGATTGTCCTTTGCCTCCTTTAGAAAATCAAATGACGATAGAGATTAACGCAGGGGAGAAAAAATATCACCTGTAATAGAGTGATGAATGACAAAATCTATCATTACTATCAATTTTAAGGGGTATTCATTTCAATCCAGCTGTCCTATTAGGGATAGTTAAAAATTAATGGTAATTTGTAGGTTAGGTAGTTGACACATTACACTTTTTATTGCTCAATGTCATTTGATAAAATTATTAATAAACTCGCAACCACAGATAATAAACGTGCTTATTTAGAGTTGCACTTTTGGATATTGTGTTCTAGTACAATTCCAATTATTAATATCTATATATCCTTGTCCTCAGTTGAAATTGTTTTTTTAAGAACAATGACTGCATTTGTGATGATATTTATCTTTTTAAGCATCAAGAAAATATCACTCAAGGTCAAGACTTCTCATATACTTTTATTGGTATTTACCGGAATGCTCACCTCGATTTATTGGGTTTTGTTCGTTATAGCAGCTAAAACCTCCAATACATCTGTAACCTTGGTGGGAATGGCCACAACGCCTGTGTGGGTAAGTTTTGTTTACCCAATTTTCTCTAAGAAAAAACCCACATTCAATGAATTAATGACAGGTTTGTCTGCATTGTTTGGTGTTTATATGATTTTCAGTTCCAGTTTTGCCTACAGCGAAGGAATGTTTACAGCCATTCTAGCCGCCTTTTTCGCTGCTTTGGTTACAATTCTTACCTCAAAATCTTCTAGACAGTACCACTACTTAGTTATTACGTTCTATCAAATGCTTGGTGCTTTTCTTGCCACAGCGGCGGTACTACCATATTATTTGAAATTCATCAAACAGGGTCCTTTTGCTATCCCTACACTTGTTGATGTTGTTTTGATCATCGTTTTGGCCATTGTTTTCTCTATCATTGCTTATTCATCTATTGTTAGAGTAATGCAGAAAATCACCCCCTTCAGCATATCACTGGCTAATAACTTAGCCCCTATTTATGGTGGTGTGATGGCCTATTTTTTCTTTGGTGAAAGTGAAATTATGGATTTATATTTCTATGGAGGAGCGTTTATCATCGCCTTTGCAATCCTAGCGATGCCACTTGCCAAGTTAATTTTCAAACTCGATAAAGTTGCTCCTGAAAAAGCTTAAGGAGTTCTACGATAAAAAAGAAAATCCCAAGGTAAAAGTAATGATAGCATTCTTTCACCTTGGGATTTTTGTATATCTAAACTTAAACTTCAAAAGGTTATTTCATCTTACTCAGTAATTCATGAGAGGTTAAACTAAGTACTAGGAGTACACTGATGGAAAGCGTACCAAAAATGACCGAAAGCCACCTACTGTAGGACATCCAATCATCTTTTTTCTTCTTTGCCTCGTTATACATTTTCTGAGAAAGATTGATGATATCCTCTGTGTTTTTCTGAAGGTTCAATGTCAAGCCTTTATCTCCTCTAAAACCAATCGTTAAATCTACATTTACAATTTTCAAAAGAGTTGAGTTATATCTTTTCAAGTTGTTCAAAAGGGTATATCTATGACTCTCAGCCATAGGTATATTTTTTATTTCCTTTTGCATATGATGGTTTAGCTCTCTGATTTTATAAAACTCTGAAGTATCAGCAGAAAGAAGGTAACTCTTCTCCAGTAATTTCATTCTTTCTAATGACACAATGTTTACATAAGGATCACTAGCTAAAGCTTTCGTTCTTTTTTGTAAGTCACCGATCATCCCTGAATTACGAGAACCTCTATACTTGAGCTGTGTTATGATCTTGGAAAATGTTTTTCTGTGGGTTTTCAATAAAAGAAAAAATGCATCCAAATCATTTTCGTATTCTACTTTCCAAGAGGAATTGGAACCAAGAATTGAAGAGATGTAAAGTTCTAAGTTTTTATCAATTTTATGGTATTCCTTCATGATAGGAGTCGCTTCTCTTGACTTATGAAAGTCTTCGTAGTGTGCTTCATAAGAAAGGAATTCCTGTGCTGCTAGTGTCATTCTCATGGACTTCTGTCGAATATCCAACACCTTCTCAAGCACAGCATCATGATCTTCAATCTGCCTGAAGGAGCTAAAATTTCCTACTGCAATTAAAAAACAGGCTACAAAGTAGACGTAGAACCAACGAATCACTTTTCTCCATGTATATGCAACAGTAGGATTTTTCACTTCTTGTTTAATGATTTAAATTTGTAATTGGAATAGGTGCAATAAATATTCCATTCAGCTAATATTACAACAAATATGGTAATAGTCTCCCTCTTAAAGTGTAATTATAAAAAAATACAAGAGTTTAAATACAATAGATTTAAAAAAAAAGGAGACGTACGCCTCCTTTCCATATTATAAGAGAATATTTTCTTAGTGTTGTACTAAAACAGCACTTTGTTCATCTTGATTTCTTCCAATCTTTTTAAAGTTTTCTAAGTAAACTTTAGCTTGATCTTGGTACTTCAATGAACCGTATACAACACTGTATACTTGCTTGCCATTTTGCTCTGTTACTTTCACGTAAGTCTTCCACATTTTGTAGTGGTTTTCAAACTTTTCAGCATACCCTTGTGCATCACATAAGTCGGCAGTAGAATAAACTTGAACACCCCATCCGTGTGAAATAATTTGACTGCTTAAGTCAACAAAGTAAGTGCGGTTATTTTGCAATTTACCTTGACGGCTTGAACATTGACCAGAGTTGGAAGGCATATTATTACCAGCTGTTGCTACGTTTCCACCACTACCAGATGTTGCATATGAAGCTAATTTCTCTTCATAAGCCTCATTAGACTCAGATAATGCATTTACCTCATTTTGCAATGCTGCGTTTTTTTGTTGAAGTGAATTAATATCAGCTTTTAAACCTTCTACCTCATACTTCATCTGATCATTCATTGTCTGCAATGAATTTGACTTCTTCTCTAGTTCCGTCTTGCTTTTTCTTAATTCAGTATTTTCAGTCGTTAACTGAGCATTCATTTGCTTCAATTTTTTCTTACTTTGAGCAAAAGAATCCGGTGCTAACATGAATGAAAAAATAACAAGTGCAATAGGTAAAATTTGATTTTTCATTATATCCAAGGATCGTTTCAGGAGAATAAAATTGTAATTAAATTTATCTTTCAATTGTATTACAGTATCAATCAAAACCAGTCTTAAAAGGACTAATCTGAAACCAATAGTAGTGATACAATTCCAATTCTTATTATAAAGCTAATCAATCATGAGTAAATTTCCATTTTTAGTCTAAAAAAATAATTAGTGAGACATAAAAAAAACTCATCTTACAATACAAAGTATCACTATTCGAAGTAAATTCTGTATTATAAAATGAGTTTGGATATTTGTACTACAATGATGAAGTAATCATTACTGATTATTATTCAATTGATTTTTCAATTTATCCAATTCAGACTCTCCCTGAGGGGCAGATGCTCCACCTGATGCGGCTTCACTTCCAGCAGAAGCTCCTCCTGCTCCAAGTCTCATTTTTTCTTTTAACTGATCAAGTGCCAATGAAGAAGTACCGCTTCCTGGTCCAATTGCTTTATTGATTTCATCATCAATCGTTACATTTGTATCTGCAATATCACCATAAGATTCAGCCAATGCTTCTGTCTCCTCCACTTTATTCTTCATTCTCTCTAGCATAGCTACAGTACTGCTTGAGTCGATACTAGCCAGTTGCTTGTTGATTTTAGAAGAAGCTTCACTTACTTTAGCTCTTGCTTTCAATGTCTTCGCCTCATTTTCCCATTGCGAAATCTGAGATTTTAGACGTTGGATGTTTTGCTCCATTTTGTTCACCTGAGCTTCGTTTTGAACAACCATCTTTTCATGTGTCTGCGCTGCAGCCGCTGCTTGTTCTTTCTTGCTCAAAGCTTCTGTTGCCAAGCGATCTGCTTCTGCAACATCAATTTGTCCTGAGTTTGCTTTTTGTAGTAACAATACAGCTTTTCTTTCCCAATCTACAGCTGCTTGTTTATGTTGTTCGTATTCTTTTCTTGATCTGATTGCAATAGCTTTCACTTGAGCCAACCCTTGCAAACTTTTATCCAAGTCCGTCTTCAATTCACGTATACCTTGATCCGTCATTTTGATAGGATCTTCTAATTTGTCCATCGCGGCATGTGATTCTGCGGACATCCAACCGAATACTCTCTTAAAGAATGACATATTTTTCTGTTTAGTTTTGTGCGTAATTTAATAAAAGGTCGAAGTTCTCACTGATCATTAGTTTAAATGCGTTCAGTGTTCCTTCTATTTCGTTCTCATCCAGATTTTCCAGCTCTAATGTGTCTCTGAATAGCACTCTGTTTCCTTCAGCATCAATTACAAATGCTCCGTGTACGCTGCTACGGTTTTTCTCAAGTAGGGTTCTGTAGAATTCAGGGTCGTTGTTGTTAAGCTCTAGGATATGCATTTCTACAATTAGGATTGGGTCCTCACAGTCGACAATAACATTAATCAGCCCTTCTTCTTCATCAGAAATGATAAAAAGTTCCTCCTCTAGGTCCTCACTTTTTATATCATAACCGAGGTTTAGCAAATAGCCCTTTACTTTATTAAAGTAACTCATTGTGTTGTAATTTAATTTATTAATAACTGATAATACGAATATAACCAGAATTTGGATACTTAAAAGACAAGAAATAATTAATATTTTATAAAAATGCAGTATAAAACTCACGTTATCAATAAAAAAATATTTTTTTGGATATTTTTTATGGCGTATGAAAAATTTTTAGAAAAAGGAATAGTATATTTGATGCAATCGGTTGAAGCAAATTTCAATGATAAAATAAACTACCAAATTCTATATGCCAAAAAATAATCATCTTAAAGATTCCCCCCTTTTAATTGAAGGAGCATGGGAAGTGTGTAACCAAGTAGGCGGGATCTATACAGTAATCAAGTCAAAAATATTAAACGTTCTCTCTTCTTTTGGAGATGATAACTATTGTTTAGTAGGTCCTTATGTGAATAGTAATGTATCCGCGATTTTTGAACCAATTTCTGATGAAGGTAACGATCTGGTTTCCAGAACTGTTCGTTCTTTACGTGCTCGTGGATATGAAGTTTCTTACGGTAGATGGTTAGTTTCGGGTCGCCCAAGAGTGGTACTTTTCAATCCATACAACGAAGCTTGGAAACTTACTGATATTAAAAAATCTAATTGGGAAAGTCATAATATTCCATCATTTGATGGAGATGAACTTTTTGATCAAACCATCATGTTAGCAAGTCAAATCACTGACTTCTTCCAAGAATTACACGATCAAAACCAGCATCAGCAAAATATTATCGCACATATGCACGAATGGATGGCAGGTATACCGATTCCTGAAATCCGCAGAAGAAATTTAGATATCAAGTGTGTATTTACTACCCATGCTACATTATTAGGTAGATACTTAGCAATGAACGACCCTAGTTTCTATGATAATTTAGAGAAAGGGATTTATGATTGGGAAAAAGAAGCTACTCACTTTAATATACTCCCACAAGTTGCTATCGAAAGATCAGCGGCACATGGAGCACATACCTTCAGTACTGTAAGTAGGTTGACTGCTATTGAATGTAAATATTTACTAGGAAGAGATATTGATGCTATTGTACCTAATGGTATTAATATCAATCGTTTTGAAGCGCTTCACGAGTCACAAAACCTACACCAGATATATAAAGAAAAGATTCACGAGTTTGTAATGGGACACTTCTTCCAATCTTACTCTTTTGATCTTGATAATACATTATACTTCTTTACTTCGGGTAGATACGAATTCAAGAACAAAGGTTTTGATTTAACATTAGAAGCATTAGCTCGTTTAAATCACAAACTTCGCGTCAACAATATTAATAAAACGGTGGTCACTTTCTTTATCACCAAGAAAGAATACAATTCCATCAACCCTATTGAATTAGAATCAAGAGCAGTTTTAGGAGAAATTAGAAAAATCTGTGATGCTATGGAGCGTTCCGTAGGTGAAAGGTTATTCTATATGGCTTCTAAAGGTGATACTTATTCTACACCTTCTATTGAGGACCTTATTCCTGAAAGCTTAAGACTTCAATTAAGAAGAACTGTACAATCTTGGAAAACAGACCGTTTGCCATTTATTACAACGCACAATCTTCAAGATGACAGCAAGGACGACATCTTAAACTTTGCTCGTTCTTCTGGGTTATTGAACTTTGAGGGAGACAGAGTGAAATTGGTATACCATCCTGATTTCGTTTCTTCAATGAACCCGCTGTTCGGTATTGATTATGATGATTTTGTAAGAGGATGCCACTTAGGGGTATTCCCTTCATATTATGAGCCATGGGGTTATACACCTATGGAATGTGTAGCAAGAGGTATTCCTGCTGTCACTTCTGATTTGGCAGGTTTCGGTGATTTTGTGATCAATGACTTGAAGAGAACACGTATAGATGGTATTGAAGTAATCCATAGAAAGAATAGCGATTATTCTCACTCTGCTGAGGAGTTAGCTAACTATATGTATGACTTTGTAACTTCTGAAAGAAGAGACAGAATTTCTCAAAGAAGTGCGGCAGAACAAAGCTCTATCCACTTTGACTGGGATGCTTTATATGATTATTATATCAAAGCTTACCAAATTACATTGGAACGTTAATTTTTAGATTAACCTTAAAATATAAAAGCCGGTCAATTTCGCTGACCGGCTTTCTTTTTATGAGGCGTTTTAATAATTAAGTACTAAGCCAAAAATAAATGATAATTAATTCTTAGTTATTTTTTGTGAATACAACGCTCAAAAGTGTATAAATAGTGGTTCTATTTAAAGTTTTTGAAAGGCAGTAATCGGAAAAAATAATATGAATTAGTGTTATATAATTTTGACTTAGTACTTAAGAACGGAAGATTTGGATTTTAATTGATCAACTGCTTAATCTTTTAAAATACTTCTTGAAATTACTATTTTCTGAATCTCAGAAGTACCTTCATAAATCTGTGTAATTTTAGCATCACGCATCAAACGCTCTACATGGTATTCTTTCACATATCCGTAACCACCATGTACTTGAACGGCCTCCACTGTTACATCCATTGCTACTTCAGATGCGTATAATTTAGCCATAGCAGAAGCCTCACTATAATCTTCTCCTTCATCTTTCAGCCACGCTGCCTTATAAACTAAATGTCTTGCTGCTTCTATTTTCGTTGCCATATCTGCTAACTTAAAAGCGATTGCCTGATGTTCACTGATTGGCTTTCCAAATGTCTTGCGTTCTTTAGAGTATTTCAAGGCAAGTTCATAAGCACCTGCCGCAATACCCAATGCTTGAGCAGCAATACCTATTCGTCCCCCATTAAGGGTTCCCATAGCGAACTTAAAACCAAAACCATCTTCCCCTACTCTATTTTCCTTTGGCACTTTTACATCTGTAAAACTCAACATATGTGTATCTGAACCTCGAATACCTAGTTTATCTTCTTTTTTCCCTACCACAAAACCTTCCATACCTTTCTCGACAATCAGACAGTTAATACCTCTGTGTCCTTTTTCACGGTCGGTTTGAGCGATCACAAGGTAGATTGAAGCTGAGTTACCATTTGTAATCCAGTTTTTAGTACCATTCAGTAAGTAATGATCTCCTTTATCTATAGCCTCAGTGACTTGAGATGTTGCATCACTTCCTGCCTCAGGTTCAGAAAGGCAAAAGGCTCCAATAGCTTCACCAGAACAAAGTCTTGGCAAGTATTTCTGTTTTTGTTCTTCTGAGCCGAATTTCTCAAGTCCCCAACAAACTAAAGAGTTGTTGACCGACATAGAAACGGAAGCTGAAGCATCAATTTTGGAAATTTCTTCCATAGCGAGAACGTAAGAGATTGTATCCATACCGCCTCCGCCATATTTGGGATCAACCATCATGGACATAAAGCCCAACTCTCCCATCTGACGAACTTGCTGTGCAGGAAATCGTTGCTCAGTATCCCTTTCAATTACTCCCTCCAACAATTCAGACTGAGCGAAATCACGAGCAGCGTCTTTTACCGCTTGCTGCTCTTCTGTTAGTTTAAAATTCATGTGTGTAAATTGGTAAATTTAGGTTGTGTTTATTGTGAATGAATGCTCAAATATACAAAGCTTCGTTGAAAGAAAAAGTTTTTAAGTGTATAATAAACATTTCAATATTAAATTAATGAGAATAGATAGGTTCAAATTAGAATAATACAATAAATCACTAAGAGCATGTTTGGAATATATGTTTTAGAAGTAAAAATTTTCCATTTTAGGTTGTGGGGCAATTAATTTCAGAGAAAATAGTGGTTCTATAGTTGATGAAATTAATAAACTCACGTTCTGAAAGGGCGAATTTTTACTAAAATAGATGTTTCATACATGCTCTAAGCACCAAGAATCTTTATAACAAAAAAAAAGCCTCCCGATGTAGGAGGCTTTCTTATCTATAATATATCGTTTATTATCTCAACTGTTGACCAATTGTGAAGTGGAATTGGCTACCACTGATATCTCTCTGGCCAGGAGGTGCATCGAAACCATATGCCCAGTCAATACCTAGCATACCGAATGCCGGCATGAAGATACGAGCACCAAAACCTGCTGATTTATAAAGGTCGAATGGGTTAAATTCATCAAATGAAGCCCAGTTATTACCACCTTCCATAAAGCCTAGTACATAGATTGTTGCTGATGGGTTTAATGAAACTGGATATCTTAATTCCATTACAAATTTGTTGTAAACCACACCACCTAGACCATTGGTCTCATAAGGTACGATTGAGTTGTTTTGATAACCTCTCAAACCAATCGTTTCTGTACCTAATAAGGCAAATTGTTGTGTTAAACCATCACCACCCATAATGAAACGTTCAAATGGACCTAATCCTTTTGCATCATTATAAGCATTCAAGAAGCCCATATGAGCTCTGGTTGCTAATACTAAATCACCAATGATTGCTTGATACCATGCATTGTCAAACATCCATTTGTTGTATTCCACCCATCTATATCTCTCTTCATCTGTAATATCAGGAGATGAGAAATCTTTGTCTTGGAATAATGAATAAGGAGGTGTTAAACTAATACTCAATGAAACTTGCGATCCTCTACGTGGATAAGTAGGCTGGTCAATACTGTTTCTTGAGATCGTTGTATTAAATGTGAAGTTATAAGACTTACCATTATTATAATCACCAAAACCTGTGGCAAACCAGTTGTTCAAGTCATATACCATAAATGATAATGAATTGGACATTGTAAACCAGTCATCCGGCCATTTCAAACGACGACCTAATGCTACTGTAGCAGCATTAATACCTAAACTACCAATCTTTGTATTACCACTGTAAGAGTTCTGATTTGAGTAGTTATAACTTACAGTCAATGAGTTCGGCTTTCTACCACCTAACCAAGGTTCTGTAAATGAAACGGAGTAAGTCTGATACTGAATACCAGAAGCTTGAACCCTTAATTGTAATCTTTGTCCGTCACCTGCAGGAAGAGGTCTCCATTTAGAGAAGTCACCTACGTTTCTCAGTGAGAAGTTGTTAAAGACTAGACCTACAGTACCTACGAAACCGTAGAAACCACCCCAACCACCGGAAAGTTCAATTTGGTCATTGGCTTTTTCTGTTAAACCGTACTGAATATCTACTGTACCGTTTGACATATTTGGCTTTGGCTGAATATCAATTGTTTCAGGATCAAAATAACCTAAAGTTGATAATTCACGCTGTGTTCTGATTAAATCGGCACGGCTAAATTTCTGTCCTGGTAAAGTTCTAATTTCACGATAAACTACGTGGTCGGAAGTTTTAGTATTACCATTTACGATGATTTTTGAGATGTAAGCTTGTTCACCTTCAAAAACTCTCATTTCAATATCCACTGAGTCACCTACAACAAGTACTTCTACAGGAGTAACGTTGAAGAATAAGTAACCGTCATCCATATATAATGCAGAGATATCTGCACCATTAGGGTTAAACGATAAACGTTTATTCAATTCTGTTGTGTTGTAAACATCTCCAGGAGAAATACCCAATACTCTGCCTAATTGCTCATCAGTATATTTATAGTTACCCGTCCAATTGATACTTCTGTAGTAATAACGCTTACCTTCATACATATCAATTTCTACGTTTACTAACTTCTGATTGACATCGTAAACCGAATCTCTTACGATTTCAGCATCACGGTAACCCTCTTCGTTGTAATATTCAACTAATGATTTCTTATCATTTGCATACTCTTCAGCGATAAATTTAGAAGGAGTGAAAATTCTACCAAAACGCTTTTCTTTCGTTTTCTTTAATTTTCTCTTCACTTTCTTCTCTGTCAATTCCTCAACGCCGGCAAGCTTTAATTCATTGATCTTTACCTTGCTGTTTTTATTAACATCAATTCTAAGAATTACTGAATTGGCTAAAACAGGATCTTTCTCACGTACAATTTTCACTTCCGTATTCTTAAAACCTTTTTCAGCATAATGTGCTTTAATCAGGTTTTGAGTATTACGAATCATAGATTCCGTTACGATACGGCCTCTAACCAACTGTACCTTATCAGTAAGTGTTTTTGCTTGTCCTTTTTTAACGCCTTCAAAATAGAATTTTGAAAGTTTAGGTCTCTCTTTCAAGGCAATCTGAAGATAAACATCACTACCTTGAATCTCAGTAACGTTAATCTGAACATCACCAACGATACCTAATCTCCATAGTTTCTTTACCGCTTTACTGATTGCGTCGCCAGGAATCTTAATTTTCTCTCCTACTTTAAATCCGGCGATGTTGATTAATGCATTTTTATCATTAAAATCTGCACCAACAACGTCGATACCTGCAATTGTATATTCAACAGGGGTACCATAGTCTACCTTGTACTTACCACTCTGTGAACCATAGTTTGTACCAAACTGAGCATAAGTTGTAGTTATTGCGAATGTCCAAATTGAGATGAACGTTAACAGTGTATACACTGCTTTTTTAGTTGATATCATGCGTTTTGCTTGATCTCTTTTAAGTATTGTCCTTGATCTTTACGAAAGTTGTTCACTTGTTTTACCATAACGTCTTTCACGTCCTTGGTAAGAATAAATAGCTTCGTGTAGATTGTTCTTCCTAAAGTCAGGCCAAAGTACATTAGTAAAAAATAATTCAGTATAGGCAATCTCCCACAACAGGAAATTACTCACTCTATGTTCGCCACTCGTACGAATTAGAAGTTCAGGATCTGGCATATTTGCCGTAGACAAGTAACCTTTGATTGTATCTTCGTTTACTTCATCAATTTCTCCCGCCTTAAATGCTTGACACATTTTCTCTGTAGCTTGAATCAAATCCCATCTACCGCTATAGCTAAGTGCCAACACTAATGTTAGACCCGTATTCTCTTTGGTTAGTTGCATTGACTCTTCTAATTCTTTTTGACAATCTTTTGGCAACTGCTCTAAATCACCAATTGCCTTCAAGCGAACATTGTTTTTCATCAACGTTTTTGTTTCAGAGCGGATCGTTGAAACCAACAATTTCATAAGACCAATAACTTCTGTTTTCGGTCTATTCCAATTTTCAGTAGAAAAAGCATATAGAGTCAAATAATCCACCCCCAATTCAGCACATCCCTCTGTTGCCTCACGAACTGCTTTTATAGCATTGTTGTGTCCAAAGATTCGCTTTGCACCTTTTCCTTTAGCCCAACGTCCATTACCATCCATAATGATCGCAATATGATTAGGTAAATTCGCCTTATCTAACGTATAATCCATTCTAAAAATTGTCTAAAACAAAACTGAGCTCAGTAATCGAATTTATATATTACTTTGCTGAAGGGCGAAATTAAAGATAAATAGAGCAGATAACAACAAAAAACAGATTTGAAATGAAAACAAATAGTACATATTCATAAGAATAATGTATTTTTACACAAGTTAACAATCTACATACAATAAACTATTTTACGCTGTGTACACAGTATCAATGAGATACTATTTTTTAACACAACAATTGCTCTATGAATAAATTTTCTAGCAAATTAAACTTACTGAATAAAAAAATAGGAAGTTTTGTGTCCTATTTCTCAATATTGCTGATTCTCATCGTTTGCTTTGATGTTTTAATGCGGTACTTTTTCCACACCACTTCTGCTTCTATTGCAGAATTAGAATGGCATCTGTTCGCTTGTATTTTCTTATTGAATGCCGGAAACACATTACGTCAGGACAAACATGTGAGAGTAGATGCTTTTTACTCAAAATTGTCTCATCGCTCAAAGGTTTATATTAATACGTTGGGGTTTCTATTTTTCCTCACGCCTTTTTGTTTATTGATTATTGATGCGAGTATTCCATATATCATCAATTCTTATAAAATAACAGAACATTCTACTGACCCCAGTGGCCTTCCTTACCGATTTATAATCAAAGCTACTATTCCCATAAGTATGGTTTTACTCTTACTTCAAGGGATTGGAAATACTGTGGAAGGGCTTTATTCTTTAAAAACTACAAATTAACAACATGCTTCTTGCACTTCTATTTATCTGCCTTTTCGGGGCTTTATTATTGGGCTATCCAGTTGCCTTTACATTGGCAGGCGTTTCATTGATTTTTGGCTATTTTACTTTTGGGGTTGATTTGTTTTACTTACTGCCTCTTAGGATTTTTGGAACAATGAGCAATCAGATCCTAATTTCTGTGCCCTTGTTCGTCTATATGGGGGTAATGCTTGAAAAGTCAGGTATTGCCAGCAGGTTATTGAATACCATGGCTATTCTTCTCGGGAAAGTAAAAGGCGGATTGGCTATCTCTGTGGCTATTGTTGGTGCTATGTTAGCGGCTTCTACTGGAATTGTTGGAGCAACCGTTGTCACAATGGGACTGATGAGTTTACCTAGTATGCTTAAAAGAGGTTACTCACCTGAATATTCCACAGGAATCATCGCTGCAAGTGGTACTTTAGGGCAGATCATTCCTCCAAGTATTGTATTGATTTTAATGGGCAGTGTTATGAATATATCTATTGGAGATCTATTTATTGCGGCTGTTATTCCAGGGGTACTGCTTGTGACCTTCTATATAATATATGTTTACGTTTATGCAGGTTTAAACCCAGATAAAGTACCTTCTATTCCTAAGGCTGAAATAGATGAGTTCAAGAAAACATTAAGCTTTTCATCTTTGCTAAGAACATTTGTTTTACCATTTGTTCTAATCATTGCGGTGCTAGGTTCTATTTTTATGGGAATTGCCTCTCCCACTGAAGCGGCTGGTGTTGGCGCTCTAGCAGCTACTTTATTAACTGCATTAGAAAAAAAGTTGACTTGGAAAGCTGTGAAGGAATCTGCTCTTGAAAGTGGTTCTTTAACAAGTATGGTTTTTATGATTCTTGTGGGGGCTACAGCATTCGGATTAGTTTTCAGAGGATTGGGAGGTGACGAAATATTAGTTGAGCTAATTCAAGGTTCAGATCTTTCACCTTATATGTTCCTTGCACTAGTACTATTGGGAATTTTTCTTGCCGGATTCTTCATTGATTTCATTGAAATCATCTTCATTTTTATGCCCGTTGTCACTCCTATTTTCTCTTTGTATGGATTAGATCTATTATGGGTAGCCATCCTAGTCTCACTCAATTTGCAGACTTCTTTTCTAACTCCTCCATTTGGGTTCTCCCTATTTTATCTCAAGGGAGTCGCTCCAAAAAGCATTAAAACAAGTCAGATTTATAAAGGAATCATCCCCTATATCTGCATTCAGCTCCTGCTCATTATTTTAGTGATTACCTTCCCTAAACTTGTTACCTTCCTCCCTACTATAATGGAATAGGCAATTGCACATTTAAGTTGGATTATTTTTTTTAGTCTAATCAAGGCAGAATAGAAGAGCATAGCAATAGTTACGTTATGATATTCTAACGCAGAGTAGGCTAAAAAAGAAAATCCACAACTTCCGATTTTAATTGTACAACTGCTTAAAAAAAGTGGTTTGTACTTTTCTAGAAATACAAACCACTTTTTTTTATTTTCTTTCATCGAAATCTGAAGGATATAATCGCATATTCCAACCCCTAAAACAGAGTAACATCATTCCTAAAAGATAAATAAAGTCTTCAGCTGGAATTGTGAAAATCCTCACATTGGAAAATACCTCACTGCTGTACCAAACAATTGGATCAGGCGTAAATGATCCTGTAAGGATTCCATTAAAAATCAAAAATGGAAATAACGTGATCAGATAAGACCACCAGAAAGCTTGGTTGAGAAATTTATACACTACTACCAATGCAATACAAACTACATAAAAGTTAGTAGTTGAATAAGTTCCACCATAATAAGCTTGTGAAATCGCTACTCCAATAAAAAAGTAAGCTGGGAGGTACGTCTTCTTCAGTGTATTTGGAAAATAAGCGATAACGCATTCATAAATGAATAAAAAGCAGTAGGGAATAATAAAGAAAAACATCCATTCTTCTATAGGAAGGTAAAATAAACTAATACCCACTAGATAATCAGGGTTGAAGCCCCAAAACATCATATAAGTGAAAATTATATCCCATGGGAGATAGATTATACCCATTGTAAAAAATGCAGGGATAAACCTTACCCAATTTTTATAGAAAGCTACTTTTTTGTCAAAGCTTAGTAGTAAAGGACCTAAAAGGGCCAGTATATTAATGATTAAATAGATATCAGACAGTGCTGGCATTCTTCTTTTTTTGTTTAATACTTTTTGCTTCTTTCCAAAATTTAAGAGGAACAATCAACATACCAAAACATTCACCGTCTTCTTTTGTCAATTTTTTATGATGCACCTTATGTGCTTTTCTAATCGCTCTGAAATAACGGTTGTTGGTATTGTCAAACCACTTGAATCTCCTATGAATTAAGACATCGTGCGTTAGAAAATAACATAATCCATACAAAGCAATTCCTGCTCCCATCCAAACAAAAGTGTAATGATTATATATCATTCCGAGCATAATACCCAACCATGATGGGATAGCAAAAATTATAAAAAAGTAATCATTTTTCTCGAAGAATGACTTATTAGGCTCGTGATGATCCTGATGTAAAGACCATAAAAAACCATGCATCACATATTTGTGTGCGGCCCATGCCGTAAATTCCATAAAAAGGAATGTGATCAAGACGATTAGAATGTTTAATATCATAACTTATAGTTGGATAAGCGCTAAGTTTTGGAATAAAAAATAAGTGAAAAATAAAATATAAATATAGACTGAAATCGAATTATTAGACCTTAAAAATTTCAATCGTAAAAATATAAACAACGTCATAAATACCCACCAACTGATATAATTCTTCAATGGCGGCATTCCCCCGCTCCACTTCCAAAAACCCAAGGGTTCACAGACTCTTTCTATGAACACATCCAATAGCACAACAAGTGCCGCTGATAAAATTGCTTTAAGATAGATATTTAGTTTTATTTTTTTGCTAAATGTAACTCCCGCCACAGCTAAAATCAGCCAATTGATAGCAATTAATAAAGGAACACCATCTAGTTTATAGCCTAAATTATCTAAGTAAACATATTTTCCAAAGAGAAAACCTTTGTGTACTCCTACCCACTCTACCAAAAAACTCCCTATAAAAACAAAAGTGTACCAGATTTTCAGCCGCGTATCCTTTTGATCTTCAAAGTAAAGCAACACCAAAAAAGTGGAAAATAATAAAAAGGGCGTAAATGGTAATATGAGCTGATTGAGTGGAAAAAATGCTGCGATGCATCCTACCGCGTAAAAAATAAACAAGACTATTTTTACCCACTTTTCAGCAGAGAAAGATTTTGCATTCGATATTAAAAGTGTTGCCTTCATTGGTTTGTTATTATTTCTTCAACAATTTTAGCACTATTCAAACATAATGGAATACCTCCGCCAGGATGAACACTTCCTCCTACAAAATACAAATTATTAATATCCTTTGACTTGTTTCTTTGACGGTAAAAAGCACTGTTTAGCTTATTGCTATTCAATCCATAAAGTGCGCCTTTCCAGCTTTGTGTATCTTGCTCTATCAATTTTGGAGACCAATAGGATGAGTATGAAATCAAATCCTCAAGGTTTGCATCCAATTGTTTCGATAGTATCGCCATCACCCTTTTCTCAATCTTGCGAATCACTTCAGTAGTAAATAACTCAGGTTTTGGAGGAACATTAATCATCACAAACCAGTTCTCACTTCCTTCAGGTGCATCATCAGGATTGATTTTACTGCTGATGTGAACATAGATTGTAGGGTCAGCTGGAATTTTAAACTCCTCAAAAATCTCTTGGAATTCTTTTTTATAATCTTCTGAAAAGAAAATATTATGTAGATGCAATTGCTCAAAAGACTTATTCACTCCCCAATAAAAAACCATTGCTGATGACGACAATTCTTTTTCCTTGGGCACTCTTATCTTTTTATCAAGAACATTTGGAATGAAAAAGTTGACGTCAACATTAGAAACAACAAGATCAGCATCAAAAACGCTTTCTTCTGTTTTTACACTTCTGATGCTCTTTTTATTGCTGACACTAATGCTTTCCACCTTTTGATTTTTTAGAAAAGTAACCCCTTCCTCTTCTGCCAATTTTACTAAAGAGGTCACAATTGAACGCATTCCTCTTTTCGGGAAAAATACTCCATCTTGGTGCTCCAAAGCACTGATCACTCTCATTATTGAGGGGGTTTGATAAGGATTTGAACCATTGTAAGTGGCATACCTATCAAAAAGCTGTACTAATTGAGGGTGTTTGAAATGTTTTTGATTGAATTGATGCAAAGACTCAAAAACACCGATTCTTGTTAAGACCGGCAGTGCATCCCAAACTTCTTTGGTCAGTAAGTCCGAGATTTTCGTTAAGCTATTTTCTATAAATACGGGTGAAGTCTTTTTATAGTCTTCAATAATATTCTGAAGGACTTTAGTGACATCTACACCCCATTTTTTAAATACTTCATCAGAAAATTTCCCAGGATCTGAATATGCTGTAAAAATAGATTTATCAGAAAAAAAATACTGAGTAGCTATTTCAGATTCTTCATACTGAAAATAGTCTTCAACATTCTTTCCATACAAGGCAAAAAGCTCTTCTACCAAATGAGGCAATGTAAAAAGTGAAGGCCCTTGATCAAATCGAAAACCTTCTGCTTCAAATTGCCTTAATTTACCTCCAAGTGTATCTGAGGCTTCTAAAAGAGTGACATTATAGCCTAGTTTATTAAGTCTTAATGAGGAGGCTATTCCTGCTATTCCTCCCCCTATAATTACAGCTTGTTTCATCTAGTTTTAGTTATGCGATTGCTTGATTTTTTGTCTCTCGAAAATACTTTACTTTTTCCAAACACAAACCAAACCAAGCCGTAAAATCAGTAGGTTTTTTCTTCATCCAATCTTCCAGTTCAGCTATATCAATCCATCGGATACTTTCTACCTCTTCTGGATTAGGTTTGATTACACCATCGTAATATCCCACAAATACATGATCATATTCATGTTCGATCAACCCATTACCGAAAGCTGCTTTGTAAAGTACATGATCCACCCATTCAATTTCAGTATTGAAACCCATTTCTTCTACCAAACGACGGTGGGCACCATCATGCACTTCCTCTCCTGGCTTAGGGTGGCTGCAACAAGTGTTGGTCCAAAGTCCACCAGAATGATACTTTGTCAGCGCACGTTGCTGTAATAAAAGTTTCCCTTCATTATTAAATATAAAAACCGAAAACGCTCTATGAAGCTTTCCTTCCACATGGGCTTGAAGTTTCTCCATCACCCCTACTTCTTTATCGTTTTCATCAACGAGTATTACATCATTTCTCTCCATAGCTTAAAGTATATTTACTTGGTGTCGAATATAAGACTGACAAAGAATCATGTATTTCTTTGGATCAGGTATTCTCAATCTTTCTTTTAAAATAGTTTCGGCTGGTGCGTTTTTCACTTTACTGAATAGCCTAGTATAATAAATATACGCTAAATAAACACCAAATCTTGCTTTTTTAGGCAATTGCTTGATTCCTTCAAACCCTTGATCAAAGTCTTTTTGTATGTCTTCTTCAATTTCTTTCTTGACCTCATCATTGAATACCGAAATATCAATATTAGGGAAATAAACTCTGCCCAAATCGCGTACATCTGCTTTCAAATCTCTTAGGAAATTGATTTTCTGGAAGGCAGAACCCAAAGACATTGCCAGAGGCTCCAATCTTCTGTACTCTGCTTCATCTCCTTCTAAAAAGACTCTAAGGCACATTAAGCCAACAACTTCTGCAGAACCTAGAATATAATTTTTGTATTCTTCTTCTGAATACTCTGTTTTATCCAAATCCATACGCATACTTCTGATAAACAAAGAGATCAGCTCTCTCTCAATACCATATTGGTTTACTACTTCTTGGAAGCAATGTAAAATAGGGTTGGTACTGATTTTATCATCAATCGCTTTATAACAGTCTTGTTCAAAATCGTCTAGCAGTTGTTCTTTATCATATCCATGAAAGGAATCCACAATTTCATCAGCTACTCTTACAAAACCATAAATCGCATAAATCGCAGGGCGTAATGATGGAGACAAAAATCGAATTCCTATTGCAAAAGATGTGGTATACTTTAGCGTTAGTGATTTCGATAAGTTATAAGAAAGGTCATCATAAATCTTTTTCATTACATTAAGTGTTTCAAGTTATAGTGTAATTTTGTTAGGTATGTATTAATAAGTTATTATAAATACTTGGAGAATAGATTAAATATAAAAGTTCCTTTACCTATGTTATATCCATAGATAAAGGAAAAAAATCAATGTATTAAACCACTTGCTTTGGTGCTTTCAAATTCTTCTTTTTCAAGATTTCATTAGCAACTAATTCCCCTGAAATGATAGAAGGTGGTACACCAGGTCCTGGAACGGTCAACTGCCCTGCCATCATCACATTATCGAGTTTTTTAAATCGGATGGATGGCTTCAAAAAGGCCGTTTGTTTTAATACATTCGACAGTCCATAAGCATTGCCTTTGAAAGCGTTGTAAGCTTCTACAAAATCGTTGTGTGCAAAAGTCTCCTTTACAATCAAGTGTTCTCTAAGATCAACTCCAACAGATGCTTTCAATCGATCGCACATTACATTAAAATAACGTTCTCTAATTTCTTCAGTATCTTTCAAGCCGGGTGCTACAGGAATCAAAAGCACTATATTTTCTGTACCTTCAGGTGCAATAATAGGGTCACTGACAGAAGGTGCACTCATATAAAACAACGGATCTTTCGGCCATGCAGGATTATCATAGATCTCTTCAGCATGTGGTTCGAAAGGTGAATCAAAATACAAACTGTGATGGCGAATATTTTCAATCTTCTGATCTAAACCTATGTAATATAACAGGCATGAAGGTGCCATTTTGCGTTTATCCCAATATTTCTCTGTGTAGTTTCTATATTCCTTTGACAGAAGCTTTTGTTCAAAAAAGTTGTAATCGCATGTGCCTACCCATTCATCATGCTGTAATATTTCACCATTACATTCCATTGAAACTACATTTCTCCCTTCGCAATTCACTTTATCAATAGGTGTATTGGTATGAAAAATCACTCCCTTTTCAATTGCAAGTCTTTCAAAAGCTTTAGCAACTTCACCAAAACCTCCTTTAGGATACCAAGTACCTAATTTCAGATCTGCATAATTCATCAAACTGTACAACGCAGGAGTTCTTTTGGCTACATCACCTAAAAACAACACTGGGAATTCAAGTATCTTAAGTATTTTCTCATCCTTGAAATATTTACGGATGTAACTTGCAAAGTCAGAAATCAGATGAAGTTTAGGTATATTCTTCACTACCTGCCATTCTGCAAATTCCATGATAGAGTAAGACGGACGGTGGACGAAATCATTCATACCAATCTGATATTTGATTTCAGCCTCATGCATAAACTGCATAAGTTTTTGCTTTGCGCCTTTTTCCCACTCTTCAAACAGATCTCCAAGCTTATTCACATCAGCAGGAATATCTGTGTAGTCAGTACTTGACCAATAAATTCTATATGAGGGATCTAATCGTTCTAATTCGTAGTAGTCAGACACTTTTTTTCCAAACTTCCCAAAAAAGTTTTCAAACACATCCGGCATCCAATACCATGACGGTCCAAGGTCAAAAGTGAAGTTATTAACCGTCTTAGTTCTAGCTCTACCACCAATTTGTTCGTTCTTTTCATAAACATGAACCTCATGTCCTTTGTCAGCGAGAGTAATAGCAGCTGACAAACCTGAAAAACCTGAACCTATTATACCTATTGATGCCATATTTTAGTTGAAGTATTTTGTTTAACTATTTAAGACAAGAATATAAACAAAAACGTTGAAGAATTGTTTAGTTAAATCAAAAAAAATAGGTCTTAAGCCTATATTTCAACTCATTATAAATAATATAACACAAATACCGTCATCGTTAAACAAAAAAAGGTTCCAAACACTCAATTTAGAACCTTTTCTTAACACGTACGAAAACTTTATTTTGTCTTACCGTAATATATATTTTCTATTAATGCAGTATTAACATCAACATTCATATTTTCATTGTGCTCTTTGAAAAGAATCTGTAATTTATTTTTTCCTGCTTTCAAATTCACTTTCATTCTGTTGGTATTACCAATACTTGACCACTCATCTGTTCCTCTTTGAGCCATCACAATTGTTTCAGCTTCATCACCATTTACAACCAATGAACGGATCGCACATTTATTATCAGTATTCCACGGACCACTGCCGTTAGAATAAGAGAACCATACTACATACTCTCCGGTTTCTTTTACATTAAGATCAAAATTGATTTTCTTATTCTTTGATCTTGAAATTTCCACCACATTACTCGGTGCTCCTTTGATTGACACTTTTCGGTCTACTCTAGCCACCTTTGCAATATTTTTCGATTGATAATTATTGCTCACTACAGGTTCTGAGATATAAGATAGATAGCCGTGTTTGTCTACTGCTCTTACTGCAAATTCATCCAGCATATTTTTAGAAGGAGACAATTTATATTCTGTTGCTGTTGGAGAAGCAACTACTTTCCCGTTCACTACCACTTCATATTTCACTGCTCCTTCAATGGCTTTCCAAGTTAAAGTTTCACCTTTTAATTCCGCTTGAGGTGTTTTTAAATGGAATCTATTTGGTACTTTATTACTAGATGTTCCTTCAGTGATATCATTATTGGCTAAGACAATCTCAATATTATGCGAACCACCCTCTGCTAATGAAAGAGATTTTGAAGCTACTTCCTTACCATCTACTTTAAAGCTTTTGATTTGATTACCATAACCTTCTAAAACAATTGAAAGATTAGCTCCCCATAACTTTACATTGTTCAATTGTTTCTTACCGCCATAAACTTTTGGCACAGCAGGACTGAATTTCAGCACACCATTTTGATCAATATCAATACCATAAAACACCTTATAAATCATGGCCATATTTCCAGACAAACTCCATAGCATTTCATCAGAGTTTACCTCCGTACCCATATAATCGCCATCCTCTGCTACAAAGTTTTCTTTATTGGTAAGGAAAAGTGCTGCAGGTCTGTAAATTGATGCCAAACCTTGCTCAAGCGCTGTACCGTTAGCTGTTTTTGCTGTCGCAATGTTCCAGTAGGCTTGTACAAAAGGCCAAATACCATTATTGTGATAAGGTGGAATACCAGGAATTTGAGGGTAAACACATGCTGCACCGAATGGTACAATTGGAGACTTTGTCACAATCTCTTTACTTCTTTCTGCATCACTTACACCAAAAATAATGGCCAACGCCTCACCCAATGCTTCATATTTTGGAGCTACAATCATATTGTTTCTACCATACATATATTGTGCATAATAGCCTTCTTTCTCTAACCAAAGGTGTTTGTTGATCGATTTCTTAAGATTATCAGCCAAAGTTGAATAACGCTGAGCATCTTTTCCTTTTCCAAGAACGTTTGCCATTCTTGAAGCGATATTCATTGCTTCAAAATGCACTACGTTTGTACCTAAATTCAATGAACGGTAAATATCATTATTATCCATCCATCTAGGATACGTTTGCTTTCTCCAATCCAAGAAAGAAGACTCACCTCTCATTAATCCTGTCTCAGCATCATAAACCACAAGCATATCATCTTCAATAGAATTAGAAATTACTTTATAAGCCTCTTTCAACCATGCTTTATCACCCGTCACAGAAAAAACATTCCATGCCGCCAAAGCCCAAGTCATTCTATCAGAAGACACCGGCCAAGCTCCACCAGAACCCGTATCCTGAATCACACGGTTTCTTTTTACTTTCTTTCTTAATGAAGTAATTGCTCTATCCGGATCAAGAATTGACAAGCTCAATACAATGGAATAACTGATATCTCTTGTCCAGACACCACCCCATTCTTTACCTGTTCTAAAAGTACCATCTGTTTCAGAATCTGCCACTAACTCATTCAATGCTAAATTGTACAATGCATTGATCAATGGAATATCTGAAGTAAACGTAGGGTATTTAGATATATTTTTTGAAGATTTCCATACCGGTGAAGTTTGCTTTTCAGGATCTGGCGCATTCATCACAAACGTAATTTCATAAATGCCATCACCATCTTTATCCTGCAATTGCTCTCTTTCACTCAAGTTTTCAAAGTCCCATCTTAATGGAGCACTTCCACCTGCAATGAATACACCTTTGAAATCATCTTTGTATATTTTATCTCCGTGAAGATCTTCATAATACCCTTTCTCTTTAAAAGCATTCAACACAGGAGACATATCTAACTTAAAAGTCACCTTCGTATTTTTCTCTAGCCAGTCCATCGGGTCTACTTGTTCCTCCATAGCCCAAGGCTCGCCGAATTTCATTATTTCTGTCGTAAAAGCTCCATTTTCAGGTCTTATTACCACTCTATGATTGATACCGTAAGGCAGTTCATCATCTTTTCCATTAATACTAAACTTAAACTCCACTGCTCTGCTGTACGCATCTTGCATTGGGCTTTTGTAATTGGAAGTCATTTCTTTATCAGAAACTACTTTGGCTTCATATTCTCCTTGGGTCACATGATCCTTGTACACTTTGTAGGTGTCTGAAGAATACAATAATTCATTTTTCTCTTCGGAACATGCAAAGAAACTACATGTCAGTGCAAGTAATAAAACACTCTGATTGATGTATTTTTTCATTCTCTTGATACTTGATAAATAAAGGTTCTCTATTTTGAATTATGAGTAGCTAGCTCTTTTCCTCATACAATTTACAAATAGAATGTTTATACATACAATATGATTTTTATTGCAATCGGTTCCTAAATCAATTCATTTACATTTCTTATCAAATCATTTAAAAACAACTTTACAGCAAAACAGCAAGACCTTTTTCAAAACATTTTGAAGAGTTATGAAGTCCAATGATTAACTTTGAATAAAATCATAGAAAGAACATGCATCTCAACTTAAAAAATACTTTCACTAAGCTACCCGCTGATCCTGAAAAAGAAAATTACAGAAGACAAGTCATCAACGCTTGCTACTCTTATGTAACTCCCAAAAAAACCGCAAATCCATCGATTATACACGTTTCTGATGAAATGCTTGAATCACTTGGTATATCAAAAGAGGAAAGTCAATCAGAGGAATTCAAAAATCTATTTACAGGCAATAGCACCTACCCTAATAGCACCCCTTTTGCAATGTGTTATGGAGGACATCAATTTGGACAATGGGCTGGTCAGTTAGGTGACGGAAGAGCGATAAACCTTTTTGAAGTAGAACATAATGATAAGTTATGGGCGGTTCAATTAAAGGGTGCAGGAGAAACTCCTTATTCTAGGTCTGCAGACGGATTGGCAGTATTAAGATCTTCAATTAGAGAGTACTTATGTAGTGAAGCCATGTATCATTTAGGTATACCGACGACAAGAGCATTAAGCCTTGGTTTATCAGGTGATGAAGTATTGAGAGATGTCATGTACAATGGTAACTCTGCCTATGAAAAAGGAGCTGTTGTATGTAGAACAGCTGAGTCATTTGTAAGGTTTGGCAACTTTGAAATCTTAGCCGCTAACCAAGACCATGACACCTTAAAAAAGTTGGCAGATTATATCATTACACAATTCTATCCTCACCTGGGAGCACCTTCTAAAGAGACTTATTTAGCTTTTTTCAAGGAAGTTGCTGAAAGAAGTATGGAAATGGTATTGGGTTGGCAGAGAGTCGGTTTTGTTCATGGTGTGATGAACACTGATAATATGTCTATCTTAGGATTAACCATTGATTATGGTCCTTATGGCTGGCTAGAAGGTTATGATTTTGGGTGGACTCCCAACACTACAGATTCACAATTTAAAAGGTATCGCTATGGTACACAAGGTGAAATTGTTGGGTGGAATTTATTTAAGTTGGCCAATGCAATTTACCCATTAATCGGTGAAGCTGAAGGTTTGCAAGATGCGTTGGAAGATTACAAAGACAATTACATTCAGAGGTATAATAAAATGATGCTGGAGAAACTTGGTCTTTCCGTAGCATTTGAAGAGGAAAGTGCTTTTATACAAGAACTGGAAAAAGCATTGCATAAGACGGAAACAGATATGACCATTTTCTTCCGCTTACTTTCTAATCTCAAAAAAGATAAAAGTCAAGACCCACTTTCTGTTGTAAAAGAGGCCTTTTATACTTTAGATAGTATGACTGAAGAGGTAAAAGAACAATGGAACAATTGGTTCGAAAAGTATTTTGAAAGACTTGCCTTAGAAACTAATTCTGATCAAGATAGAAAAGAAAAGATGAATAAGGTCAATCCAAAATATGTATTGAGAAATTACATGGCTCAATTGGCAATTGATGAAGCTGACGAGGGAAATTATGATTTGATCGAAGAATTCTATCAATTACTAAAACAACCTTATAACGAACAACCTGAAAGCGAAAAGTGGTTTGCAAAAAGACCCGACTGGGCAAGACATAAAGTAGGTTGCTCTATGCTTTCGTGCAGCTCATAAGTACTTCATTCCCGATGAAATTTTAACTAGAATAAAAGAGGCTTTTTCATTGTAATTTATAACTTTGCATAATTTGAGTGCGTTTTGATACTCAGAGAGATCTATTTTATAATGAAGAAGCCTTTCGCTTCTTATTCTAGTAACCGTATATAGCGTCATGACAAAGCAAGAACTTTTTGATGAGATCAAGAAAAAAGAGAGTTTTTTATGTGTAGGATTGGATACAGATCCTAATAAAATCCCAGCTCACTTACAGAAAGAAGAGGATCCCATTTTTGCTTTTAACAAACAAATTATTGATGCTACAGCTGATTACTGTGTATCATACAAACCCAATATCGCCTTCTATGAGTCTTTAGGGCCAAAAGGTTGGGAATCACTCCAAAAAACATTAGAGTACATGCCTAAATCTCACTTCTCTATTGCTGATGCAAAAAGAGGTGACATCGGAAATACTTCAAACATGTACGCCAAAGCATTTTTCGAAAACATGTCATTCGATTCCATTACAGTGGCTCCTTATATGGGTGAAGATTCTGTAACACCGTTCTTGATGGATGGTAAATGGGTAATTGTACTGGCACACACTTCTAACAAAGGTGGTTTGGACTTCCAAAGAATTGTCAACCAAGAAACAGGCAACTACTTATTCCAAGATGTTATTCTTAAAAACAGAGAATGGGCATCAAGTGATCAGTTGATGTTTGTAGTGGGAGCTACAAGAGCGGAAAGCCTTTTGGATGTTAGAAAAGTAGCACCAGACAATTTCCTTTTAGTACCAGGTGTAGGTGCTCAAGGTGGCGACCTCCAAGGTGTAGCGAAGTATGGTATGACGAAAGAATGTGGTCTATTAGTCAACTCTTCAAGAGGAATTATTTATGCTTCTAATGGTGAAGATTTTGCTGATGTAGCAAGACAAGAAGCGAAGAAACTGAGAGATGAAATGTCTCAGTTACTAGACCAATATTTATAAGCAACAGACTAAAGTTGACCTTCATTCAGCTGTGTGTGATGCTGAATGAAGGCTCAGCTCACTGATATAGAACAACATATAAACAACAACAGTATGAGTAATACTAAAATTACAGGCTTAGGATTTTATGTTCCTGAGCACGTGGTAACCAACGATGACCTTGCACAAAAAATAACAACTTCAGATGAGTGGATCCGCGAAAGATCGGGGATTGAAGAACGTAGATATGCCGCTCCTGATGAAACCAACTATCATTTAGCTGCTGAAGCCACAAAAGAGGCACTCGCCATGGCTGAAATGGAGCCAAAAGACATTGATATGATCATTTACTGTACTTTAAGTGCTGATTATATCTTCCCTGGTTCAGGTGTTCTTTTACAAAGAGAATTAGGTTTCAGAACTATCCCTGCTTTGGATATCCGTCAACAATGTTCTGGTTTTGTATATGGTATTTCCATTGCCGATCAGTACATCAAATCTGGAATGTATAAAAATGTGCTTGTTGTAGGATCAGAAATTCACTCTCGTGGATTGGATTTTTCAGATGAAGGTCGTGCTGTAACCGTATTATTTGGTGACGGTGCCGGTGCTGCAATTCTATCAGCAACTGATGAAGATTGCGGTATTTTATCTACTCATATGCACTCAGAAGGTGAGTTTGCAGAAAAACTTGCCGTGATTGACCCTGGTTTCACAAAGCCAGAAAGAAACAATCCTGATTACTGGAAACCGGGTGGATCTGCTTTCCCTTATATGGATGGTCAATTGGTGTTCAAAAATGCTGTTGTTCGTTTTCAAGAAGTTATTACTGAAGCTTTGGCCGCCAATAACTTAAAACCTACTGATATTGATTTGCTTGTTCCTCATCAAGCCAACTTAAGAATTTCCAATTTTGTACAAGCCAAAATGGGATTGCCTGATGAAAAAGTTATCAATACGATTCAGAAATACGGTAATACAACTGCCGCTTCTATCCCTATCAGTTTAGCGACTGCTTTTAAACAAGGGAGAATTAAGAAAGGTGATTTGATCTGTTTGGCCGCCTTTGGATCAGGATTTACTTGGGCCTCGGCAATTATCAAGTGGTAAAAGATCACTGGGCAATTCAACATTTATAAACAAAAAAGAGATGGCAAAATCAATTCCCATCTCTTTTTTTATTCCTATTTTTCAGATAAAGTGACTATTCATTTCTGATAGTAATCACCATCTCAGTCCCTTTATCCTCTTGCGTATTCATTTCAAAACTAGCACTCTGTGACTCCAGAATTTTCTTAGCCATCTCCAACGCTTTTAATTCATCAGGGTTTTGACCTTTGTAGCCCCACCCCTGACCATTGTCAGAAATACTAATCTGTGCTTCACCCATTGATGCATAAAGCGATAAAGTCACTTTACCATTTCCTTTGATGGTTTTAGCAGAGCAACGAATTAAGGCACCCAATGACTTTGTAAATAGATTTTGATTGACGGTCACTTTCGGAGCCCCTCCAATCTGAGTAACAATGCTAACATTATCAGGCAACGAGTTTTTCACACTCTCGATTGTATCTTCCAACAACTCCTTAGGATGCATTTCTTTCTTCTTCCCAATATTATGGGTTGAGGCGATAGTCAAATCTTCCAAGTCATCATTATCTTCCACCTCCAACATTTTGTTGCTGGACATGGCTTGCAAACGGGAAGACTGAAAAGCCGAAACTTCTTCCTGTACCTCAGCTACTTTCGGTTTATTGACCTTTGGAGGATTGTTTTTCTGCACTTCACGTTCTTTAAGCTTCTCCTCCAAATAAGCAATCTTCTCTTTCTGAGCTTGATACGAACGTTTACTGACTTTGTACTGCTTTCTTCGTACTAACTCAAGAATTATTATTCCAATAACCAATAATGCTATCACTACCAGCCATAAGGCTCTTTCAATCGTAGGATCGTTCATCTCTATGTTTATTTTTTAGCTTAACCCTAGGAGCATATTTAAAACATGCTCTAACTGTTGAAGAGATCATTCGAAAATCTTAATCCCTTCTGTACAATTTTTACAGATATCTATATTCTCTCTTCCTTCCAACAACTGCTTTCTAAAATTAGTATATGAGGGAGCATTCCAGATATCTAAAAATCTAATATAATCATTTTTTAAAGACCCTAATACATGTTCTGCATCTTTATCAAAACAGCAAGGAGCCACTTTACCGTCCCAAGTCAACACCGCCGAATGCCACATCCTCCAGCAACTTCTCTCCAAACTTCCTTTAAAAGAAAATGTACCATCAGTATTCTGTTTATAGCGGGAGTATTTTTGAATGCTGGGAATCAACGGAGAACCATTCTCATAATCATAAATCTGAGCGGTTTTAAACACAATCTTATCCACACCCATTTCATCCGCAAGCTGATTTGCTTCTTCAATTTGATGCTCATTAGGCTTCACTACCAAAAATTGAAAAACGATTCTAGGTGTATCACTTTTTAACTTCTTTTTCCATTCTATCACCCTTTTTGTTCCCTCCAGCACCTTATTGATATTACCTCCAATTCTATATTGTTCATATACCTCTTGAGTGGTTCCATCCAAAGAAACAATCAATTGATCCAAACCTGACTCCACTGTTTCCCTTGCCATTTTATCAGAAAAATAATGGGCGTTGGTAGACGTTGAAGTATAAATCCCTGCTTGATGTGCCACTTTTACCATTTGCAGAAATTTGGGATGTAAAAAAGGCTCTCCCTGAAAATAAAACGTCAAATAGATTAAGGTATCTTTTAATTCATTAATCAGCTTCTCGAACATTCCCACTGACAGCATACCGGTAGGTCTTGTAAAAGATCTTAATCCACTTGGGCATTCAGGACATCTAAGGTTACAAGAAGTTGTAGGTTCAATAGAAAGACTGATAGGGTTGCCAAGATGAATAGGCCGTTTCAACCACTTCGATAAATAGAAAGTGATCAACACCAGAAAAGCATTCCACAATTTTAATATGGAAATTTTTCGGATTAATAGCTTTGTCTCAACAATCTTTTGATTAAACATCCTAACTTTGTATGTCAAATTAGTTTTCTTTGTAGAAAATGATTGGCAACAATACCAAACATATACAATTTTAATTACTCAAAAATGCTTGTTTAAACGATAAAAAAAAATTATTTTTTGTTTAGCATTCTTATTTTTAGTTCAAACTCAGGCAATGAAAAGTAGTAAGCTTTCCTTTTTAAGATACCTCCTAATAGATAAACTCATACGAAGTAAACAATATCCTTTTCCTTCAAAACAAAGGTTGCTGGATAAATGTAGCGAAGAATTTGGTGTCAATTCTCCTTCTACCATTGAAAAAGATATTCAGGCACTTAGATATGAATTCGACGCTCCTTTAGCTTATAACAAAAGAGAGGGAGGGTATTATTATACCGATTCTTCTTACAAACTCTTAGGGGTCAGTCTTACAGGTGAACACTTGGAAGCCTTGAATTTTGTGGAAACTTTTCTTGAAGAGTTTAAAGATTTGCCAGTTTTAGGAAGTTTCTCAACAGCAGTGGATAAAGTTTTGGATGGTTTAGAAATCACCAAAAAATTTAAAAATGAGAAAAAGGAGCAATTTGAAAACTACATTCAAATTGAAAAATCAATGTATACCAAAGGCACTTCCATTTTCTCTGAACTCATCTCTGCTACTAAAGATCATAAAGTAATCAACATCGCTTACAAAAAATTTGGGGCACTTTATGAGGATAATTACACTTTTCATCCGTATCTTCTCAAAGAGTTCAAAGGGCTATGGTATATCACAGGTTATGCCGAAAATAGACAAGGGATCAGAACTTTAGCGATTGACAGAGTACAAGGCATAGAGTTGCAATCACAGTTGATGTTTTTTGAACCGCATCAGGTTGATTTTAATAGAGATGTTTATTTTAAAAACTGTCTTGGGGTAACACTTAAAGGAAATCCTCAGGAAATCCGTCTTCTTTTTAATGGAGAATACGCCGCTAACTTTATTAAAAACACACCGATACACGAAACTCAAGAAATCATTTCAGAAAACCACAACGGACTAGAAATAAAACTGCGTTTGGTGGATAATATGGAATTGAGATCTTTAATTTTAAGCTGGGGCAATCAAGTGGAAGTACTTTCGCCTTTTGCCTTAAGGAAAGGAATCGCCAATGAAATCAAAAAATTAGCCCAAAGGTATTAAGAGCATGTTTGATACATCTCTTTTATTAAAAATCTCCCCTTTCAGAACGTGAGTTTATTAATTTGCTCACAACTAAAATGGAGAATTTTTACTTCTAAAATATAGCTCTAAGTAATCAAACATATAATTTGAACTATCTCGCACACCTCTATTTATCTTATGCAGACACCGAGGAAATGTTCGGCAACTTTATTGGAGACTTCGTAAAAGGAAAAAATCTTTCCTCTTACCCTGAAAAAATCCAGAAAGGTATAAGACTGCATCGTTTTATTGATGACTTTACAGACCGGCATCCGGTTACCAAAGAAATGTCCAATAAATTAAAGCCTCATGCCGGAAGATTTTCTATGGTAGTGACAGATATTTATCATGATCATTTTCTAGCTCAAAACTGGGACAACTGTCATCAACAAAGTTTGAGAGAGTTTGCTGACTCCTTTTACCAACATCAATTATGGAATGAAAAATGGGTACCTGAAAAAGCAATGAACATGTACCCATATCTGAAATTATACGATTGGCTCAATGCCTATCAACACTTTGGTGAGCTGGAAAAAGTCTTCTTCGGTATGGAAAGAAGAATAAAAAATCTGGCTCCTATTTCAAAATCTGTGGAATGGCTTCAAAATGATTATAATTTTTTCTTAGATTGTCATCAAGCCTTTTTTCCTGAATTAGAACAAAAAGTAGAAGAATTTAGACAAAATGCTTTTGATTAGCCAAAAATTCAAAAATACACTCTACGATAAGAGGTATGTACTCTTGTTGATCTCATTGATCTCCGTTTTATGGGCACCAATTATTTTTCAAGCCTTTATCTATTCAGATGAAATATCTGATGTCACCCTATTTATTCTAATGATTGCTATTCTCAACTTTACAAAAGGGAGGGTTTTATATAGAAGAATTACCATTGTATTTTTTGTATTTGTCAGTCTCAGTAAAAGTGCTTCACTAGGGTTGCATATAGACAACATTGACTTTGTAACATGGAGTGCTATGCTTGTCTATTTTACGATGTTCTTATTTGTCTTATTGCAAGAAGTCTGGCACTCTAAAAAAGTAAATGACAATACTATTCTTGGAGCCATTGCAGGTTATATACAAATAGGCGTAATTGCATTTATCTTATTTAAAATATGTGATTTATTATATAATGGATCCGCTTTTAATAGAATTGTGGATATTTCTGATATAATTTATTTTAGTTTTGTTACTTTGACAACTGTTGGCTACGGGGACATTTCTCCCACCACAGATGAAACTAAAGCCTTTACTGTAATCTTTGCAATGGTAGGGCAATTTTATATGGCTATTTTAATGGCATTGCTAGTAGGAAAATACCAGCAGGAACATTAAAGGCCCATTTTTTATGGAAACCGGTTATAAAAGTATATATTGTTAAAAAATAACTAAACAGCGCGTGGAAAAATTATTTATCAAAAAGAAGGAATTTGTCCCGGAGGTAAACTTCGATCCTGCTAAAGGCCTATTGGAAGTTTCAGGCCAGTCATATCATGAATATACAGCTGAGTTTTTTGAGCCGTTGTTCGTTTGGGTTTCAAAATACTTAGAAGAAGGTGGTCTTAATATCACTTTAAACTACAAGATGACTTATTTTAATACAGCATCATCAAAAAGTTTTTTCAAGATCATCGAAATGCTTCAAGAATATCAAGAAAAAGGTAAAGGTGAAGCAGTAGTAAATTGGTACTATAAAAAAGATGATGAGGATATGCTGGAAACTGGAGAAGATTTCATCAGTGATTCTGGCTGGGATAAAATCAATCTTATCGCTTATTAATCAATACATTAAGCTCAAGACTAATTGAAATTTAATAATTCAGGTCCGTAGAGAACATGCTTATTAATATTTTCTAAAAAAAGCTTACGTAAGATCTTTCTGAAAAGAAAGATCTTTTTTTATATAATAAACCTATAAAACCTTACGTTTATTTATTATAATTGTATTTAATACAGAAGATTATGGATCTTATTGATAAAATGGAACAATTTTTTCTGTAACGATAAATGTATTTCTTACAAGAAATTTGAACGACATAATAACATAATTTTTAAGCTTGCGTAAGAAGTCTTAAATGAAAGTTAATATGACACGACTTACGTTATTTTACTAAATATACTATGGTTTTTTTATTTAATACTATCTTGTTAATCTACTTAGTAATTTCAAACATTGCTATTTTATTTAAATTGTACAGAGCCTTTTTACAATATTTTTCCCCATTGAAAGGTTACGCTTCTATCGCTGTTATTGTAGCCACACTTGGTGCAATCGATTTTTACGTTTATGACGTCACTAGCAGTAAATTTATTATAGCAGAAGAAAACAAAGAAGTTTTCCAGCAGATTAAAGCAAGAAATTTAGACTTAAACTTATTGTCACAAGAAGACTAATAATTTTTGTCCGAGATGAAAAAGGGTTGCTACTTCGAAAAGTAGCAACCCTTTTTTTGTTTGGTTATGAAGCCTTAGAATAATGACATATTAATCTAAGATCTTAAAGTGAATTGCTGCTCCACCTCCAGCATTCATTTGAATCAACATCGCTTCGGTAGAAGTCACGTTCTTTTCTGTAATCTCATATTTCTTAGGATCATTCAAGTGCGTTGTACCAGGAGCGTCAGCATAAATGATCGCTTTATATACCTTATTAGGCTCTAAGAAGTCAAGGCTGATACTTACAGCTCTGCCAGTAGCATCTGTTGCCGCACCAAGGAACCATTCTTTCCCTGATCTTCTTGCAGTAATTGCAAACTCGCCAATTTCTCCTGCCAGCATTTTACTTTCTTCCCAATCCGCAGTAGATGAAGATAAGAACTGAAAAGCTTCCATATCTTTTTCGTAATTCTCTACTAAGTCTGCCGCCATTTGTAATGGACTGTAAAGAATAATTGACAGTGCCAATTGCTTCACTAAAGTAGTATGAACTCTTGCTTCGTTCATAATCTCAGCAGTAGTGTTCCAAGCAACTCGGTCAGGATTATTTTCATATTGTACATCAAAAATACCTGGAGTGTAATCTACTGGACCTCCCAACATTCTTGTGAAAGGAATTGTAACGGTATGATTAGGCGGGTTACCGTCACTCCAGCCATTCCATTCCATTCCTCTTACGCCTTCCCTTGTCATCATATTCGGCCAAGTTCTGCGAATTCCTGTAGGCTTGATAGGTTCGTGAGCATCCAACATAATTTTATGCTCCGCTGCCTTTTCAACTACTTTTCTGTAATGGTTTACCATAAACTGACCATGATGATGCTCTCCTCTAGGGTAAATATCACCAGCATACCCTGTTTTTAAAGCATGAATTCCCAGCTCCTCATAAAGTTTGAAAGCTTGATCCATATACTTCTCATAAGCAGGAATATCTCCTCCAGTCTCATTGTGCATAATCAAATAAACACCTTTCTCTTTCGCGTAAGCTGCTACTTCATCCAGATCATAGCCTTTAGCTGCTGTGATATGATCAAATGCGTCTTTTTGACCCCATTTATCCCAGCCAGAGTTCCAGCCTTCTACCACTACACCTCCAATATTATTTTCGGAAGCAAAGTCAATATATTTCTTCGCTGACTCAGTAGTTGCACCTTGACGTGGGCCTTCTTTCCATTCTTTAGTACCGATATGGAATTCCCACCAGATACCTAAGTACTGCATAGGTTGAATCCATGAAGGGTCTTTGATTTTTGAAGGTTCATTTAAATTGACAATGATATTTGAATTCACTAAATCTGCTGCTTTCTGACCTACTTGAACAGTTCTCCAAGGCGTTTTCATTGGTGCAGAAGTTCTTACTTTATCTCCATTTGACCATGGCACTAAAGTCGCATTATAGGTATATTTCTTTTTATCATCCAACTTTAAAGTCATACCCGCATAATCAGTCAATGCTGCTTCATGCAGGGAGATATAAAGGTTATCTTTTGTTTTGAAAGTGACAGGAGTTGCAACCCAAGTAGCAGAATCTACATCAGTGTGATTGTACAACTTTTCATAGGTATCATAATCCGCCCAGATCCACCATGTATCATGATTGTCATTGAGTACAAACTGCGTTTTCTCATTCATGATCACAAAATCTTTCAGATTCGGTTGCTCAGGAAATTCGTATCTGAAACCTATACCATCATTAAAAAGTCTGAAGATGATATTCATTTTTCGCTTGGCTCCGTCTTTCTCTTCAAGAAAAACAGTCAACTCATTATGGTGATCTAATACTTCTTTGTTTTCACCCCAAGGTTGACTCCAAGTATCATTCATTGTATTTCTAAGCTCACCCACAACCTTGAAATTACCTGTTAAAGGAGCTTGGTCTTTCAATTCAAAACCTAAATAAGATTTTTTTACGATTGGCATTCCATTCCAAGTTACTTGGTACCAAGGTTGTCCCTCATCATCCAGGTCGAATTCTAAAATCAGGGATTCATCAGGAGAAGTGGAGGTAAGGTAAGTTGGTGTGCATGAACTCATGAACAAACTTACTAGGAAAAAATAAAGCAATATTTTAAACTTATTCATTGATTGGTAATTATTGGATTTCTACAAATACAGGTAAATGGTCTGAAGGGAATTTTTGATCTCTTGCTTCTGCAATGTGAGCATATCTTAATACTTTAAAATAACCATACGTCATAATATAGTCAATTTGCTCTTTCATTTCTGCATTATAATTAAAGGCCTGAAAAGTACCTGTCGGTCCTAGCGGATTGGTTAAACTTAGAGTTTTTGTATCCTGAAATACATTTTGAAGCTCCATTACTGCTGTTGAATTAGGAGTACTATTTAAATCTCCCATTAACACCACAGCAATTTTTCCATTATTAGAAAATTCCTGAGCCTTTTGAGCGATCAATTTAGAAGATTCAATTCTAGCTTCTTTTCCCATATGATCGTAATGCGTATTCATTACCACCAACGTTCTTTTAGAATGCTTGTGCTTCAGCTTTATCCATGTACAAACTCTAGGCAATGCCGCATCCCAACCTTTGCTAGGCTCTTCAGGAGTATCAGATAACCAAAATGTACCTGATTCCATCACTTTAAATTCTTTCGTATTGTAAAAAATTGGAGAAAACTCACCTCCTTCTTTTCCATCATCTCTGCCTACTCCCACATAAGACATGTGTGGCAACTCTTTTTCTAAATCGTGTAGCTGTTCCACCAAAACCTCTTGGCAACCTAACAGATCTACATCATTAAATTTTATCACATCACCCACCCACTGTTTACGGTTTGGCCATGCATTTTCACCGTCATTTGGAGTATTCATTCTAATATTGAAACTCATGACATTTATAGTTTTATTTTGAGCAAAAAGCCCTACCATAAAACAAACTTGAAAGAGTGATAATAATAGTATTTTTTTCATTTCTTGCTAATCTGAAGTTTTCTTCAATTTTGTATAGAAAAAGCGTAATACAGTGATTTATTTAGTATTGATAACAAAATTAAGCTATTTTATCAGTCAGGAAGATGATATTCGTTGTGCTCAATTGCACTTCATGCTTTTACATTGTTATCAACCAAAACAAAACTTATATTGTACTTGAATTTTCATTAATACCAGATTCAACATGAAATGTAAATATATTTTGAAATACAATAAATAAACTCTATATTTCTATCTTATAAAAGGCTAAACAATATCATGATGCTTAAAAATAATTTTACAACATTACTCCTTAATTACACAAACGATACTGGCAAGGTAGAAAAATACTGGCATGAGCTTGAAACCGCCTATTCTCATTCGAAAAGAAAATACCATAACCTATCTCATTTAGAGAATATGTTTGAGGAATTAGAGGAAGTGAAAGATAAAGTGGAAGACCAGGATACTATAGTGTTTGCGATTTTCTACCATGATATTATCTACAATGTTTTAAAAGGAAATAATGAAGCTAAAAGTGCTGCAATTGCTGTTGAAAGACTTTCAGATATTGGATTAGACAGTTTGATCACCACTAAATGTAAGGAGCATATTCTTGCTACAAAACATCATGTCATGACTTCTTCAAATGACACCAATATTTTAATTGATATCGATATGTCAATTCTTGGAAAAGAGTGGAGTATCTACGAAAAATATATGAGTGATGTAAGATCAGAATATTCTATTTATCCTGATTTTGTATACAACAAGGGAAGAAAGAATGCATTGATACATTTTTTAGACAATAATGTCTTTCTAACGCCTTACTTCTATGAAAAATATGAAAAGCAAGCCATCCGTAATATTAAAAGAGAAATAGAAATTCTGAGAAAATAAGGTATCGACTTGGTTTATTTAAGTCTTTTTCGATATAAAAAAGTTTGAAGTCATTTTACTAAGGAGAGATGCATTTGGAGGAACTCTCCCCTTTCTTTTAATTTAATAAAAGCACTAGCTTCCAATCCACTCCCATTTGTATTCCCCCTCACCACTATAATATACTGCTGTAGCTCCATCAGAGGAGCGAAATTTAACCACTTTTTCTCCAGGAGGAGTTACTTTCTTTCCTTCAGAACCATAACTCACCTTTACATTCTTTGCATCTTCAATGTAATAAGCAACGATATTACTAAGATCGTTATCACTACTACCAGAATCTTCACCTGCACCTAATACTATATACCAATCAGGTCTGCATTCATTTAATAAAATAAAGCCTCCCCTTTCTAAATGAACATCTTCTATACGTACTAAATATTTTTCACAACCTTCACCCCCAGCAAAATTTACTTTCAAAAAGAAAGGGTTAATGTCAGATATAATTGTATACTTTTCTGATAAAGACCTCATCGTATTAATTACCCCATTTGGTAAATGATAAGAAAAAGTGGTTTCAAAGCCAATCAACTGATCATTAATACGTAGACTGGCAAGTTTACTATCCAACTCTTTGATAACTTGTGGTAAACTATCATTTTCTTCTTGAAGAGAAACCAAATTATTTAAGGATTTGAGTTGGCTTTCTTGTTCTTGCAAACGATTTTGAAGTGAGGTATTCTTGTTGTTTAAGGCTTTTATCTGCGATTGATATTGTGCTAGTTCTTCTTTCGAAGGACCACAAGAAATAAGTAGAAAGAAAAAAGAGATGTAGAAATATTTCATGATTGTTTTCATTTGAGTCTTGAATATTAGTCTGCCTGCCAGTAAAGCTTTAATTTTTCATCTTCTAAGTAGGCAACAGAAGAAGAGAAATTGGTAAAACCAATATAGATCACTTGAGGAGATTTAATTACTGGCTCTGGCTCATCTTCTTTTATCCATACATTAGCAGTATTTGTAACTGATAAAGCTAGCGTTCCGTTTAGATCAAAACCATCTTTATTCAATTCATTTCCAGCTCCAAAAACATAGTGCTTCTCAAAGTCTCCCCCTAAAAAAACAGCTATACCTTTCTTATTATTCTCTATATTTTCAATGAATATAGCATAATCTTCCTCTTCATCTTCATTAAAATGCCCTTTCACAAAAAAAGGATTAACCGCTGGTGAAACACGATAAGTTGCAGAAAGAGTCTGGAATGATTTATATAATTTGGGAGGTAAATTAAACTCTAAGAATGAATAAAAAACCTTAGGATCTGTTTTCCCTTTTTTAGACAATCTATTGAAGTCCATTTTAAGTGTTCTTAATTGCCCTAACAATGATTCATTCGTTTCCCTTAAAGCTTCTTGATCCCATTTATCCGTCACACCTTTCAAGGTATTAATTTGAATATCTCCTTCCTTCACTTTGTTTTCTAAAGAAAGGTTGATGGAATCTAATTCGGCTATTTTTTGCTGATAGGACTCAATTTTCTGATTATTATTTCCGCATGAGAACAGAAACAATAACAAAAGAAAGTTTGTGTATGTTTTCATAGTAGCTGATAGTTAAAAAAATTCAATTAAGTACCCCTCAAAAAGTTTGCCTTAAAATTAGATCACCAAATAGATTCTCATATAAAAAAATCGCAAGTGACATCTCATGGACTAACACTTGCGACTTATATTATTTTGTTACTTGAATTAATAAATTATTCAGAACCTCTTTCAGTTCTCTAAACCTTTCTTCTTTTTTAATAGTATACGCTAAATCTAAAAATTCTATCAGATGATCTTTATGGGCATCCCTAATAAATGAAGCTTCAAACACTCCTAATGAAACATCTAACTTCATGATTAGATCCTCATAATATTTTAATTCTTTGAAAGCTTCTTTTCTATTTTCCTTGTTTCGATCTTCTATTAATGCGATTTCTAACGCATCTATTAAAGTTGTTTTTAGTTCCATATCGTTAATCGGTTTATTAAACGGGACATATAATTTACGACTAAAAAACTTTAATTGCAATATGAGAGGGATTACTTCTAAGAAACATTGGTGATAATAGAAGGCTTGAGAGTTTTATTACATAACCATATCGCAAGTGTTAAGCGATAGCGTCACTTGTGATTGCATATTGGCGAAGTCTCCTGACTTCGAAACACACCAAAAACTAAATCATTTCAACATCAAAGATCACATACTTCTTCTCTTCATAATTTCGAGCACTAGAATAGAGGTAATCAGAAGCCTCCACAACAAGACCATTACGTACAGGGTTTTGATGTATGTAATTAATTTTCTGATTTAAAATATCAGAACTATTGAGAATAATCGGATGATTATGTTGTTGCCAGAATTGATATTTTGAATTGTTTTTATTCCGTTGCCCTGTCCTTTCAAACATCCACAACATCCAATCCCTTCTACTTTCTGAAATATTACCTTGAATAGACTTAATGATATTTTTAGAAGTATACTTTTTCAAGTCTCGAACTATAGATTCTAGTTTCACTTTACCTTCTGATGATATAACTAAATGTACATGATTACTCATCACTACATACGCATGGACAATCAATCCTTTTTCCTTCTTACAATACTCAAGGCTTTCAAATAAAATATCTCTGTATTCTTTTCTTGAAAATACATCAATCCAATGAACGACCGTCATCGTTACAAAATAGCAAGCTGTCTGATCGAAAAATTTATAGTTTCTGCTCATGAATCGTTAGTTTTTGTTGCTTTATTTTCTTTTTTCAAGATAAATAAAAATATCGTAATTGTTAAGTAATAGTGTCATTGGTGATTGTTTCTTGTCTCCCAATTTCAAAATGACAATGTCAAATTAAGTTTAACTTCACACTGATTTTTGCAAATTTTGAATTGAAATATGTGTTTCGAAGTCAGGAGACTTCGCCAATGGTTAGTCACAAGTGGCGCCTATCGGCTTAACACTTGCGACATGGTACCTATAACATAGATTTTTGACAAGCACAAAAAAAACGGGTAACATCTCTGCTACCCGTCTTCAATATCAATATGTAAGCTAAGATTACTTGCTTACTTTTAATTTTACTTCTACACCGTCAAGGTCAAGTACTGTTGCGTCTGCAACGCTGTCTTCTACCGATAAAGAAACTGCTTGTGTTTCTTCACAGATATAATCCTTGAATGATTCAAAAGCACCATTTACCAATTCATCACCTTTTTCGGCAACGATATTGATTTTGTCCTGTACTTCTAAGCCAGTGTCTTTACGGATGTTTTGCACACGGTTTACAATATCACGAGCGATACCTTCTTTCTTCAACTCTTCTGTTAAAGTGATATCCAATGCTACTGTAATGCCTTGATCTTTTGCCATTGACCAACCTGGGATATCATCCGAAGTGATCAATACATCCTCAATTCCAAGAACTACTTCATTTCCGTCAACATCAAATGTGTAAGAACCTGTTGATTCAATTGCTTTGATGTCATCTTGAGACATTTGGTTTACTGTTCCAGCGATGCCTTTCATCAATTTACCGTACTTTCTACCTAATGTAGCGAAGTTTGGTTTGATGTGCTTCACAAACATACCTTCGTTCTCTTCTGTCAAGAACTCGATCTCTTTGATGTTCACCTCATGAGCAATTACTCCCTCAACAGCTTTGATTTGAGCAGTTACTTTAGCGTTTACATCTGGAATCAAGATACGTTGCAATGGCTGACGTACTTTCAATTTGTCCTTCTTACGGATAGAGTGCGTCAATGATGAAATCACTTGTGCCAAGTGCATTTTTTCTTCCAAGTCAATGTTGATCAACTCTTCATTTACTTTAGGGAAGAACGCTAAGTGTACTGACTCTGCTTGATCTTTACCAGTTGCTGCATTCAAGTCTTGGAATAAACGATCCGAGAAGAATGGAGCGATTGGCGACATCAATACTGAGATCGTTTCCAAACATGTATAAAGTGTTTGGTAAGCGGCGATCTTGTCAGAAGCATACTCACCTTTCCAGAAACGCTTACGGTTCAATCTTACATACCAGTTCGACATGTCTTCGATTGTAAACGCTTGGATGGCTCTTGCTGCTTTCGTTGGCTCGTAATCATTTAAAGCGGCATCCACTTCTTTGATCAACGTGTTCAAACGTGATAAGATCCAACGGTCTGACTCGTGACGCTCTTCCATAGGAACTTCAGCTTCTGAGTACGTGAAGTTGTCTAGGTTAGCATATAATGAGAAGAAAGAATACGTGTTGTATAACGTTCCGAAGAACTTACGTTTTGTTTCTTTTACGCCTTCTAAGTCAAACTTCAAGTTATCCCATGGGTTTGCATTAGAGATCATGTACCAACGAGTTGCGTCCGCACCGTGCTCGTCCATCGTTTCGAATGGGTTGATCACGTTACCTAAACGCTTCGACATTTTAGTACCTGTCTTATCTAATACAAGACCATTTGAAATGACGTTTTTGAACGCTACGTTGTCTTGAGTCATACCTGCAATGGCATGTAATGTAAAGAACCAACCACGTGTTTGATCCACACCCTCAGCAATAAAGTCTGCTGGGAAAGAACCGTCAAATACTTCTTTATTTTCAAATGGATAGTGCCATTGTGCATAAGGCATCGCACCTGAATCAAACCAAACGTCAATAAGGTCTAATTCACGAGTCATTGGCTTACCGCTTTCTGACACTAAGATAATATCATCTACATACGGACGGTGTAAGTCAAACTCCTCTGTCAATTCACCGCTGTCAGTGATGTACTTCGGATCTCTTGGCATTACGCCTGCCGCTACTGATTTCTTTACTTGCTCTCCTAATTCTGCTACTGAACCGATGCAAATTTCTTCGTTACCGTCTTCAGTTCTCCAGATAGGAAGTGGTGTACCCCAATAACGTGAACGAGACAAGTTCCAGTCTACTAGATTTTCTAACCAGTTTCCGAAACGTCCTTCACCTGTTGCTTTTGGTTTCCAGTTGATTGTTTTGTTCAATTCAACCAAACGGTCTTTCACAACAGTTGTACGGATAAACCATGAATCCAATGGATAGTACAATACTGGCTTATCAGTTCTCCAACAGTGAGGGTAACTATGGACATATTTAGCTACTAAAAACGCTCTGTTTTCCGTCTTTAATTTAATAGCAATACGAACGTCCATTGATTTGTAATCCTTCGCACCAGATACTTCATCTTCTTCGTATTCTGCTTTCACGAATTGCTCACCGAACTCTCCCATTTCTTTTACATAGCGACCTGTTTTGTCAACTAATGGAAGTGGATTGCCTTTTTCGTCAAATACTACGATTGGAGAAATACCTGCTTGATTAGCTACTCTCTGGTCATCTGCACCAAAAGTTGGAGCGATGTGAACGATACCAGTACCGTCTTCAGTAGTTACATAATCGCCAGGGATTACTTCAAATGCTTTTCCTTCAGGTTTTACGAACTGTAATAATTGCTCGTATTTTACACCTACAAGTTCAGCACCTTTATATTCACCTACTACTTGAGCAGGAACTAATTTTGCACCTTTTTCATACGCATCGAAGTCCGCATCTAATTGCTTCTTCGTTACATAAGCATTCAAACGATCTTTGGCTAAGATCACTGTGATAGGCTCATGTGTATACGCATTGTAAGTCTTCACTTTTACATAATCGATCTTCTCTCCTACTGCCAAAGCGGAGTTAGAAGAAAGTGTCCATGGCGTTGTTGTCCAAGCTAGGATAAAAACATCACCGTGAGCATTTTCATATAAAGCAGCAGACTTATCGTCTTTTTCTACTTTAAATTGTGCTGTGATTGTAGTATCAGTTACATCTCTATAACAACCTGGCTGGTTTAATTCGTGAGAAGAAAGACCAGTACCTGCTGCTGGAGAGTAAGGCTGGATTGTATAGCCTTTGTAAAGAAGATCTTTATTGTATAATTCTTTCAATAAGTACCATAGAGATTCCATGTACTTCTTGTCAAATGTGATATACGGATCATCAAGGTTCACCCAATATCCCATTTGCTTTGTCAATTCATCCCATTGAGATTTGAATTCCATTACAGTTTGCTTACAAGCTGCATTGTAATCATCAACAGAAATCTTAGTACCAATATCCTCTTTTGTAATGCCTAACTCTTTTTCAACTTTCAACTCTACCGGTAAACCGTGAGTATCCCATCCAGCTTTACGCTTTACTTGAAATCCTTTTAATGTTTTGTATCTATTGAAAAGGTCTTTTACAGCACGGCCCATTACGTGGTGAATACCAGGTGCACCATTTGCTGAAGGAGGTCCTTCATAGATAACATGTGACGGATTGCCATCTCTTGTAGAGACAGACTTATCGAAGATATTTTGCTCTTCCCAATATTGACGAATTTCTTTATTCGCCGCAACTAGATCAAGCCCTTTGTATTCCTTAAATCCCATTGATTATAGAATGAAATTGTCTAATTTTTTTTGCTTTGCCTGTACACAAGGGTACAGATCACGCAAATATCGTAATTTGTTTTTAAATCAGAAACTAACTTTTGATGATCTTCGATATTATTTACAAGAAGGGATTAATATTCAAAGAAATAGTGATTTTTATAGATTCTATTTCTTTGAAAAGTGAGTGATTTAAGCCTTCAAGGTACTACTTTCAAGCTTCTTTGCTCTTCATTTTTGTCTTGAAACAAAAACAAAGCAAAAAATTCAAGGCTTTGAAGGCAAAGGACGTTGATACAATGTAAACCAAGTTTTAGTTATTTATTCTATTTATTAGAAATCAGGAGATTTCTGATGATCTGTTGGACACGAATGACGCTTTCGCTTAACATTCGCGCCAGTGGGTTTTCTACCATTTTTAGTTTGGTAGTGCTCCCCCGGCCTTGAAGGGAAAAGCGTTAAGAATTCCATGGATTGAGCCGTTAAAAATGATTTTCTTGTTTGAGCTTTAGCGAGTTTAAAATCATTTAGGCGAAAGGAATGGAATTTAGCTTTTGACTTCTAAGCCTAGATTTTTTGCTTCGTTTTTCATCAATGGAAAAATGAAGAAGAAAGAAGCTTGGAAGTAGAACATAAAAAGCTTGTAGAAATGTCGATTAACGAGATAATGAAAGCTTAGTTTACAATGTAGCTAACTTCTCATCCGTTATTTTAAACAAGGAATTTCCAAAGAGAATGTAGAACCTTGTTTTAATTCAGATTTTAATGAAATTTCTCCTTTCAATAATTTCACAAACCTGGCAGTCATTGGCAATCCAAAACCTAAACCTTCTCGATCTGGGCTTGGGGCCACAAAACTTTCAGGCATCCTAAATATTGAATCCATTTTTTCTTCTGTGATACCTGGGCCATGGTCTGTTATTGAAAGTGTAAAACTGCTTTCAGTTCTTTGAGATAAAATCTTTATTTCACCTCCTTCTGGAGAATATTTCATAGCATTGGACAAGAGGTTTCTTACACTAAAACTTAGCAATTGATAATCGGTATCTAATATTGTATTGGAAGGTAAATCGATATCAAAGACAATCTTTTTACGATCGATGACCTGCTGGTATAAGCTTAAGTTGGCTTCCAGAATCTCTTTAAAATCTACTTTTTCTATATTTAACTCTATCTTTTCGTCTTGCAACATGGCCCAGTTCAGTAGGTCATTGATTAATCGGATGACGTTATCAATTAGAATTTCAGAATTGACTAATTCTTCATACACGGTAGATTCCTTATCCACCTTGCCAATCAAGCCAAAAACTTGATTTCTTACACTAATCAAAGGGCCTTTTGCATCATGCCCAATCACTGAAAACATTCTGTCTTTTATTTGATTGGCATTGAGTAGTTCTTTTTGAGATTGAGACAACACACTATTAATCATCATCAGTTCTTCGTTGTGATCTCTTGCTACCTTTGCTTTTTCTCTTTCAAGTTTTGCATTTTTTCTGGTTTGAATAAACCATAATACTAAAAGCACACCACCCAACAGTACCACAATTAAAAGAACAATCAAGAGGCTGGTTTTCTCTTTTTCTTGTTCTAGAATAAGGTCTTTAATGTATTTGTCTTGTCGTAAATCAATGATTTGCAATTCCTTAAAATAAGTATCAAAATAAGCATTGGAATAAGAAATCGCTTCCATTTCTTTCTGTTCTGTACTTTTGGATTGGGCAATTTTTGAGTTCTTTAATAACTCGTTTGATAACTTGAAATCTTTTCTTTTTACGGCCACTTCTGATAAACCTACTAATGCTTCTTCTAAGTTTTTAAAATCTTGGAAACGTTTGGAGTACCAAATGGCTGAATCGTAATACATCTTGCTTTCAGCCAATTGATGATCTAAAAGAGATATATCACCAAGTTCATTGAAAATAAATGCTTTATCAGAATCATAATTGTTTCCCATATTTCCTAAAGCTTGGAGATAATAGGATTTACTGACGGCATATTTTCCTTGATTAAAATTAAATTTACCAAGGTTTTTAAGCACTAAATAATGGTTTTTGGTACTTTTGGATGAGAAAGATAGTGCTAGTAAAAATAGGGAATCGGCAGTAGAATACTCTTTCAGGAGCATTTGACTTTCTCCCATATAACTATAGATTTTTGATGCTCTCAGTGAATCTTTTGATGCAATCGTATAGGGAAGTGCTTTATCAAAATAAACTAAAGAACGGTCATATTTCTCAATTGCAACAGCCAATCTTCCAATCTGATAATTCACCTCTGCAATGCAACTGCTGTCGTTTAAGTTTTGAGCTAAAACCAATGCTTTTTGAAGGTTGTCATTGGCATTTAAATAGCTGTAATTATTATAATAATAGGCTGATAGTTTGATTAATACATTATAATTTTTTCGCCAGAAAACCTCCTCATCATTGCTATTGATAAACTGATCAAAAGTGAGGTTATTACTGTGCAATATCAAGTGATTTTGACTTATGGAAAGTAAAAGCTGTTCTGCGGTTTCTCTTGGAATTTCATTGATGTATTCCACCCCAACATAGAGGCTATCCAATGACCTCTGATAGTTTTCTTTAAAAGTATAATACCTTGAAAGGTTAACGTAAGCACGTACAATTTCATGCGTAGATGACATGTTAGTGGCCATTACTAAAGCCTTCTCTGCCATTTTATAACTTTCTAAAGGAGAATCATAAAAAAGATCTTCTGCAGAATCATTGTAAAACTTAGGTGTTTCTTCAGCGTAAACGTTATTAATCAATAATACTATTAATGATGAAAGAATATATGGTAGTTTGTTAATCATGAGATAGAATAAAAAAAGAAGATTTAAATTAGCTGGAAATGTATATTGTAATATTTGATTTTTTCAGAATTTTCAACTATATAACATTACAAACTTAACAATCCACAATATAATGTGTAATACCAATTCAATTTTACTTGTTGACGACCACCCTATTGTACGCTCAGCTCTTATTCCAATTATTGATGTTATTCCTAATACTCAAATCATTGGTCAAGCAGAAGACGGTGAAGACGGATATCAAAAAGCCATATCATTATCACCTCAATTAATTATAGCCGACATCGAAATGCCTAAAATGAATGGTGTTGATATGGTTAAAAAAATAAAATCTATAGCACCTAATACAAAAGTTATTTTTATCACAAGTCATAGTGACCTGTTTACTTTTGAAGAAGCATTAAGCCTTGATGTGGACGGTTATATCTTCAAGGAAAATGCGATGAAAGAAATAAGGAGCTGTATAGACGCTGTATTACAGAATGAAAAGTTCACTTGTGAGAAATTTAAACAATTCATTCAGATCAATCAAAAAAAAATTGATAGAATACGAAAAAATAAGCTTTTAGTCACCCAATTAACCAAAACGGAACTAGAAGTACTGGGGCTTATTTCAAAAGGCAAGTCATCTCCTCAGATTGCTGATCAGCTTTTCAAAAGCATCAAGACCATTGAGAATCATAGATATAATATCTGCAAAAAGCTGGAAGTAACTGGTAACAATCAATTACTCACTTTTGCAGTAAAGCAACGAAAAATACTAGCAGAATTTATGGAAACTGATAAAATATAAAAAAGTGGGCTACAAAATTGTAGCCCACTTTAAATCACGCTCTATTCAAATCTATTTGATGATGAGTTTTGTCAACCATAACTCTGATGTCTGTCCTTCAAATCGGACAATATACATCCCTGACAATAGATGACTTAAATTCAATTGATTTTGACTTATCCCTAATTCCTGAGTAAATACTTTTTTACCATTCATATCCATGATAAAAATAGTCCCTGCCTCATGATGCTTGATTTTCACCTCTCCTTCCGTAGGATTAGGGAACACATTAATCACATCTTTAGAGAAAGTAATGATAGATGTTGGATCAGTGTTGTCTTTCACCTTTACGGTATAAGTTTCCTTCGTTAATTTATCTTCTGAGAAAACTTCAAACTCTAAACCTTCTTCCAATACTAAACTATCCACTCCAGACGTCTGAATCCATTGATCTTGTGTCATCACCGCTCCTGTAGATAATTTGAAACTGATGACTAACTTTCCTTCAATGTCAAACAATGACTCATCCAATAAAATCTCCTGATCAGTGATTTCAGCTTCAATATCCTCTGCAAGGTGATCATTTAAACCTGCTAGAAGGGTGAAAGATTGAAGTTCCGCCTGATCGTTTTGCTGTCTCGCAGTAGTGACTGTATAGTACTTTGTTTTACTTAAATCTTCTGAAACTACCTTCAGCATAAAATCATCAGAGTGATTCACTTTCGTTTCATCTGTCATCAAAGTATCTGATCCCATTAAGATGATAGATCTATTTGCTTTTTCGATGGATACCAATGCATTTGTCAGATTGTCTTCTTTATGAGCATCGATTGAAATTCCATCAGTGGTTACAACTCCTTCAATGTCAGTCACAAGATCATTATTCAACAAACTTGAGATGGCATAAGATGTGATTTCTGCTTCATCATTTAATGGAGGCAAGCATTCTATAGACCATAATGACGCATTAGATTGATCAAATGATCGTACTTCTACCACAATTGGAGCTGTGAGGTCAAATACCGAAGTGTAATCCACTTGTTTGCCTTTATAATATAACTGAGCACCTGGAGAAATAGAGAATTGTAATGTCAACTCCGCAATATCCATTTGCTTAGCTGGAATCAGTTTGATCTCTCTGTTTTCCTCATCAATTGTCCCGAAAGTCGATAATCCTTGAATTTTTACACTATTAATACTGTGTAATGATTCTGCTGTTTTTTTGTCATAGAACATAGAGAAACCAATCGCTTTGCTCAAACCTTCGTTGATCACACCTTCCTTAAGAGAACCAGACCAAGGATCTACTTCCCATATTTGATAGAAGTCTGTCGTCAACTGATTGTCTCTTGATGCCAAATACATTTTACCAATATTATGATCAAAGAAAAGGTGCGGATGTGGAGAAGTTCCGGTGAAAATTGGTAATGAACTGATTTTTGTAGTTGTCCAATCTTCATCGTTGATGATATAGATATTACCAAGTTGATCCATTCCATACAGCACTCCTGAAATATCACAAGTAATGGTTTTGATGGATGTATTCGTTAAGGTACCTTCCAAAGTAGATGCTCCCGTTGTTCTATCGATACTGTAAATTTCAGGTGTATAATATGCCATACCGTAAAGTTTGTCTTTCGGCTCGCTGTAGCACATATCTCTCAACTCAATATCAGAGAATCCAATATTGCTGATTTCACCCGTAAATGGATCAATTGTAGAAAGCATTCCGCCAGTTGAACTGTTGTACCATTTGTTCTTGGCAATTGTACCCGCATAAACATAAAATCCATTCACCTGCTTAATATTTCTTGGCTGTTTGATGTTCTGCATATGGAAACTGATCGGTCCCGGATAAACACCTTCTGCACCTAAAATATTATAAGCAAAAACAGTATTCAATGGCTGAACATTAATTGTCTTCTGAAGAATATTGTTGCCAATCACTTCATCTGTAGAAGAAATTAACTCAATTTTAATTTCAGTAATTGTTTCTACTAAATCAATGCTAGAAAATAAAACCTCCTTCATTGATTTACCTTCATGACCACTCACTTCAACCACCTCTTTTTCTACACCATCTACAATTAATTTCAATTGATATGATTCCGCGTTAGGTGTTTTATTTTCAATCATGACAGGAATCGCGTAAGCATCCGGTGTGATGTATTTTTCAAGCGCAATACCTTTTACAGCTAGATCATGCTTTGGTGCTTGTCCTTCTAAAATAATGGAATAATCTTCCACTTCTCCTGTAAAAACAATTCCTTCAGGATTCATTTCACCAAATGATAAAACACGAATTCTCAACCTCTTTTTCCCTGGTTCAACATCATAAGGCGGATCAATAATGCCTTTCATTTGCTGAGGATTGATAGGTTCAAACTCAAACCCTTCTTCCTCTTCAAATTTTCCGTTGAAATTCCAGTCGATCCAATATTTACCTGCACCAGAACCATCATTTTTTGTCACAATCAATTCCGCAGTTTCACCATATTTGATTGTTAATTCCTGCCCTGAATAATCTTCATACATATTATCACCAGAGGTTTGATTGATATCACCCATCATTACATTCGTGATATACACACCACCAAATCCTAGTGCTGGTTCATAATCTGATTTAAACCTTACCACTGAAGAGTCGTTTCTTCCTACTCCATCATTTTCCAAAATAGTGTAAGCCTTCACTTGGTATTGAATTCCAAAAGTGTTGAATACATCTGGCTCATCAAATTCAATATCTACAGACCTCCCCGATTCCAGAAGACGGTTTACATTTTGAACTTTTGGAGTACCATCATTAATGGTATAAGCCACTTTGAAAGATGAAATGTCTTCTTTACCAAAATTGGATACTGTTAGATATACTCTTTCTGCACCTGTTAAGCCTACATGAGTAACAGGGTGCTGAATTGCAGTAACACCGGCATCAAAATCAACACTGTGTTCTACTTGAGATACCGTAGCCACCCAACCTTCTTCGTTGACTGCTTCATCAGAATAAAATATGAAACTTAATCCACCACCTAATACTGTTGAAGTAAATGTAGTTTGATTATTATCGCCTAAAGCACCGTTCAATACTGCAATTGGTTCGCCTCTGGCATTTGTTCCATCAAATACATACAGGTAATCATATCCTTCCTCCAATTGGAAAGAAGTAAATTCAACTTTTACTTTTTTCGTTGGATCAGCCGGAACAAAATTGTGGACACTTCTTGTGTTATCAGGATAATTAAACACTCTTGTACCGCCATCTGTGAAAACAACATCATCACTTACAGTCGTTGTTTGTGTGTAATCATGAGCGGCCATAGGCACGATGTTACCGAAATTAAAGAACCCACTTCCTTGAAGCGTATTATTTTCAATTTTGGAGTCGTTAGCATGTTCTGCATTACCTTTTACATAATATAAAGCATCCTCTTCAGAAAAATCTCCTAGGGCAACAAACGTGTAGTTTTTAGTGTTGAAAGTTGGTAATTCAGTACTAAACGTTTCTTTTTCTTCTTGATTCAATACGCCATTTTTATAGACTTCATAAGAGAAATCAAACGTCTCTAGATCTTTTGATCCAATATTGGCAATCATAAATTTCACCTCTGCTTCCTCTAAACGTAATGAATGATTAGGATGATCGATTTCCAATAAAGCCACGTCGTATTCTGCTTTTTCAGAAAGGTGAATATTATCAATACCGACTTGATCTCCTTCAATAGCCCAAGAGATCACACCTGATGGGTAACGGCAAAGTGCTTTCAATTCGATCTGAATTGGTTCGCCAAGAAAAGCCGTTAAGTCAAAGTACATTTTTTCTCTTTTCAGAAAGGCTGTTTCACTGCCCAAGAAATAACTTTGTCCTTTGATGTCTGAAACAGGCTGACCGTTGACATACACTCTGAAAATACTTTGGTTTCTAGAAACAGAGTAAGCCATTTTGGCATCTAAAGTGAATAATAATGAGTTAATCCCATCAGGAATTTCGGTTTTTAGCGTCGCCGTTGAAATAAATGTAGGGTTGGCATTCCAAACCTCCTGAGTAGAACCATCACCGTAAAAAGTGGTGCCTGTAAGTCCTCCTTCAAATTTCAAGTAATGAGAGTTAACTTCAGTGTCGTAGTTGATCGTTGCGTTACCCGCTTTTGATTTTTCAATGGTCAAATAATTGGAAGCTCCGTCATCAAAGCCTTCATCAAAAGGGAAATTACTAATTGCTCCTTTTACACTCAAATCAACCGCTTTCGATCGTACACCTACTATATTCTTCCCTTTATTGACAGCTCTTACGGCATACCAATACTGCCCTGCTTCAGGTGAAAATTGTGTGGAGGTTACTTCATCAATCACTTTCATTTCTCCCTCTTCCATTCTCATTACTTCATAAGAAGTTGCTCCAACAACACCTGTCCAGCTCATCACATCTGATGAACTACTTACAATTTCAGGACGGCCAATAACACTAAACCCAGTGGTGCTTTCATCAAAATATTTACCATTGATCACTCTTACTTTCAAATTACCTTTTGCTTCTGAAGAAGTAGCGTAAGTGTAATTTCTAGCACTTGGAGCCAATTCCGCAACAGTTTGATAATTCATTCCGCTGTCTTCTGAGATTTGAACAACAAACTCGTCAGTATTATTTTGAGGAGCTGACCAATAAATCATCATTTCCTTCTCGGCTACGTAAGATTCACCTCCAACTGGAGACAATAAAGTCACTCCTTTTTCTACAAAATCCCATGTGATGCTAAAGTTTTGAGGGCCTTGAGGAATTGTATTACCATTCACTACAAATTCATAGTAACCTGATTCAGGAAGGTCAATCACCACTTGCTCAATATTGTTTAAATGATCCTCTTTGTTTGTGGCCAATTGTGATGGGTTTTGAGCATCTAACACCAAAGGAAGAGTTGTTGCTCCGTTGTGTACTACCGTTAAATCTAAATCATTAATCAAAGCATTGGGTGTGAAAGGAATGCTTGGATAATCACTCCACGAAAGCATTACTTTTAACTGACCTGTTCCTTCTGGCACCCAAATTTTGAACGTTTCTTGATCACCTGTCTCTACATTACCTGATGCAAAATGATTATTCTTAATCACTTTCGCCGCTCTTAAAGCATTCATTTCACCATAGCCATAAGCGAAGTCTGGTCCTGCTTCACCTAAATCTGTAGCTGTATTACACAACACTCCTTTGATCAAATCAGCTCTAGGCAACTCACTATTTTCCTTTTTGTATAATTCATAAAGTTGAATGGCCACACCAGATACCAATGGAGTCGCTTGAGAAGTACCATCCATCAACTCATAATCATTAAAAAATGAGCATGAATATACATCTACACCTTTTGCAGCAATGTGCGGACCATGTCGGCCATCATCTACAGGACCCCAGCTAGAGAAACTACTCATTGCTCCTGTTTGTGTTAGCGCTCCAACGGTCAGGATATTTTTTGCTGTTTTAGAACTTGTCCCATATTGGAAATTACCTCTTGAATTACCTGAAGAAAAAACATGCAATACATGAGGCTGTTCCCAAGTCACTTGATCCAATTCTGCATCACTGTTGATATAAGGCCATAAAAAACCACCTGGGTGAGGAATACCATATGAGTTTTGAGTAATAGAAACTTCATTTTCTAAAGCGGCACCCATCATTTCTTCACCAGTTGTCAAGCCATTTCTACCCACATTGAAATTCCAAGATTCAATCTTTACGTTATGAGCAATACCTACACCCATAGGGTCTACCAAACCACGGCCGGCCATAATCCCTGCCACGTGATTACCATGAGCAAAAAGGTGATCTTCTAATTCGTGTGAAGTTACTCTGCCATTGAAATCAAGGTGAGGTTCAACATCTTGATCCCAAATACCAACCGTAATACCTTCTCCTGTCAGCATCTGATCAGCCCCCAAATAGCCCATCAAGGCATCTTGACCAACCATTTTCTGCCCTACCATATCGTCTTTCTCCACTTTTGGTGGGATTGGCCCTGCATACTTCAACCAAGAAAAAGCATTGATTTCCTTTAGCTGATCAATATGTACTTGACATCTTACTTTGTTGAAATAAGGTGAAAAAGCGATAGACTCAGCGCCTAATGTTTCTAAGTCTGATTGTACTTTTTGAGTATTCACCCCAGAAAAGAAAAGTAAATCCAACACAATTGAGTGCTTGCCCGACATTGCATACTTTGGCAATTCTGACTTCATCAACAATGGATCTAATTTCTGTACATCTACAAGGTTTACTATAGATCGAATAGTGCTTATATCAATACTGCTATTCAATGAATTGATCTCTGTTAAATAGGCATTATTTCCTAAATAATCGTTGAGCAAAACACCGTTGTTCATCAAATTAGAACGTTTCTCCTTGTTCGGAATTTGATAAAACTGAAGTATAACGTAGGCGGATTGATCAGAAGTTTGAGATGTTCTTTTATTCGAAAAATAAGCATTGGCATTTTCAGGCAATTCCACTGCAACGCCATTATAAGTTACTTCTTCTAAGCTATTTTTTGTTTGGGCACCAACGTAGGTGTTCATCCCCAGTACACAAAATAGTAAAAGGAAAATAAAGTTCTTTTTCATTATAAAATTTATAGATAGGAAGGTAATGACTGCCAACTTGTTTGGAAGTTGACAGCCTATATTATGGTTAGTATGAGTTACTGTTTTTGAATCTTATAAGTCTTCGTAGCACCTCCGCTGTTCACTTGAACAACATACCATCCTTTTACAAGGTCAGATACTTTAAATTGGAATTGTGATGCTTGAGATAAGTCTTCGTAAGATTTTACTTTTTCACCAATTAAACTGTAGATATAAACACTTTCAATTTTTTCAGCTCCTTTGAGGATAAATTGATCAGTCATTGGGTTCGGGTACAACATAATCGTGCTTACATCAAGAGATGCATCCGTCACCTGCTTCTCTTCTACCGTGACTACAATTTCTTGTTCGATGCTCCAATTCGATTGAGAAGCTACAACTACTACAGTTGAAGTTTCCATCAAGCTACCTGTCAGCGTGGCCGTTCCATCGTTATTGTCCGTTAATTCCACTCCTTCCATAGCTTCTTTTAATGCTAATGAAATCGTCAATCCTTCCAATCCTTCAACCGCTACTTGGTGTTCGAAGCTTTCGTCTTCCATCACAAATAGTGAGTCTCCAGAAGTAAACATCAATGGGTTCTCAATATCTTCCACTTTCAGTGAATACGACTGACTTAATTCCCAAGATGCAACAGAGGCTTTCAATGTCACCACATTACTTCCTGTAGCATCAGGCGTACCGCTGAGCGTATATTTTCCTTCCATTTCCTCTAATGATAACCACTGAGGACCTTGTACCAACTCCAAAGTAACTGCTTCATCAATTGCACAATCTACCTCAATTGCATATTCATAAGTACCATATACTTTCACGGATAATTCAGGGGTTGAAGTGAAAGCTAGTGGATTATCAATATCTTCAATCTCTAAATTAAACTGATGACTAGCTGATTGCTCTCCTGAAGTGGCGTTTACTCTTACATAATAAGTTCCTTTTTTAGTTGTCTTCCCTGAAAGAGTTGCCGTTCCATCACCATGATCTTCAATTGACAACCATTCTGGTGCATCTTCTAGTGAGAATTCAAGTGCTTTCTCTTCTTTATGTGAAGCTGTAATTACATAACTGTAATCATGATAAATCGCTCCTGTTTCGATAGGTGTAGATGTAAAAGTGATTGGGTTTTCTTTCGCAATATCCAACTCTACATTATCTAAAGTAAGTACACCTGTAGGCGTCGCTGTTTTAGCATAAAATGCAATAAACATTGATTTTGTTTTCGGTGCTTCAAACGTAACGCTCACATCTTTCCATGCATCCTCCACAGTGGAAGTTTTCACCAACGCTTCTTCACCCAAAGCCGTTTTCTTATTCTCCTCTACCAAGTACACCTCTAACTCTTCCGTGTGCCATTTCCCTTCTAGTTCATCCAATTCCGTTCTAATAGAGAACGATAAATCATAAGTTGTACCTTTCTCCAAAGCTAGAGGCACCGAATAAAGAATATCATCTTTTTTACCAGAAATCTGCATTGCCCCAGAACCCTTCACCAAATCATTTGATCCATCATCTGTAATCTGTTTCCATTCGTTACCGTCAAGATTCAAATCGTCTATTGACCAACCCATTGGTTTTGTCGTTCCTTCTTTCATTGTCTCAAAATTTTCAAGATATGGGAGAGTCTCAACAGTTGGATCAGGGATGGTTGTAAATGACCATACTGGAGCATTAGGCAGTTCACCATTACTATTATAAGGCACTACTTGCCAATAGTATTGGGTGTTATATTCTAAGTTTTCTAATTTCAATTCGGCCGTTTCTAAGTCCACTTCTTGATTAGCAATCATGTTAGTAGGCGGGTAATCTGTCCCTACATTGATTTTGTATCCTTCAGTAGCTCCACCACCATCATTCCATGCTAGTTTCAAACCTTTCATGATGTCAACATCCACTGCGTTTGTGGTTGGCGATACAGGAACTGCAGCAAGTGGGAATCCGTTTGAAATTTTTTCCCAAGAAATATCATCAATTAAAGCGGCGGTTACTTTTTGCTCTCTTCCTCCATGTCTGAAAGCAATGTAAGGCCCTTTGTCAGCATGGCTGAATAGTAAATTGAATTGTTTATATGCACTTGTCAACTCAAATGTTTCTTTCAATACGAAAGTAGAAGAATCTGTTGGGTCCGTCATTAAACCTACTTCAAGCGTCAAGTCATATGCATCATTTGATTTTTTTGCTTGGAAAACGATTCTGTTGGTATCAAAGTTTTTCACCCCTGGAGATACTAAAATCACATTCGATTCAAAATCATTCAAGTTCATCAAACGAGCACAATGCGGGCCTGTAAAGTACTCAAGCGCACCGTCTATCACTTGTACACTTGTGTAATTGTCCCAGCTACTTCTGATTTGGCTCCATTTAGCCGGCATCTCAGTACTGTTATCAAAATTCTCAAAGAAATCAGTAAGCGGTTGATAAGCATTTCCTATTAATGTAATATCGTTAGTACCTGAAGTTGCATTCGATTCAAAAGTGAATACATTCTCGAAATCACCTGCAGAAGTAGGTTCAAAATATAATTTGATATCCGCTGATTTTCCAATATCAATCGTTCCTGTATAATCAGTCGAGAACGGTCCAGTAGAAGTACCTCCTCTAATAATCAATGGTGCCTTACCTGTATTTGTTACTGTTACCGATTGACTGATCTTACTGCCAACACTAACTGAAGCATAAGTAAGTTTATCCGTTGCAATTTGAATCTCTGGCTCCATTTTCTGTTCTTTAATAACGATATCATCTATCCAGAAGTATTTTGGGCTCCAGCTAGAAGTTTCGTGATATCTAAAACGGATATAAACATTTTCACCAGAATAATCTCCTAGACTGAAAGATTCGTATTTATACTCTTCCATATCTCCTTCAAGCATCATTGATGCTACTTCAGACCACGTTTCCTTTCCATCTGTAGAGATCTCTAAATAAGTCCCACTTGATGGTGAATTAGAGCCCGTTCTCCAATAAAAAGAGATCTCACTGTTTTCTGGCAGGTTCATTCTAGGAGTTGTTAGTGAATAATCACCCGTCCTCCAAGCAGAAACGTAACCTGTCATTTCACCTTTGTAAATTCCTTCCGGAAAACCATCAATATCACCAGTACTCCAATACTCATCGAATTCCCAATCAGAGTCATCAGGAAAGTTGGTATTAATAGTTCTATTTATCCTATTACCTGTAATTTGACTGATATAGAAATCTTCAAAATCAACGATAAATGGGTACTCTTCAATATACTTTTGAGCTGTAAATGAGATAATTGGAGAAGAGATCTCTTTATCTCCTTTTTTAGCAACCACCTTATAATAATAAGTCTTTTTAGATTCCCATAATGTCTGACTGTTATAAGTATATGTGCCATCTTCTGTTACTGCTTGATCAGAAACAATAAGTTGCAAATTGTCTTCTTCAGTACCTAAATAGAAATCATAACGATCTGAATTACATAAACTAAACTCTAAAGCCTGATCTACTTTCACTTTAGTATCCTTATTCTCAGGTGATACGGCCAAAGGAGTACATGGTGTATCATTACTCACTAAATAATGAAACCTGATGTTCGGCGTAGCATTATTAAAAGGCCTCCAACCTGCTACCCCTGTCGGAAAGTTATTATCACTACCGCTCACTGCTTGATGATCTTGATTGACTGTACCATAAAATAATCCAGAAGTAACATAACTCTCTCCTGAATGATTCTGCCAATGGATGATGATATCACTCGTTCCGTCGTACTCAAAATCCTCAATATCAATATCCATCCAGTCTGCACCATTGGGAGGATACGTTACAGTTCCGTCAAATACCTTTGTATAATTATTCAAATCTGGATACGACAACGGCACATCATCTCTGCTTACTAAAGAGATATAAATCTGTTGATTGGCAAACGATTTTTCCCATCCACCGAAATTCTTATATCCATAAAATGAAATTTTGCTGATAGTTTTAGCTTCTCCTAAGTCGTCACTTTTATATAAAAAACTACCCCAAGCATATTTCCAGCTGGAGTAAATTGGATCAGTAGTTGGTGTTTGCCCTGCTCCAATCTCTACAAATGCAGTAGGAGCCGAATCCTCCGTAGCATACGCAAATTGCCCTATACAGAATAAGACAACTAGCGGAAACCATAATAGTCGTTTCATCTTTGATTTAGTTTAAATAATTGAATTGCTTTATGACTTCAATTTTAGGGAGATATTAAGACTTTGTAAATAGGGGCTTCCACTCAATTTAACTAAACATAAAACGTAAACAACTAACTATCAATTATTTAATCTATATCAAATAAACTTTTTACAAAAAGAAAAACAGATGATTGAAAAAAATAAGAAATGATGATTAACTTCATCTTATATAAATTGTCAACTTCTAATTACTAATTTATAATCTCTCATAGGTTATTGAATAACTCAAATGGGTTACAAAAACTAAACTAATCTTTCATCAAAAATTAATTCAAAATGCAAAAGACTTCACTTATTCTTACAGTTCTGCTGATAACATGTTATACTTTCTCATTCGGGCAAAACCAAATAATTTCTCTTGATAGTCAGTATATATCAAAATATGTCGAGCACTTTACTATTAATGAAAATGGATTAAAAGGTAAGGGATATCGACTATTAGAAGAATAAATTAAAGGTTCACAATTCTTTGTTTTAGGTGAATACCACGGATCGTCTCAGATCTCAAAATTAACAAAGACTCTTGTTCCAATTCTAGCTAAGAACAATTATACAGTTGCCACTTTTGAAATAGGACCTAATTCAGCTAATAAATTAACAAGCCTCACTGTAGCTAAAGAAAATATAGTAGAATAGCTTCATACATTCTATTCCAACTATTATTATGAAGATTTTGATAACATTAGTATTCCATTTTTTGATGCTGTAGAGGATGCTAAGTTTCTAAATGCCTTCTCTCAACATCATTTCAAAATTTGGGGATGTGATCAAGAGTATTACAATTCAACATTGTTTTTAGGTGATATGATTTTGGAAAAGTCAAAAAATAGAAAAGATATTCTTGAAATTTCAAAAGCATGGGATGAGGCTAAAAAGCAGACCATAACACTTTACAGAAGAGAAATTGATGAGGATATACAATTATTTGAAGAAATTCAAAAAGATGAAAAGTTTGTGGCTTTCACCAATTATTTTGATGAAAACGACACCATTGCTTTTCAAATATTGAATGATTTGAGCGAAAGTTGGGCTATCTATACAAATTACAGAAAGTCGCATAAAGATCGTGTCAAACTTATCAGAAGAAACTTTTGGGAACAATACCTTGTAAATGAGCAATCAAATCCCAACTCAAAATATTTCATCAAAATTGGCAGTCTGCATGCAGGTAAAAAAGACTTGTCATTTGGTAATTATGACATAGGGGCCTTGACTGAAGAGTTAGCTCAACTAAATAACTCTAAAAGCCTGAATATATGCATTAAAGTAGGCTATTATGATGGAGATGATGAGTATAAAAAAATGCTAATGCCCTTTACAAACTTTGCTCAGTTAGAACAATGGACAATTATTGATTTAAGCTCAATTCAATCAGAAATCAAAAGTGGAAAATTGAGTATCATTGGCATTAAAAATTATAATGAAGTGGCTAAAACGCTGGATAACTATGATTTAATTATCATCCCTCCCAATGATTATGACCCTACTCCTAATTATACTTCTCAATAAAAAACTAGACGAAAAACATATTTTTTATCACTATTCCTGCAAGATTAACATTTTAAACGCAACCTAATTAAATAAAGTAACGTGTAAACACATGTAAATAAATACTATCTCTTTGACTATCTATTTTTTTATGTCTAGTGTAAACGTTTATATCCCCCTCGACCTCAATGGAATAGTAAAAAAGCCAAAGTACTATGGAGGTTTTACCTTTGCTCAAATCATGACTTATGCAGGAGCTTTAGCTTTAGGGTTTGATGCTGTCAGTTACCTTCGTGAAATTTTATTTACAGAAGTTACTTTTTCTTCTTTTCTCAAAGATTTTTGGTTTGATGATCTTATTTTTTTCGGAGAAGTAAGCTTTCTTCTTGCCATAAAACCCTACCTAAGTAATTCCCCTACTGCATGGTATAAAAGCTTTATATATTTTGATGGCGATGAACTTATTGTCAATAGAACGGGCTTTAATCGAAGAAGTGTGAACCTAAATGATGTGGTAAGTTTCGAAGACAGAGATAAAAGTTCTTCAAGAAGCTTTCTCACTTTTACGCACAAGAACGGTGAAAAAACTAGTATTCCTTGGTTACTTGGGCATGAAATAGAACAAGACGATGAAAATACGGTAAAGGGTTTATTAACGTTGATACAAAGAAAAATAGACAATAACACCTCTCAATTCTCAGAAAACAAGACCCTTATCAACGCTTCTATTCTTACGTTTCAATCTTTTGAATAAAATCACTAATTTACTTTGAATAGAAATATTCGATTTAAAGTAAGCTATTCGTGAAAAAATTTTTAACAATACCCAATCCTTGTCACGAGAATTGGGATCAAATGACTCCCGTTGAAAAAGGTAGATTTTGCAAAGTATGTTCTAAAAAAGTGTATGACTTAACAGACTTATCTACTTCTGAAGTTGAAAATCTTTTTGAGGAAAAGGGTGAAAACATTTGTATTAGAATCAAACCGACACAAAATTTCTTACCGATTCGAAAGAAGCAAACATTTAAATTTTCTCCCTATAAATTAGCGATGAGTGCTATCATAGCGAGTTCTTTAACATTGAGCACAGAAACTTTTAGTCAATCATTAACTACCTATAATCAAGATAAAATTGATATTACAGATACTGATCAATTTGTAACTATTAAAGAGCAAATAGAATGTTCCTATGATCAAGATAAGGTTGACTTTAAACACATGAGAGTAGCTTTGATAACTTTAGATCAGGTGTATTCCACATTCACCCAAGAAGATGGAAAGTATTCCATGAAAGTTCCCCAAAATATAATTGGAGAGAAAAATATTATCCGTGTATTTCCAAATGAAATTAGTATTGATACATTCTCCAGAACGTATACATTTTCAAAACAGGATATTTATGAAACAAATATCAAATTCGAAAATATAATAGCGGTAATAGGCGAACCTATATTTTTTGAAAAAGACTCAACGAACATTATTTATAAAGGGAAGCCAATAAACACAAGTCAAGAACGAGAATTAATGCTAATTGACCAGGAAACAGGATGTTGGAACTTGAAAAATGATCTTCACTTTGAATATTTCTGGGGAGAAACAGCTAAAATCTTATCCGACAACAAATTTGAGGAACTCATTATTTTATACGAGCTAAATCAATTGTAAACTAAAAAAGCAAGTTGTACTATAGTCTCAATAGATGGTCAGAAATAAATAATCTCTTTTTTATAATTCCCATTTAATGATTAGATTCATAGATACTTAAAAACATTATTTTTTCGAATCTATGCTGATAAAAAAATACTTCTCGGTATCTGAAATGTTTCTTTGGACACGAAAAGAAACATTGTTTTTTGTGATGCTTGCTACAACAGTTACTTTCATTTATGAAGTTTTAGAACAAAAATGGATTGCAATGCCTTGGACTCCCATTGCATTAGTGGGTACAGCTTTGGCTTTTGTCATTGGTTTTCGGAATAATGCTGTCTATGGCCGCCTTTGGGAAGGACGGAAAATATGGGGAGGAATAGTGAATGACTCCCGAACATTTGCAATATACGTTGGAGACATGGTCACTAATGAGTACGCAAAAGAAGGGCAGGAACTTTCTAAGGAAGAATTATCGAAACAGAAAAGAATATTAGTTCACAGGCATATGGCTTGGCTGACGGCATTGCGTTATGCGATGAGAGCTAAAAAGCCATGGGAGAGTTTTATGGATCACCCCACCAATAGAGAATGGGCTCAAAAAATTCATACACCTGAGTTCGTAGTTCCTGAGGAAGAAGCTTTAGCCCATTATTTACAGCCTGATGAACTTAAGAAAGTCATGGATGTTGGTGGAAATAAAGCGGCACATATTATTAAGCTACAATCCAATCATTTACGCTCTCTTAAGGAAAAAGGACTGATTTGGAAATTTTCTTTTCTGAAATTGGAAGATATTTTAAGAACTTTACTGGCATTGCAAGGGAAATCTGAAAGGATCAAAAACTTTCCTTATCCAAGACAGTATGCTACTTTGAATGTATTCTTTGTATGGATTTTCATCTTTATTTTACCATTTGGCCTAGTTCCAGAATTTGCCAAACTCGGTGAAAGTCTGATTGGTATTCATCCTTTTATTGGAGGGTTGCTGGTTTGGATGGGCATTCCTTTTGCCGCTATGGTATCATGGGTATTCCATACTATGGAAAGGATTGGTACTGTGGGTGAAAATCCATTTGAAGGCTCTGCAAATGATGTTCCTATCTCTACAATATCAAGGTCTATTGAGGGAGTCTTGGTAAATAGACTCTAGCACTCACTAAAATCAGGATATTTATTCTTTTTGGTGAGTGTTTTTG
>NZ_JABANE010000120.1 GCF_012844305.1 Flammeovirga aprica JL-4
TTGACAAGCTTTTTATCTCCTTTGGCTCTACCTTGACTGCCAGCGTCATACCCACCTACAGCAAACTCATCGACCTCAACATACCCCTTCAAAGGATGCTGTAAACTACTTTGCATAGCATATTGCACTTTACGTCTGAAATTTAAACAGCTTTGATAACTCAAGGACAGTTTCTCACTTAAAGTTAAAGTGGACATGCCTTTCTTATCACAACTAACTTTAAATATGAATTCAAAAGCAGTTAGAATTGAAAATTTCAGCTTATGAAATAGGGTATGAGCCGTAACAGACTCATCATATTTACACTTTTGACAACGTCTGGAATGTAACTTTTTACCTTTCATATATTTTGTATGTTCACATTTCCTACATTTGTAATGATCACTCCACTTTAGTGTCGATAAATATTCAAGACAATCTTCTTCTTTTTGAAATGTTGAATAAAATGTTCTATCGTCAAAACCTTCAAAATTGATCATAATACATCTGGTTGTTTGGTTACTTTTACACTAATGTAAATCAGTTAACCGTAACAGAAGTACGTTTTACTATTTAGGGCGATCTAAGTTTAGATACCTATATAAAAAAAACACTCACTTCCTTTTGAGAGAAGTGAGTGTTTATGCTTTAGGAGGAATGAAACCTCCTTTTTTATGTCAGATCAAGCAACTATGCGTTTACTTGTTTTTTCTCATATTCTTGCCAAGCTAGAGCAGAAGAACCTAAGATTGCAGTGTTGTCACCTTCAAGGTTAGAAACTACCAAACGAGTTTTACCTTTGAAGATATGCAAGCAATTCTCTTCCATAGCAGAACGAGTAGGCTCAGTAATATAGCTACCTGCACTCGCTAAACCACCAAACAATACGATTGCTTCAGGGCTGAAGATAGCGATTGTATCCGCTAACGCTTTACCTAAGATCTCGCCAGTTACATCAAATGCTTCTTTTGCTAATTCATCACCTTCCTCAGCAGCATCAAAAATATCTTTTGCAGTTAACTCATCGAAGTTTTTGTTGGCTAAAGAACTTGTACCGTTGCTGTCTGCTAATAATTCAAACATAGTACGCTTGATACCTGTAGCAGAAACATAAGTTTCTAAACAACCTCTACGGCCACAACCACAAAGACGTCCACCTTCTACTACATTGATATGTCCTAGCTCACCAGCAAAACCATCATGACCATATAATAAGTCACCGTTTACGATAATTCCACTACCTAAACCAGTACCTAGAGTAACAACAACGAAGTTTTTCATTCCTTGTGCCACACCAAATTTCATTTCACCTAAAGCGGCTGCGTTCGCATCGTTAGTGATCGCAACAGGTACTTTGAAGTGCTCTTCCATTAAGTCAGCGATAGCTACTTCTTTACCCCATCCTTTAAGGTTTACTGCCTCTTCGATTTTACCATTATAGTAGTTAGCATTTGGAGCACCGATTCCAACTGCAACCATATCTACTTCACCTGCCTCTTCTTTCAATTGATCTACTGTAGTGAATACATTAGATAAAAAGTTAGAAAACGGCTCATCTGCACCTGTAGGGATGCTTTTACTAGCCAAACATCTACCGTGTTTGTCTACAAATCCAATTTTGGTATTAGTACCCCCTACGTCAATTCCTAAAGTTACGGTCGTCATGATTTAATATATATATTTTGAAAAGTGTTTGTTTGATTTTATCAAATCCAATTGAGTTGGCTAATTACAATAAAGAAATTTAATTAAGAAATGATTTTCATTACAAAATGTAAACGGGAATTAAAAAAACTTTAAAATATTAAATCTAATTTGTAAACCTACCCTATAATATTTTGCACGACCAGAAATTGTTTTCTCTATTGGTCAAAAGGGTGGAAGAATAATAAAAATCATCATCAAAATGAGTCTTATCATAGTATTATTTACACTCCGTTAATTATTTTTGCAACCGATACCGATTACTTATAACTACTCTTCGTTTTCCTATTTATTAATTTACTTTACTATTCAGCATTATTACCATAAACTGTTTTAACAGACAACTACAGTTCGAAATGAAAAGATTAATTTGTTGATTGATGAAGTGAAATCGAAGAAATTGATAATATATAATCTCGCAATTTTTATTTAAACCAATAGCTATGTCAATTCAGGACAAAAAACAGATCGTCTTAACATTAGATGCCGGTGGAACTAATTTTGTATTTTCTGCTATGCAAGGTGGAAAAATGATTGTAGATCCCTACAGACTGCCTTCAAATGGAGACAACTTAGAACAAAGTTTACAAAATATTTTAGAGGGTTTTAATCACGTAATCAAAGAATTGGGTGACCGTAAACCTGAAGCAATTAGTTTTGCATTCCCTGGTCCTGCTAATTACCCTAACGGAATTATTGGTGATTTAAATAACCTTCCTGGTTATAGAGGTGGAGTTGCTCTTGGACCAATGTTGCAACATCATTTTGGCATTCCTGCGTTTATCAACAATGATGGTGACCTTTATGCATATGGTGAAGCAATTGGTGGTTTACTACCTGAAATGAACGCAATGCTGGAAGCAAACGGCAGCGAAAAAAGATATAAAAATATTATTGGAATCACTTTAGGTACTGGCCTTGGTGGAGGTATTGTCAGCAATGGCAATCTTCATATTGGCGATAACAGTATGGGTGGTGAAATCTGGTTGATGCCTTCTAAGGTTTTGGATCATATCAACGCAGAAGAAGCTTCTTGTATCCGTGCCGTACAGAAATTCTACAAAGATTACTCAGGTGTTGACAATGCTGAATTAACACCAAAAGATATTTTTGAAATTGCTAAAGACGAGCAAGAAGGTGATAAAGCAAGTGCTCAAAAAGCATTTGATACTTTAGGTGAAAACCTTGGTGACGTGTTGTGTACTTTGGGTACTACAATTGATGCATTGGTTGTTATTGGCGGTGGTCTTTCTGGAGCATCAGAATTATTTATGCCATCTGTATTGAAAGAGATGCGTTCTAAATACAATCACGGTGAAGACAGACTTGTTGCGGAAGTGTTTGACCTTACAAATGAGGAAGAGAAAACAAGTTTCGTGAAAAACAATCAGCATGAAATCAAAGTACCTTTCACTGATCATGTAGTGATGTATGATGCTTCTCCTAAAATTGGTGTTGGTGTTTCTAAAATCGGTACAAGTGAGGCCATCTCATTAGGTGCTTATGCATACGCTGTGAGCCAGCTTGAAAAATAAATAATCAGATCAGATAGAATGGTGGCATTGAAATAAATATTCATTCACTTTTCCTATTTGAAGATCTAAATATCTAATTATTAGATATATAATTACACTATTGTCACAACTAATTGTACTTTAGCAATAAAGAGAAACTTTTAGTTTGATGACAATAGTGTATTTTTTTGAACTTTAGTAAATTACACTTGAAGACAAAAACTAGGTATTCGACATTTCCACTAGTACTTAATAACCTTAAATAATCAGAACAAAAACTTGTCATTTACAGTAGACAGATTGTCTTCTTATAACAATAACTAATTTTATATTTCAAACTCTTTTAAGTTATGGAATTACTTGCATGTGTTTTCGTGCTTGCAGTCGTTTTTATGGGTTCGTATAGACTGTTAGCAAAATCGAATTAATTTTACCCTTAATTATTTATTCACTCCCTTAAACAGATTAAATTTCTAGTTTGTACCTTTGCTGAAAAATTAATTTAAAGATACATCAATGCGTACAAGATTTGCTCCAACACCAAGCGGTTTCCTTCACATTGGAAATGCATTTTCTTTTATCCTCACATGGATTTTAGCTCGACAAGAAGATGGAGATATACTTTTGCGCATTGATGATATTGACAGTACAAGAACTAGAGACGAGTACATTGAAGATATTTTCAGGTCTATAGAATGGCTTGGACTAGACTACGACAATGGTCCTTTCAGTGTAGAAGATTTCCACAAAAACTGGTCGCAAAAAATCAGGAATCACCGTTATACTTCCGCTTTTGAAAAGTTAAAAGAAAATGGTGATTTATTTGCATGTCAATGCTCTAGAAAACAAATCCTTGAAACCTCTCCATCAGGTATTTACACTGGTGCTTGCAGAGATTTAGACCTTCCTTTTGACACTCCCGAAACTGCCATCAGAGTGAAAACTTCTGATGTACCTATATTATTAGAAGATCTTTTTATTGGTGATATCGCCCTTAACCTCAATGAGGTAATGAAAGATTTCGTCATCAGAAGAAAAGACGGTATCTATGCTTATCAGCTTGCTTCTTTGATTGATGATATTGATGATAATATTGATTTTATCGTAAGAGGTGAAGATCTAGTAGAATCTACAGTGGCTCAAACTTTCCTCGCCAACAAACTAGAAATCGATTCTTTTGAAGAAGTTGAGTTTCTGCACCACCCTCTATTAGTGGATGAAAATGGTTCTAAACTTTCTAAATCTTCTGGCGCTGACTCCATCAAAAACTTAAGGGAAGAAGGAATGACACCTCAAGAAATTTACAGTCAATTTGCTGAGTTTTACTTGGGAGAAGAAACCCACATTGAATCTTTAGACCAGCTATTAGAAATCAACTTTTTAGGCTCTGAGGAAGACTTTGAGGAAGAATAAACACTACCCACAACACCAAGCACACTTTCTTTTACGGATATCTGTTATATAATTTCAATAACAATGGTCATCACATTTACTTCACTAAATAAGTAAATTTGAAGATCAGTTATTACACTACCCTATTAGCAATCATTTAATATTAGAACCAATAGACTCTAAATTTTTACATAGGTAAAATTTCTGATCACACTATAAGATTCACTCTACGAAAATTTAATTACAAACATGAAAAGCATTTTCAGTTCTCGAAAAGGAAATGTAGTTACCATTTACTTAACTAATCAATGTTTAAATGAACTCTCAAACGATAATACAAGTCAAATTATTCATGAAATTGATTTGGCTAATGAGGATTTAAGCGTTGATATGGTAATTTTCAGAACAATTCAAGAGAATTTCTTTCTGAAAAAAATAGAAAAAAACATTACTACACTTATCAGTGAAAGCAATCACTTTATTATACTCAAAGAAAAAATTCAGAACATGAGACCAATGACAGTTGCCGTTGTGGAAGGTACCACCAACAGCATAGGTTCTGAATTTATTAAAGCAACCGATCTTTCTTATGCCACCGAACAGGCCAAGTTTACCAATGGAATTGATATTGGAAACCAAAACATTGAACAGTTTTCTGCTCAAAAAGCAGAGGACCTTGGCATGATTACGCGGTATGTTCCTTCGGATAAAATTGATATTACCTTGGATTACCTGCTTCACACCTATAACGGATAGTTCAAATTCTTTATAAAAAGTATTGAAATCAGGGAATTATACTATCAATTTTATAAAAAATACAGAAAAAGATTCAAATCCATCAAAAGGAATTCTTAAATCGTTTTTTCGTATACAAACAACTGCTTATTTTTGCAGTCGATTTAGTGGCTTTTCACAATCCTTGATTTGATAAGTCGCTTTGTTCAAGAGAATTCAATATAAAAAAAGACATAAAATGCTTAGAACGCATAACTGCGGAGAACTCCGTGAAGGCCATATTGGGCAAAAGGTGACATTAAGCGGATGGGCGCAAGCTGTCCGTGATAAAGGTGGTTTAATCTGGATCGATATCCGTGACCGTTACGGTATCACTCAGTTGTTGATCGAAGATGATGGTAATGCAGCTGCAGTACTATTGGAAACTGCTCGTAAAGTAGGTCGTGAGTTTGTATTACAAGCTACAGGTGAAGTAATCGAAAGAGCGGCTAAAAACCCTAATATCCCAACTGGTAATATTGAGTTGCGTCTAAGCGATTTGGAAATTTTGAATGAGGCACAAACTCCTCCTTTCAAAATTGAAGACGAAACTGACGGTGGCGACGAGCTACGCATGAAATACCGTTACTTGGACATCCGTCGTAACCCTGTTCGTGAGAAATTAGTGTTACGTCACAAGATTGCTCAAGAAGTAAGAAGATATTTATCAGATCAAGATTTCATTGAAGTTGAAACTCCTGTTTTGATCAAATCTACTCCTGAGGGTGCTCGTGATTTCTTGGTACCGTCAAGAATGAACCCAGGTGAATTTTATGCTTTACCTCAATCACCTCAAACATTTAAGCAGTTATTGATGGTAGGTGGTATGGACCGCTACTTCCAAATTGTAAAATGTTTCCGTGACGAAGATTTACGTGCTGACCGTCAGCCTGAGTTTACTCAAATTGACTGTGAAATGGCATTCGTTGATCGTGAGGATATCATCAACAACTTCGAAGGAATGATGCGTCACCTTTTCAAAATGGTGAAAGGTATCGAACTTCCTGAATTCCCAAGAATGGAGTATGCTGACGCTATGCGTGACTATGGTTCGGATAAGCCTGATACTCGTTTCGAAATGAAATTCGTGGACTTGAACGATGTTGCTCAAAACAAAGGATTCAAAGTATTTGATTCTGCTGAGATCGTTTTAGGTATTTGTGCGAAAGGTTGTGCTTCATACACTCGTAAGCAAGTGGATGAGTTAACGAAGTGGGTACAACGTCCTCAAATCGGAGCGAAAGGTTTAGTTTATGTGAAGTGTAACGAGGATGGTTCATTCAAATCTTCAGTGGATAAATTCTACTCACAAGACGACTTGAAAGCATGGGCTGAAAAAGCGGGTGCTGAAGCTGGTGACTTGTTATTAGTATTATCAGGTGAGTTGGACACTACGCGTAAGCAAATGTGTGAGCTTCGTTTAGAAATGGGTGAGCGTTTAGGTTTAAGAAACCGTCAAGAATTCTCTCCGCTTTGGGTTGTGAACTTTCCAATGTTCGAAAAAGACGAAGAAACTGGTCATTACCACGCAATGCACCACCCATTCACATCAGTACTTCCTGAAGATGCTGAGATCTTGAAAACGGACCGTTACAATGCTCGTGCAAACGCATATGACATGGTCATCAACGGTGTTGAAGTTGGTGGTGGTTCTATTCGTATCCACGACAAGTCAGACCAAGCTGACATGTTCGACGCTTTAGGGTTCACTCCTGAAGAAGCACAAGAGCAGTTTGGTTTCTTAATGAACGCTTTCGAATACGGTGCACCTCCTCACGGTGGTATCGCATTAGGTTTCGACCGTCTTTGTTCATTATTTGGTGGAGTGGATTCTATCCGTGACTTCATCGCATTCCCGAAAAACACTTCAGGTAGAGATGTAATGATCGAGTCGCCATCAGTTGCTGATGCTCAACAATTGAAAGACTTAAGTATCCAATTGGATATCAAAGAATAGATTTTTAAACGATACCGTTTAAAAGAATCAGCCAATCTGCATTATTGTAGGTTGGCTTTTTTTATCTTTAAGTTAAACTCCATTCATTATGACTTACCAACGTAACCGCCTGCTTTATTTTATTTATATCGTCATCGTAATCGGCTTAGGCCTTTTATCAAGAACACGCATTACTCCTGAGTTTATCTATCCTTATTTAGGTGACTTTTTCTATGCTGTGATGTTCTATTTTATCATCGCCTTCCTGCTTTATAAAAGTCCTTCAAAAACAGTATTGATCATCAGTGTATTGATTTGTTACCTGATCGAACTGCAACAAATCTTGGATTATGATTGGCTGATCGCCATCCGAAAAACAACGATTGGCAGTTTGACCTTGGGGCATGGATTTCTTTGGAGTGATATGGTGAGTTATACTTTTGGTGGAATTGTGGCTTATGGGTTGGAGCATTTTGTTTTGAGGAAGGTTTAATTCCTACCTTTCCACTGGCGCAAGTGTTAAGCCGATAGGCGTCACTTGTGTCTATATTTTGAAGGAGTCTGTAGACTCCCTATCCCACAAACCATTAGGTTTACAAGAGAAAAGTTTAGAAAATTTGATCTTCCTATCATATCTGTTCCTTCGTTATGTTGATTCGGAAGTCGGGAGACTTTTCCGATTGTTAGAGTCAGAGAAATATTTATTCATTTGTCATAATGATTGAATAAATTCGAGCTCTTATTTATCACAAACTATTGAATTAAAATGAAAACTAGTAAAATACTTTTTTTGGCTCTTATTTTTTTATACGCATGTAATCAGCCCCAAAGTGAAAAAACAGAAGTGGTAATAGCTGAAACTAAAGTGGAGCCTCAACCTCAGAAAAAAGAGAATGTAAGTGTTGAGGTGCCTAAAGATACAATCATCCAAACGAAGGTAGAAACTCAAGTTTCAAAGGAAAAAGTAATTGTCGAACCTGACTGTATCTTCGATGATGATATAAAAGGGATCACTACAAAATGGGTAAATCAGTTAGGATATAAATCTTTCCAATGGGATAGTTTAAATTATCATATTGCTGTTGCTCGAGATCAAGATAGTTTGTTTTTAAGCCAAGGTGGATGTTATCATTTCAATACTTCTGTAATCCTCAAAGCAACATCTAACATTGGTCTTGATAGTATGGATTATTGGATTGAAGAATGTATAAAACTAGCAAAGGAAACAGGTTTTAAAGACTATGAAAACTCATTATCTGACTATTCTTATAGCATTGAAAATCATTCCGCCTTTCAAAAAATAATACTCATTAATGTTGAGAATGCTATGGAAAATATAGTCTACAATGGAATAGTATTGAAAAAGGACAACGATATAATTGAGATTTCTATTTCGGAGTATATCAATTAGTGAAGCAACAGAGGCATCACTTCTGTCTATATTTAGCAAGAGTCTGTTGACTTCCCAAACCACAAATTAATGGTCAATAATTACTGACACTACCTTTAGATCAATATATTGACATAGAAATAATTACGATACTATAGTAACAGATATACTAGCCAGTACCATACCTGATTTAGCGTGTCTTTTGCACTTTAATTTTATCAAGTAGTTTACCTTTAAGCAAATCAAACTTCTCTTTATCTTTTACCCTTTGCTGATGCATTTTATCTTTAATCTGTGTGATTTTTGATTGGGCTAAAGTGTCTTCTAATTTATTTAACTGTTCATTTAACCTCTGTTTATAAAGTCTCACAAACGCGTCTTTTTTCTCTAAATTTCCTTGATGTATTTTATTTAATTGCTCTTTTTGGTCGCGATGCCACTCCTTCAATTCATCAATTTTTGTAGGTTGAGGCTCTTTTACAGTTGCATTAGTTTTTTCAATCGTCGCTTTAAGTTTTGCTTCTATTTCTCTAGATTCTTTGAAAATTCTATCAATATCCTCTAAAGATTTTTCTATTTCTCTAAATATGATGTCATTGTCGCTCATTTGTAATTGGAACTTAAATTAAGATGCTGATTTACGTATAGTCCTTCAATTTCATCATAAATAATTGTTTGATTTTAATCTTTTTTGTTTGTTTAACTATAAATAGGTTACTTTTAATTATCAAGTAAATACTATACTCTAAATTATCGTAATACTTAATAGATACATATCCGAAATCTAATTTTCCCCCACTGGCGCAAGTGTTAAGCCGGAGGCGTCACTTGTGTCTATATTTTGAAGGAGTCTGTAGACTCCCTACCCCACAAACCATTAGGTTTACAAGGGAAAATGTTTACAAAATTTGATCTTCCTATCATATCTGTTCCTTCCTTATGTTGACTCGGAAGTCTGGAGACTTCTCCAATTGTTAGACACAAGTGACGCCTATCGGCTTAACACTTGCGCCAGAGAAAGAAGAAAGAGGCTCTTTCCCATGAGTATGGGACAACTCCTTCCAATAGGAAACAAAAATACATTAACCTTTAACAGTGAGTGAAAGGAGAAAAATTAACTGATTCTACAAATGTAATACCTGTTATATTTTCAGCTTTTAGAGCTTTAACTACTTTTTCAGAAAAATAATAGTTTTTATCATAATGGCCTATTCTAAAAATAGAATACTTATTAATATCAAAACTTCCAATAAAAGAAAAACCATTTTTAGGTATTACTTCTTTAAATACGCTTACACTACATACTTTTTTATAAATATCTATGATGTTTTCTCTATTTGGCTCTAAATTTTCATTTAACACTTCAAACTCATCTAACATGTTTTCGCATAAAATGAAATTTGTTTTTCTATAATCGATTTTTGTGGTCAAATCCCCATTGAAGAACATAAATTTATATCCTTTTAAATTTTCATCTCCAATGATGTCTACAAATTGAACCTGATGAGAATCAAACCTTTCACAAATAGAATAGAATTTTTCACTAACCAGTAAACCATGAAAACTCAAGCTACCAATATCTAAAACATCTGTTTTGACTTTTGTTTTATCATAGTAGATGCTACTTATAAAACTGAATTCTGCTTCTTTATATATATCTTTTTTTAGTAATTGTTCATCACCAAAATCTACTTGTGCCTGAAACCCATGTTCAGCATCACTTAATACCTTTATAAAACTTCATTATTTTATTTTTTATCCCCCCAGCTAGCATAAGTGTTAAGCCGGAGATATTACTTATGCCTATATCTTTAAAGATTATATTGACTCTCCACTCCACAAATTAATGGTCAATATTCACTGATGAAAGGATTTATGGAATTTGTAATTCTATCATGAATATTTTTTGGTCTGTTGGCTCGGAAGTCGGGAGACTTCTCCGATTGTTAGACACAAGTGACGCCTATCGGCTTAACACTTGCGCCAGGGGGATTGCAACAGTGACTTGTCCTAAAAAAAGCCCCGAATTTGCATTCGAGGCTAGATGTTTTGTGCTGATTTTATATGTTGTTTTTTTAACTTAGAACCTAGGATTAGGTTTTTATTGTCTAAAAATCTTTTTCACTGTGATCTCATTTCCACTGTAGATTCGAACAAAAAACTGAGTTCCTGGTGCATCTACATTGATTTTTAATTCATCTGAATTCAGGTCTTCTCCACTGTAAGTAGAAAGTAATTGTCCAGATTCATCAATTAGTTCCACTTTAGAAGCATTTGTCCCTTTTAAATCTACAGTCACTGACGTGGTGAAAGGGTTCGGGTAGACAGTTTGTAATTCCTGTGTTTGAACTTGTGTCTGTGTTGCTACAGCATTAGCGGGTGCTTCAATATGGAAATGCGACCATCCAAATAACCCAACGTAACGGATTACCCACTCTCCATTGATGGCAGGAGGAATATCTTGGCTGTATTTATTCGTAAAGTCAACGCCATTAATCTCTAATAATTCTACATTCCATGAATTAATAATTGGGAAAGATTCTGTAGCGACCCAACAGAAGTCTCCGGCTCCGTTTTGAACAAAAGGAACTGAGATTGGTGTTGGGTTGGCACATGCTTCCCATGGATCTACAGTAATCGTGACAGTGTCTTGAGAAGATGCTCCTTCATTGTCTGTGACAAGTAAAACCACATTATACGAACCTGCCGTTGTGAAGGTATGACTCACTTCGATTCCTGTTTCTGTTGTACCATTGCCAAAATCCCAAGCGTAACTTGCAATACTTCCGTCTGCATCTGAAGAAGCCGATGCATTGAAGTTGACTGTTAGAGGTTCTGTTCCTGAAACGGGATCTGCCGAAATCATGGCAACTGGTGGAAGGTTTGGATTATTAGGGTCGTTGACTACAATATTTACTGAAGTCATGTCTGATACTCCGTCCTCGTCTGTTACTTTAAGCTGTACTGCATAAGTTCCTTTTTCTGTAAAAACCTTTGTAACGTTCACACCTGTGGCAATACTGTCGCCGAAGTTCCATTCGTAACTCGCTATAGTTCCATCAGGATCTGAAGAAGTGCTTCCATCAAAAGTAACGAATAAAGGAACATCACCTGAAGTTGGTGTAGCAGTGATAGAAGCTGTTGGTGATTGGTTTACACTACCTTCGCCATACACCTCAAATTCAAACAATGAATACCCCCAACGCGTTCCTCTCTGCACTCCATACATACGAACATAACGTGCAGGTTCGGCTGGAAAAATAATATCATCTTCTCCTCCATCTCCACTATTTTCTGTATAAACAGTAGTCCAAGTCGTTGCATCATCACTCAACTGAATTTCATAACGCTGACCAAAAGCGGCTTCCCAGAAAAGTTTCACTTGGCTTACTTGGTAAGTGGCTCCAAGATCTACATAATACCATGTTGGGTCTTCATAAGCACTTGACCAACGTGTATTGTAATCTCCATCAGTTGCAAAAATAGGATCGGCTGTTGAAGTTCCAGGTTCGTTGGAAGAGCTATAAACGGTTGTTCGGAAAAGTGCTAAGTTTCCCGTTCCTGGTTCTCTTACTGCAATGTTGAATTCAGAAATAGCCGTCAAACTACCTTCGTCTGCCACTTCAATTACCACCGTTGCTTCACCAATCATTTCTGGTGCAAAACTTAATCCCACTTGGTTTTCACTATTAATACTCACAGTGACTAAATCAGGGTTTGAATTGCTTTTTACACTAAAAGTCAAAGCTCCATTATCAGGGTCATTGGCGATTGAATCTAGGTCTACATAATTGCCAACAGGATCTGCATTTTTATAAAACAAACCGTTATCGATTTTATTAATGGTTGGAAAACGATTCCTTCCTGCTTCAATCTGTATATCAGGGTAATCTTTAATGCTTTCCATCAAGGCTACCATGTTCGTTCTGTAAGGTTCAATTTGCCCTTTTTCACCATACCATTGCCAAGACATAGCTCCTGCATAACCCGAATTGTACAACAAATCATGATATGTTTGCCAAGCAATTCCTTTTGCATCTAGAGGATAGAATTCCCCTACTAAAATAGGTTTGTCTAGTTCCCAATAAGAAGCAGGGTGGTGCATCACAGAAATTTCATTGTTCATCCAGTCATAATAATGCATTTGATAGAAATCCAATGTTCCTAAACTATCTCCGCCTGCAGCGATTAATTCCTCATCACTGTAGTAGTTTTTGTAAATAGGATTTTGGCTATTGTAAATGTCAGTTCCTGCATACATAGACCAAGTACCATTGGTCACCTGTGCCTCTGGATCAACTCTATGGATTGCCCCTGTACAACGGTTTACAAACCTTTGTATAACGCTCATAGGTACATGTCGAGTGTGTGACCAACCGAACTCATCACTCATTCCCTCTGGCTCGTTGAAAATCTCCCAAGCACCTACAGCAGGATGATCTTTGAAAGCTTCTACCATAGGGATCAAAGCATTATCAATATACGCCTGCACATTGGCCTCTTCCGTCAGAATTTTATGACCTTGTTCAGAAACTTCAAGCGGATAATCTCTATTATTCAACATATCAAACGACCACAAGCTCATCACCAAAACAATGTTATGGTTATAGGCTAAGTTCAGAACAGCACGCATATCATCAATATGACTTTCTTCCAGTCCTGTACATTTACCATTTCCGTCTAGGTTGGGATTGTTGGCGCCATTAATATGAATCCAGAGACGCATAGAGTTACCTCCTGCGTTTTCGAAGTCTGTAAATACTTCATCAAAGTAATCGAAGTTTGTTGCACCCGGCCCAAAATCATTAGCAAACTGATCCCAAGCGAGGTTGCCCCCATTCATAAAGATTTTTGTTTTTGTTCCGTCAGATTTTTCTACTATTAAACGGTTCTCTTGGGCCTTTGCAAAAAGAGCAATGCACAATAAGCTAAGCGTTATAATTCTTTTCATAGCTTGATAGATTTACTATTTAGTTAGTGTTCATTATTTAATTAAGTACATGACCGGAATAGAGCTCATTTATTTAATTGGTAAGTACCTAAGGTTTTAAAAAGATAATTTTTAGCATGCTAAATACATTGTAAACTAAATTACCGTCCATTTTCAATCGACATTTCTAAAAGTTTTCTATGACCTACTTTCAAGCTTCTTTCTTCTTCATTTTTCCATTGATGAAAAACAAAGCAAAAAATCTAAGCTTAGAAGTCAAAAGCTAAATTCCATTCCTCTCACCTAAATGATTTTAAACTCGCTTTGCTCAAACAAAAAAATCATTTTTAACGGCTCAATACATGAAATTCCTAACGCTTTTCCCTTCAAGGCCGAAGACAGCACTACCCAATTTCAAGGGTAGCATGAATGTTATGCATAAGCTTCATTCATGTTCAATAGATCACCTGAAACTTCTTGGTTTAGAAATATCGAAAATATTCGAAAAACTAGTTTACAGTGCACTAAATCATTGGTTTGAAGGTATATTGATTCCAAAGTAAAATCAATCAATGTCATAATAGTGCTGTATTAGAAACCTCGGATTTGAGGGTGATTTTAAATTTTTCCACCTATTTAAAAATTTCCACCATTGGTTTTACGACATTTTAAACCTTTCTCAATTATTTATTTAATAGCATGATTCTATTTTTTTGAGATAGAAATCAATTATGAATTACTCAAAACAGCTAGTAGAATTATCGTATTGATTGTATCTTTAATCGAACTAACAAATTGAAAACTTAAAGCAATTTTATTTTTAATCAACCCGACCTATATCGGTTATAAAATTGTTCAATATATACTTTTGAAGGGTAAGTGAAGGTATTAATCCAAACTACCTGGTTTTCTATAATTAATTTCGCAGTTTGGCAGTTGATCATATAACTTCTGTAAATCAACACTATCTATTTCAGTATTTCTTAAGGATAAATATTCTAATTCCGTCAGGTTATTTATATCATCAGGAACATTATACAATGAAGATTCATCAAAATACATCTTTTTTACTTGAATGAAAGATGACATATTTGATAAATTAATGTCACATGAATTGTTATCAAAAGAAATTAAATTGAGGTTTTGAATTTTTGAAAGGACAAGAGGTAATTCACAAAAATCATTATTAAATGAGGCAAAAAAGTTTAAATTTTTAAGTAAGCTAATTTTTGTTGAAAGTGTTTTGAATCCACAATTTCTAATTTCACCATCTAAAAGAATATCACGCCCATTATTATTAATAATTCGTAGTTCTTTGATTTCTGGTAAAGAAAATACACTGTCTGGTAATTTATTTTCACAATAATAATTTGTGAAAGTATAATTAGTTTCTTGTGAAAATGTTTGTGTATAAACTAGTACTAAAAATAATATCTTAACCAATTTAATAACCCACCTTATTGTATAACTTATCATCTGCTATGCCAATATCTTTTCTTATTCCTAAAATAATGAATATTACTGATGCCCCCACTACTGGTGTAAGTGTTAAGCCAGAGGCGTCACTTTCACCCAAGGTATCTACCTGTTTAATAACATAACCTTCCATCAATCAACAAAACCTCCTTTCTTAAATTTACCATCATCCCAAATTAGTTCTATTACAGAGCCTAATTCATATTCTGAGAACTCTCCATCATAACCATCACTTGTGAGGATTTGAGAAATAACTCTAATATTTTTCCCTTCCTCTGGAAATATATAATAGAGGTCGTGATTCCTATAGTAAGCATTTATAAGACTATCCGGATTAATATTCCTCTCTTTCAATTTATCTAAATCAAGGTAATCAATGTTTCTTAAACTAGGTAATATTCTATACTTACTCACCATCACAAACAATCCATCTTTTCTAAGAACGTAAAATTCAATCTCCTGAGAACTCGGATGTTCTTCATATGACTTACTTATGCCAACTAATTTATTTCCATCGGTTTGATTCCAATAAGTTATGCACACCCCCTCATTTCTAGCATAATTTGCATAGTATAGATAACCAGTATTCGGATCAAAATCTGAAAAAGAATAATAATTTATTTCCCTACTTGGATCATCAACATCTTCGGACTTTAATGGTTCATCATTTTCCGTTTTGAATGCGGTCAGCATTTTTTTACGATATTCTTCATCGAGTTCTATTTCTGGATGATTCATAAAAATATACTCTAGAGTTTGGCTATAAGAAACAGTAAAATGGAGGCCTATCAATAGAATGCTTAGAATTAATGTCTTCATCTTTAATAATTAGTCTTTTAAAAAATAGTTTGCATTGACAAAGATCTTAAAAAAACGATATTAAACTAGGCGTAAAGAATAAATATTCGTCTGCTGTGATGAATCCCAACTGGCGCAAGTGTTAAGCCGGAGGCTTCACTTGCACCAGGAAGTAGCATTACAACAAAAACTGATTAAGTTCATTCGGATCGCTGGCCCATTTCAAATCATAAACTTGATCTGCCTCTTCTTGATTTTCTGTAATGGTGAGTTGGTGAATTCCTGCTTTTAGCTTCAGAATATCTCCTACTTTGATTCTAGCCTCCATTTTCTGCATCAAACTTTCTACTGTTTTCAAGTTCATATTTTGAACGACTTGACCACTGAAATCCATTTCCAACCAAATCATTTCCCGCTTTTGGATATCCAATATTCCAAAGAGTAAACCTTTGGCTAAGCCTTCTTTGATTTTGATGTGCTGTTGAATATGTGCCGGATGATACCCTACTCCTGTACTGGAAATGGTCATCGGGTATTCTGAATTCATCCAACCGACCATCATATTCGGGCTAAGACTTCCGTTAGTATAGGCATTAGAAGTAAAATAAACGTACTTCGCTCCCCACTTCTGCAAGTAAGCGACATCAACATCTATGTATTCTGCTGTTCCAACTTTTTCTGGAATCTGCTGTATATCTCCGCTGTGTTTACAACCTCCGATATTCAGTTGAGAGTAAGAGCAAAACTCTGCTTTTTCAGGATAAATCACCATACAACTTACATCCATATCCAAATGTTGAGCTGACAACCCTTCTCCCCATTGCATAAACAGACGAACTTTATCTCCCTCAATCGGGAACCTTGCTCCTGTAGGAACATGATTCAAATCTTGGATATGATTACTTCTTTCCCCAATCGCAAACGGAATATTATACAATTGTGGATCGATATAAATGCTATGTGGTTTGACTTCTTCCTGCTCCAACTTCTCCTTGATTTTCTCAAAAGTCAGTTGATGAATTTGATTGACCATCTCCTTCAAATCTTCCTCCATATAAGCTTGCAACAAGTGGTTTTTCGGAATTCTTTTCGAAGTCCCGCCTAAAGGTTTTACCACTCTATCTGAACTCGGGTCAAAATAAGTATCCGCATACATATTCAAGGTATAGATCAAGCGTGATGGCAATTGATTTACAATTTCCTTAAAGTGCTTTAAAGTCACTTCTGGACCAAACCAAAGCATATTGGCAAACAAAGATCTTGCAAATAATCCTGGACGTTGCTTCAACAAAGAAAAAGTCTTTTCAGCATCAAGCTTTAGCTTAAAATGATTCACTCTACCCTGCCAAACGGTATAGTTTTGATTGTAAAAAGTATCCATTAATTGAGCGAGCTTTTCATATCCTTTTCTTTTACTCAACTCCCCCAAACGTAAGGCTCTGATCACTCTTACCCACATTCCTCTATTAGGGTGCATGTCCTCACATTGCTGTTGGATATTCATGGTTAAACAATTCAGCCAATAAGCATAAACCTTAGCTTCCTTTCTTGAAAATTTCAATTTCAAAGCGTCAGTCGCCTTCTTCTTTGTGGCTTGTTGAGCATCCATTTGTCGGTGGATATTGACAGCATTGATCCCTTTTCTTTTGATAATCACTTTTGGTTTTACAAGTTGTAAATAACCAGTATGTTTATACCATAAGTACCTTAAGACATCATTAGGAGATTGGAAAAACTGATTGGCCTTTCTGATTTCATTTTGTTGTGTCAATGTATCAATCACCAACATCTTTGTTTCCTTCATCACAATTTGTGCATCTTCAGGAAGGTCAAAGTATTTTAATAAAATCTGAAGGTTCTCAACCTGTGTAGCGTCCAATGCAACTGCAGAAGCAAGCAACCCATGAAAATATTTTTCTAACTCTTGATCCGTCCAAAGGCTTAATTTTTTAAGCTTTTTCCCTTCATCCTTCAACATTAGCTTCCCCACCTCGAAAGGTGTACCACAATGAGGACAACCATTGAATTCATCAATATTAAATGTGCCTTCAGAAATGACATGATCACATGGTAAAAGGTAACCACTTTGGGAACCCATTTTATTGGACAACCAAGTAATCACTTGATCACCAAATGTAATCTTAGAGGGTTGATCCCACTCTTTGATCAGTGGTGTCCAATTTTTCTTTAAGCCAAGAATCTCTTGTACAACAGCATAAATAGCTTCCTTTTCTGTTTGTGAAACAGCATTCAAATGAAGTAATAGATCATTGGAAAAATAAAGTCCCACTTCTTCAAAAAGGCGGATATATGATTTTGTGATTGCTGTGATCACTGCTTTTTCGGGTGTTTCTATTAATGGCACATACAATGCTCCATTACGAATAGCTACTTTTTGTAATTCGTTTTTCATCATCTAGAAAATTTAATGAGGCCCACAACCTATTTGTTGTGGGCTGTTATGGTATTTACAGGTAATGCTATTACTTCTAAATCCCTAACTTAGTGAGGTAACCCTCTGAAGTAAGTAATAGTTGACCTGTGAAGGTAATGTGCTTTCTCTATCTAGCGATTTTTGAGTCATATGGAAGTAAGAAAGCATTGACCTCATCCATAAAAGGTAATTTTATATCTATAAAAACCGACATCAAAGTGAGGACTCGAACCTCATAGTAGTAAGATACAATTGACCTTTTAGCGAGACAGGTGGGATTCGAACCCACGACACTAAGATTAACCAATAGTAGAAGTAAATATTTATTGACCATCGTAAATGGTAATTTAAATATTATGCCTTATGCTCTACCAACTGAGCTACTGTCTCGGGTGAAGGTAATGGCATAAGTAGTTCAGTAAAGGAGTTGAAGTAACTTATGCTTGACCTTCGGTTATATTTTAACTGGCGCAAGTGATAAGCCGGAGGCGTCACTTGTGTCTATATTTTGAAGGAGTCTGTAGACTCCCTACCCTACAAACCATATGGTTTGCAAGGAAAAGGATTTAGAAAATTTGGTCTTCCTATCTTATCAGTTCCTTCGTTCTGTTGATTCGGAAGTCTGGAGACTTTTCCGATTGTTAGACACAAGTGACGCCTATCGGCTTAACACTTGCGCCAGGGGGATAATGGCATAAGTAGTTCAGTAAAGGAATTGAAGTAACTTATACTTGACCTTCGGTTATTTTGTGTAGAAACGATTCCTTATCTCATAAAGAATTCTATTAATTTCATCGCTATCAGGTGTAGTTTGTAATGTTGAATTTCCGAATGCTTCTTTTAATTCCTTTTGTTTATCATTCGTCAATTCTATTAAATCATCATATTCATACTCTCCTGATTTTACCCCTAATAAAAATGCTCTATTGGGACGCTCAACCATAAACTTCTTGTTTTTTCCTATCTCAATTGCCATATCTAGTAATCGGAAAACATGCATCATATTTTTAGCATCATAGTTTTTCCCATGACTTAATGTGGATTCATACCGGCTTTCATTTCTTTTCTCAACCCAATTCCAATACTCTTTATATTTCTTACAATAAGTCGAAAAACCTTCCTTATTACAGTATAGTAAACCTTCTTGTAATGCCTCTTTTGGCACTGAACTTAAAGCCACTTCAGTGGATTGCTCATTTTGAATGATACCATTATAAGTCCCTTTTTCTGAATGGTAAAGACCAAAAACACCTTTCATATGAGGAATATGAACTAACCCTATCTCCTCTTGCTTCCATCCTTTGTTATTCAAAAAATCTAATACTGGAATAGCCCCCTTCTTATCATTTACATAACAAAACGAAAGCAAGTTTTTTCTTTCTCTGGACATAGGATTCACAATTTTCTTTTTTAGCCCTTTTGCTTTTTTCACCTGTGACAAAGCATAATTTCCAAATGTCTTTTCACATAGTTTTGAGAGGAAAATCGAAGGCTTTAAATCAGACAAATAGGGATGTTTAAAAAGGACCTTAGAAGAAGGAGTATAAAGTAGTTCTAGAATATTGGGATTATTGAGTGATAACAATTCTACAAATCGACCTAGTTCATAAAATACAATATCATTCGTTTCATTACTGACCTGTGGAATATACTGATTAGTATAATACATTTCTTTGGGTAAAATGAATACACCTTTGATATCTGTATCAGAATGTTCTGTCGCTAAACCGTATGCTCTGCTACCGCTAATACACTCCAAAATAATCAACTCCTTTCTTCTAAGCTTTTCAATTGTCATTGTATTGTTTTACTGTTGTTTTAAAAAAGTGTTCTAGTGATTCGTAATTACCATTAGATGCAGGAAGCGATTTTGCTTTTCCTTTAGTGGAGTGAATACTCTCTTCGATAAATCCAAGAAGGGTCTCCTCTCCATAATGTCTATACGATTCCTCTTTTTTCGTTTTCAAACGAAGAAGCTCAACGATCTTATTTTTCACCTCAACAGGTAATTCTAAGTCATTCAACATTACTTCAAATTTCATTGGAGGATAAACGTCCTTTTCAAGAATCCATAAACAAGCAAGTGTTGCTCTCAAAGCATAAAACAATTTTTTCAACTTGTACGCTTCGTGCTCTCTAAGCTCTTTCATTGCATTATTAGCTAAACCTAAGTAATGATGAATAGATGCTATTTTGGAATAGTTCTCTTCAGATAACTTTAAGAATGAATCTCTAAAACCTTCAGCTTCCTTATAGACATAAGGAGAACCAATTCGTTCAAAAATGGAAGCATTTGATTTCGCTAAGAGTTGTAAACTTTTCTTCAAATCCCATCCACAAATATCAATTTCTTTCTCTTGATAAAAAGCATCTATAAAATCTCTTTTTTCGCTTAAACCTAAGTACCAATCTGTTTTATGTACATAAATTAAACGGACATCAAAATCACTATCTGGAGATGCAAATCCCCATGCTCTTGAACCCGTTTCGCAAGCCAAAAGTATTTTTATATTATTCTCCTCTTCTAATTTATCGAGGTATTTTATGATTCTATTTCTCATGTTTTCTCTCTCTTTTTTTCCTCCAAGGCCTGTCCCTTTCCCAATCACCTGCCATAATTGAACCGTAAGGAAGCACTTCATCAATAACTTCTCCTAAACCAAATTCTTCCATTTGACTTCTTACCTGAGAAGCATTTTTGTAGGCGGAAGGAAGTTCTGTAACATCGATTTTATCAAAGAAGAAACGAACATCCAGTCCTTCTGTTTCCTGAGCAAAAACTTCTTCATTAGTCATCGCTTCTTTGGTTCTTCGATGTGCTGTTCTGCTGACATTTCTACCCGCACCATGAGGAGCAAAACCAATATTAGTGTCGGTTGCTTTTCCTTTGACAATCAAAATTGGTTCTGCCATATTCATTGGAATCAATCTTCTTTCATCCTGTTCTTTGGAAAAAGGCGTATGAATTGGCGTTGCTCCTTTGGCGTGGTAAAATTGGTCACCTTCTTTGAAAACGAAATTATGCTCGTTCCAAAAGCGGTCTTGTACATCAGCTTTTAATTGCTCTGCTACTGCATCATGAATGCAGATGTGATTTTGTTTTGTCCATTTTCTAATCACTTTTAATGCATCCCAATAGGCTTGTCCTTCTTCTGTATCGAAAGGAATCCAAGCATTTTGCTTTAAAGTAGTAGGGGAAAGTGTTTTTCTGAAACGCTCGGCGGTTTGCATCGCTCTTTTGAAAAGTTTTGCTCCTACACCTCTTGATCCGTGGTGCGTTACTAATATGGTGTTGCCGGTGGCTTTTGAAGTACCCACAAACAAGAAGTGATTCCCATCGCCTTGCGTTCCTAAATGTGCTCTCGCTGTTTTGATGATTTCTTCTCTGTTAGTATAGAAATTACTTTCGAAAGCTTCTAGTAAATCAGTCGGAAACCTAAACTGCGTATGTCTGTCTCTTCCTCCAGGGCCAAAATGTGTAACGTTTTGTGCTACATCCAACACCTCTTTAGGGTTTACTTTCCCTAAATCTGTCAACATCAAAGAACAGCAAATATCTGCACTGTGCATACCAGGATGAATTGCATTTTTTGTGACTACAATTCCTCCCACTGGGATCGTTCCTTTGCTACCCGACGGGCAAGCATCCGGCATCACTGCACCATTAACTACGGTAGGTGTTTTCATCACCAAATCCATTGTATTTTTCACCGACTGAACATTGCTTTCTTCCAATTCATTTTCAGCTTTAATGTTCATGGCGTACGGAATGGACTCTTGGTGTAATTCCATTTTGGGTATGGTCTTGAATTGCATCAAAAAGTCCTTCATTTCTTCGTCTGACAAGTCATTCGAATTGATGTACTCAAGGGCTTCTTTGAACCACTTTCCTGGGGTATAACCCATCGCTATTAAGGTATTTCCATTAATCATTTTGTGTTTTATTTTTTTGATAGTTCAAAGGTGGAAAGCTACTACGCAATCATTTTGCGCAGTTGTAAATAATTTCTAATTTTATTTTATGGCACAAAATAAAAACGCTCTAATCCGCTATAAAACCATCGATAAATGTCTTCAAAATAAGTACAGAAAATGGACTTTAAATGACTTGATTGAAGAATGCTCGGAAGCTCTTTTTGAATACGAGGGAAGGGATATTAATGTGAGTAAAAGAAGTATTCAATTGGATATTCAAATGATGAGAAGTGATAAACTAGGTTATAATGCTCCCATCATAGTCTATGATCGAAAGTATTATAAATATGAAGATGAGGATTATTCTATTACTAATATTCCTTTGACTGAAAATGATATGAGCGTTCTTTCTGAATCAGTAGAAATGCTCAAACAGTTTAAAGACTTCTCTCTTTTTTCTGAATTAAATGGCATCATACAAAGACTAGAAGATAAAGTCTACAGTGAAAAAAGTGATCAAAATGCTATTATACATTTAGATAAAAATGAAGGTTTAAAAGGGTTAGAACATTTGGATACTTTATACCAAGCAATTCTTAAAAAGGTTTGTCTAGTGATAGAGTATCAATCTTTTACTTCAAGAGCCTCTTCTTCAATTCATCTCACTCCTTTTATTTTAAAAGAATATAATAACAGATGGTTTGTCGTTGGCAGAAAAAAAGGGCGTGAATTGTTGACTTTAGCTTTAGATCGAATTATCAAAATAGATTACGATTTAAAAAGAGAATACCACGATGAAAATTTCAATGGAGATGAATATTATAGACATACTGTTGGAGTTTCTGTACTTCCAATTAGTTATCTGAAAAATATTCAATTAAAAATTGATCGAAAAAATGCTCCTTATGTCATCACCAAACCTTTGCATCATTCTCAGCAAGTTCTCGAAAGAGAACAAGACGGAAGTATCATTATAGAGATAAAGGTTCATATTAATTATGAGCTAGAGCGTTTATTACTAGGATTTGGATCTTCACTTGAAGTCATAAAACCACAAGGATTAAGAGATAGAATAAAGAACATCTTCAAAAATGGGTTGAGTATATATCAAGATGAAGAAACCTCATAAACTTCAAATCACTATAATTTATGGAACACAACTGGCGCAAATGTTAAGCCGGAGGCGTCACTTGTGTCTATATTTTGAAGGAGTCTGTAGACTCCCTATCCCACAAACCATCTGGTTTAGTTAAGAAAATTTGATTTCCCTATTATATCTGTTCCTTCGTTATGTTGATTCTGAAGTCGGGAGACTTCCCCAATTGTTAGACACAAGTGACGCCTATCGGCTTAACACTTGCGCCAAGGAGGATATGAAGAAACCCCATAAACTTCAAATCACTAAAATTTATGGGGCTCTTATTTAACTTCGAAAATCAAAACAAAAAACTTCACCATCGAAATTTCGAATGCTTTTCTTTAGAAATTGCTCTTTTCTCCAAAACTGAGGAAACTGTTTTGTCCTCTTGAATCCAAACTTTTGAGGAAGCTTGGTGTACAATGATTTTGGAGGTGGGTAGTCTTCTAACTTCTTAAAGTAATTTCCACTTTCAAAAGTGTGATAATAAATTTTATCCACACCAATTTCTTTCAATAGAAAATGAATGGAACACATCAGCATGGCTTCAGACCAATATTGATTGTACTCTTTTAATGAAGTGATATATCGATCTAAACCTTCCAAAGAAACATAATCTGTGATCCAATGGTTCTTCTGTTTTTTCTCTGGTGTTGATTTTATTTTTCGATGAATACTTAAAGCATCCCTTAACCAATCATTCTGAATTTCTTCTATAAAAGCTTCTCCTGTATCTAAGTTAAAGTCAATTCTCGACCAAGCCATAGTATTGTTCTTTTTGGATATCGGATGACAGTAACTTACAAATGGGTGCCACTTTTTCACTTTAAAATTCTTCCTGTAAAGTAAGTCATGCTCAAAATCAAAATTTAGCTGAAGAACCAAGTTCTCTCCCGGCAATGAGGTTTGATACCAATCATCGTTTCGATGCTTCTCATATTCCCCCCAACGGTCTAAAGTGACTTTGAAATATTTCAAACTTTCTTCCTCTACTGAAGTTAAATTCTCCTTTGAAAATTGTGCATTTCCACTTTGAGCCGTTAAACGATTAAAAGCAGGTTTGTTCAATAAAAATTCAAAAGCACTATTCTTCAGCGTAGATTTTGAATTGAGGTTTTGTGCAATGGCCATTTCTAAAAAATGACGTACGTATTCTTCTTTTTTATATGGAAAATAGTTTTGTTCCACATCTGTAGATGCTAGAACAAGTTCTAATATATCGGTTTGCATAACGATTTGTGATTGCAATTTGGACTTCATGTTTTATGCCCGTCAAGACATGGGAGTCCAATCCTCACCAAATCAGTACTCTACTTCCTGTTTAATGAGGTGATAGACTCAACGGTGTTGGGTTTACTTTATCCATCATTATTTTTTGATCATTAATTTGAAAAACATAATTCTTAAATTTTAATAGTATTAGATTGCTTTATTTTGTGGTTCTCTAGCTCCATGTTTCAAGTGTTAAGCGTGAGCGTACTAACTTAGCATTGTCAAAAGGAAATAAAACTCCTCAGAATAATATTTTGGATTTTCGAGGAGTT
>NZ_JABANE010000121.1 GCF_012844305.1 Flammeovirga aprica JL-4
ACGGATGGTTTCTTCAATTCATGTCACCCAAAAACAGCTTTGTGATTGGGCGACGTAAGTTTATATACCTATAAATAATTATCATAAAAATAAAAAGAACTGCTTCAATTCAATTTCTATTGTACTATCTTTTGATCGGGGCGGAAACAAAACGTTTTATTCTTAATTTTCTGAAGAAAGAAACATAGTAAAGAAAACAAGGTACTACTCTACTACTTTATGTTTATTTTTACTTGGGAATCATAGAATAAAAACTTTACTTTTGTTCTGCTCAATTATATGATGTTTCTTATTTACTCAGTTGCAAATAGAAATTGCCCCTTAATAACAGGCACGACAATTTTTTAATAAATATAACAAATATGAAAATATCCATCATTGTAGCAAAAGCTACTAATAATGTGATAGGAAAAGATAATCAGCTCATTTGGCACATACCTGCTGATTTAAAGTATTTCAAAAAAGTGACTTCAAACCATACAGTAATCATGGGCAGAAAGACACATGAGTCCATCGGTAAGTGTTTACCGAACAGGGTGAATATTGTCATTTCTAGAAATCCTGACTTTCAAACTTTCGACGGAGGTATATTAACTAACAGTATCACTGAAGCTATTGAAATGGCTCGAGAAAAAGGAGAACAGGAAGTATTCATTATTGGTGGTGGAAAAATTTATGAAGAGGCAATGAAAATTGCAGACAAGCTTTATATCACAGAAATTCATGATCAATTTGTAGGTGATACCTTCTTCCCTGATATTCTTCCTAGTCAATGGGCCGAAATTTCAAGGTTTGAGTATCCTAAAAGTCTGACTTCTCCGTATGCTTATTCTTTTGTAAATTATATACGCAATAAATAATAAAACTTTTATATGAATTACATCGTCATCAACGTGGAATGCAACGAAGAACTTGCTGAAGTTCTTCAGGCGGTATTGGGAAATGTAGGGTTTGACGCATTTCTTGAAAATGACAATGGTTTTGAAGCTTCAATTGAAAAAGCACTTTATAATGAAGATGAAGTCAAAGAAGCGTTAGCTTTCTTTGAAGAAGGTGTGACCTACTCTGTGGAAGAACAGGAAAAACAAAACTGGAACAAGCTATGGGAAAGTCATTATGATCCCGTGGAAATAAGTGAAGAACTACAAATCAGAGCATCTTTCCACCCGGCTGATCCAAAATATAAATACGAAATTGTCATCACGCCAAAGATGTCATTCGGAACAGGACATCATGCAACTACAACTTTGATGTTGAGAAATCAGCTAACTATTGATCATAAGGGGAAAAATGTTGCTGACCTTGGATGCGGTACAGGAATTTTAGCTGTAATGTCCAAACTTTTAGGTGCTGAACAAGTGGATGCTTGTGATATTGAAGACTGGTCATGTGAAAATGCACTGGAAAATGCGGCGCTTAATAATGTAGACTTGAGAGTGACCGTTGGTACTGTACACGAAATGGAAAAACTTGACGAATACGAAATCGTATTGGCCAATATCAATAGAAACGTTTTACTGGAAGAAATGCCAACTTATCAGAAACTGATTACAAAAGGCGGAAAACTATTACTCAGTGGTTTTTATACTGAGGATCTTCCAATCATCACTGAAAAAGCAAATTCCGTAGGCCTTACCTACCTTTCACATTTAGAGAAAGATAATTGGGTAAGTGCTGTATTTGAAAATTAATACTTTTTGGAGTATTTTTTGCGAATCAAGCTAATTGTAGGCTGTAATTGATCAAAAGTGTCTATTACAGCCTCTTTATTTATAAATCCTTTTTTGAACTTATGCTTTCAAAGTTTAAATATAAATTACTACCTATACTCTTCTTATTGAGTTTTTTCTCTACATCACTTTGGGCTCAGACTGACTTTTCTAATGTGATGGCTGACTCTACTGTAAAGAAGTATTATCATCCTTTTACTGAGTATGATAGTTTTCTTGTTGATCTCAATTTGTTTTTACAGAAAGGTGTCCGCTTAGGAAGTGACACCATCATGGTTGATTTTGAATCACACTGGGAAAATAATGTGATCGACGACAATCAAAAAGAATGGATTTATAAGAGTACAAAACGTATGCATAAGAACCGCTTCAAGTATAAAAAACATGCGGCGCTTTACTACGGTTGTATCATGGCATTCATTGATTCTGCAGGACATAATAATAATCAGTTCACGCGTTTTCTGGAAATAGCAGATACCTGCCTTATTTCCTATACCCCAAAAATCACACACAACTTCTTCTATAAATCAAGGTTATTCTTAGAGCAAAGACTTGTTGAAAAATCGAAGTACACTACTATTAAAGTGATGGGCGGTGAGTATGAATTCGCACATGAACTAGCGGCAGAAGGCTATGTGAGTGATCACATGATAGTAGATATCAATACAGATGCTACGGAAGGAGAAGCCCCTAAAGAAGACTGGTTTGCCAATGGTGAAGGGGATGTAGCACAGGAAAACACCTCCGACTCCTCCTCCGACTGGGGAGACGACTCATCAGAAGATGAAAATTCATGGGAAGATGGCGGAAGCTCTGACTGGGGAGACGATAGCAGTGGTGATGATTCCTGGGACAGTGGCAGTTCTGACTGGGGAGATGACAGTGACTGGAGTTCCGATGATGGCTCATCAGATTGGGGAGACGACTGGAGCGGAGATGACAGCAGTGTTAAAATGTATGATGAAGGAAGCAGTGATAGTGGAGATAATGGTGCTGAAGCTGACCTTTATGCTTTTTCTGAAGATTGTAATGAACAGTCATCTGAAATTCAAAATTATGATCCGGGTATTGCTGACATGCCTCCACTAGAAGGTCCTATGTTACATATTTCTGAAGCCGATCTACTCATTACAACAAAATTTGACACCGCATTACTTGAACATACTGTAGGTACATTTTTATTCAAATCTGATACAATTGTCTGTCAGGGTGGTCGTTTTTATTGGCAGAATGTCAACTTTTCTAAAGACTCTGCATGGTGTGAATTACCGCACTTCAGCTTTGACACAAGAGTAGCTTATATCGAAGCCGATCACGCAGAGATGTATTTCAGTCATTACCTTGACACTATTGCAATTGGTGCTTTTACTTACAGAAGTGGACACTTCAATAAATTTCCGGAAAAAGCAATCTACCCTCAGTTCATCAGTTATAACAATAATTTAAATTGGAAAAATCTTCCTGAGGGAATTGAGATGAAAGGCGGTTTTGCCATAAAAGGAAAGCATACTGTTGCTAAAGCCGTATCAGGTGCTCCTACTACAATTACAGTTAAAAATGACAACTCTGATCTTTTTACTCTTAAATCTCAAAAGAGTGTTCGAGTGAAAGAGGACGGAAAGATTATCAAAACAAAATCAAGTTTAGTTGATATCTATTACGCTGAAAGTGACACTGTTTCACATCCTTCAGTAAATACTTATATCAGTGTCAATGACAGTACTAAAAAAGTTTATTTCAGAAAAACCACAGATATTTATAGATTCAATCCTTTCACATTAAGTGCTCAGGATGTCAATGTCTATGCAGATGCAATTGAGTGGGACCTTGCAGAAGATACGCTGGATTTCAGAATCACTGGTGGTGAAAAAATCGTTCCTCTGATTGTGGAATCTGAAGACTTTTTCCACCCTGGATTTGTATCAAGAATTCAAGGCATGAAAAAGTTTCACCCGCTGATGATCCTTGTAAATCACTCTAGATCTCACAGAAGAAAGTGTTTTGATGCTGGTGCACTTGCCGAAGAACTTCAAATCAATGATGAACAATTTGATGAAAGTTTAAGGTCAATGGCTATCGATGGTTTGATTGACTATGATCCATATTCGAGAATTGTAAAGCTCAATGAAAAAGCTTACAGATACCTTGACCGCTATTTTTATGCCTCAAGTGAGAGAAGAAGAAAAGCGATGACGTCAAGAATGAATTTCGAACACTTAAGTGCGAGACAAGAAAAAGCTCTTTATGACAGAGATTTTGACAACTTGAGTATTGCGGCATTATTACCGAAAGATGAAAGTGCAAATGTTACGCTTTCATTGGATGACAGTTCAAAATTAACCCTTAAAAATGTCCCTTACTTCCCTATCTCTGATTCTCTGAATGTATTTGTAACGCCTGACAGTGCGGGATTGATCATTGAGAAAGATAGACAAATGACTTTTGGCGGACAGTTTATGGCTGGTACCTATCTTTTCAGAGGACAAGAGTTCACATTTGATTATGATAGTTTCCTAATTCAGCTTACTGACGTAGACTCTATCAGTTTTGTCCTTAAAGACAGTATCACTGGCAAGCTCAAAGAAGCTCCAAACCCTTTGGTAGACACTGGCGGTACGCTTTATATCAACAAATCATTCAATAAAAGTGGTTTGCTCAATGTCAACGGCTACCCTTCTTTCAATGCGACTTCTGACAGCTCTGAAAAAGGTGGTAGAATTTACTATGACCGTCCTTCTATTTTGAATGGTGCTTACGATAAACGAATTGTTTTTGAACTTGATACTTTTACAGTTGACGCCTCCGTAGAACACAGTTCAGTCTCCTTTGATGGTATTTTAAATACAGGTGGAATCTTCCCTTCTTTCAAAGATGAAGTGGTGATGGACCCTACTTCAGGAGTATTCGTTTTAGAAAGAAATACCAATCATGACGCACCTTGGGCTGATTCCAAAGGCTGGCCTATTTATGTGAAAAAGCAAAAGACGGACTACGGGTCCAAGATTATAGGTAAAGGTCATTTTGATGGTGATATTTCATTGACCCATAAAGGAATTAGAGGAAATGGTGAATTAGAATACTTAGGGAGTGAATTCAAATCTGAAGATTTTATTTTCTACTCAGACTCTGTGACGACTCAAGGTACAAAGGGTATTATTGAATCTGATATTCACCCGAAAGTGGAAATGCATACTTATGAAATGAAATGGTATGTATTTAGAGATAGTATGGCATTTAAAGGAACACATGAGGAACCTTTTACGATCTATAATTCTGATACTAAATTCTCAGGAAACCTTGCCCTTCTTCCTACCAAAGTCTTTGGTGAAGGACAGGTAGAAACCTCTGAATCCAATAACAAGTCTCAAAACTTCAGATTCCAAAAAGACGGTTATATCAGTAGACACTCCACTTTTGATATTAAATCAAATATAGAAGGAAGTCCATCCATGCATGGTAATGATATTAGAGTGGCTAGAAACGTGATTGATAATAAAGTATTGATCCGAACAGAAAACAGCAGCAGTAACTCTTCTTCACTTACGTTCCCTGCTGTAAATTTCCAGACATCTATTAAAGAGGCCCTTTGGGATATTGAGGCTAAAAATATTGTCATGTCCGCAGGTGAAGCTCTGAAAGGTAAGTTTATTTCCAATGAACCCTCACAAGATTCATTACTTATTGAAGGTGATTCTGCCAATTATGATCTTGCTTCAAGTAAACTGAATATCTATAACGTTGACAGAATAAGAGTCAGTAATCTTGATATTCTCCCTGATTCATTAAATCAAACGGTGAAAATCAGTAACGGTGCTACGATTGAACCTCTGACTAATGCCAAAATTATATTGAGCAGATACACTAAACTGCACACTATTTATAATGCTAATGTTGAACTTGTATCAAGTAAAACAGTCAATGCTACAGGTGAGTATAATTATTCCAATGAGCTTGGTGAGTCTCAAGTCATTAAAATGGACAGAATTATTGCCAAAGAATTCTATAATGATGATATCAACGATAATACTATTCAGAATAGAGCCTACGGTGAAGTGCAAAAAGACAAACCTTTAAAATTTGTTGGAGGACTAGAGTATTATGGTAAGATTGGTTTAGTGGAAAATAAAAAAGTGGCCCGCTTTAAAGGAGGTAGTGCAAGACTGCACATCCCTGGACAATCAACACAGTGGTTCAACTATGAATCTACTAATGATGATGATGAAACTGACTCTACGGCTCATGTGGTTGTAGATAAAAACCTTTTCACTACTGAAGAAAATCGTCCTTTGATTACTGGTCTTTTCTATGACGAGAAGAATGGTTATATCTATAATAGTTTTATGGAACGACCTGATGGTTACAGACAGGAACACAGAAAACTTTTTGATGTAGAAGGTCTGTTGAAATTTGAATCTCTAGACGGTACAAGTAATAAAGGTGTTTTCCATATTAAACCAAATAGCTATTTCAAGCAGCTAGAAAGTGGAGAGGAAGAATTCTACGCTTCGATTGCCGGAAATTGGTTTAGTTTTGATCATCAGCGTAATGAAATCAGTTTCAGAGGAAAAATTGATCTACTCAAACCAAATCCTAAAGAAAAAATCCCCACTATAGTCACTTCTGCAGAGGGTGTTGCCATGCATGAAATTGATGAGATTACAATGAATGCCTCACTGGCAATTGGTCCTAAGTTATCTACAAAAGTGTCTAGTTATATCCTTAACGATATGCGTTCTAACAAGGAAGATGCTCCAAGAGTACTTCCTGAAGATTATGAAATTGACAGTTTAGGAGCATTGAATCATCAGATTGTCCCTCTTTTCAACAGTACTCAATACAAAAACTATTTGAACGGATATGATATTGCTAAGCTTCTGAGCAACTATATTGTAATACTTGATAATCCTTTAGTATGGGACAATAATAACGCGGCTTTCCATTCAAAAGGAGAAGAAATAAAACTGCTTTCTGCTTTCGGTGATGACATCAATACCGTTGTAACTGGTTTTATAGAAATTCCAAAAGAACAGGAAAGTGGCGATGATGGAGATCGTGAACCTACTGACAGACTTATCAATATATTCTTAGAAGGCCCTACAGGAATTTGGTATCATATAAGACAAGATAAGGGAGAATTGAGTATATTTAGCTCTAATAAGGCTTTCATGGAAGACATTAAGAAACAAAGTGACGTTACTGCCGGTAAAGCAAAACAGACCTTTGCATTCTTAGAATGGTACTATAACACCTATAAAGACGGCTCTGAAATTCCTTCTAAATATGATTCAGAACTTAATACTGCAATAGATAAGGAAGAAGAAGAATTTGGAGATGATTTTGGCGGTACAGAAGAAGAGACAAGCGGTGAAGAAGAAGAGGGTGATAGTATTGACAGTATTCCAGCGGAAGAGGAAGACGATGGAGATGATTTCTAAATAATGCTAGAATGATGGCAAAACTTTTTTATCTTATTAAATCAACATTCCTTTTATTAATAATAATTGGGGTGCCTTCTTATACTGTTTATGCACAGTCTGAAGAGGATCAAGAGGACGAAAATATAAAACCAAAACCAATGGTAGTGGAAATGGACTCACTTGATGAGGATGCCCCTACCATTGAGTTGAACCCCGGTGCTCCCGAAGAGCAACAGCTCGTTAAAAGAAAGAAAAAGAAGAAACGTAATGTGTTTTGGGGTGTTAAATCCAAAAAACAATATACACGCTCAAGCGACAAAGGAAAAACGGTTTTTGAGCTTTTCTTTACGTTGCCGGAATATGAAAAACCCAATCCTTATGCTCCTTTAAAATATTATTATAATCCTAAGGAACGTAAGATTGAAAGAAAGTCTACTTCAAATTCCAAATATGGTATTCCTCTGCATGGCTCTTATGTCAAGATTGTTGAAAAAGACACCGTTACTACTGGTTACTTTTATAAAGGACTTTTGACAGGAAGATGGGTATGGTATGGAAGTGATAAAGTCATCAAAGACAAAAAGTTCTACTACATGGGGTTTCCTAAGGATGCCAAAATCTCTTATTATGATTCTAAACAAACCAAAGTAAAAGAGGTTATTCCTTATCAACATGGCGAGCTCAATGGCATTTACCAATCCTTCTATGAAAGTGGTAGAAAAAAAGTAGTGGGAAGCTATAAGTACGGTTATAAGATTGGTGATTGGACCGAATATTATGATGCTTTGGACAAAAGGGGGAGACAGAGACGAAAAAAATTAACCCAGTATAGGAATAAAAATAACGTATACAGAAAAGATTACGCAGGCCCTAAAGTGAAATACGAATGGGATGAAAAGGGGAAAGTGACGCATAAAAGTAAATAATTCTCAAGTAAATGCCTTATAGGCTATTGAAATTATCTTTACCCAACACCTAAGCTATTGAACATTTTAAATTGGAAGAAGATTGATTATTATTTTTTAGTCTAATCAAGGCAGAATAGAAGAGCATAGCCGTAGCTACGTGATGATATTCTAACGCAGAGTAGGCTAAAAAAGAAAATTTAAATCTTCCGATTTTAATTGTACAATTGCTTAATCCACTGAACAAATGTTCATAAGGTATTTTTAAAACACTCCTTTTCATTAAAAAAGCGTACATTTGTAGAAATTATAGCAAAGTCAATCAGAGATGTTAGATAAACTTGAGAAAATAAAAGAACGCTTTGATCAAGTAAGCGAAGATTTGGTGAAGCCTGAGACTGTCTCAGACATGAAATTATACGCCAAATTAAATAAGGAATATAAAGATTTAGAGAAAGTTGTCAACAAATACTTCGAGTATAAAAATATGCTTGAAGGTATTGATGAGGCAAAACAAATATTAGAAGAAGAGAAAGATCCAGAATTGCGAGAAATGGCAAAAATGGAACTTGACGAAAATCAAGAAGGAATCCCAGTGATTGAGGAGGAATTAAAAATGCTTTTAATCCCTAAAGATCCTAACGATTCTAAAAACGCCATCTTTGAAATCAGAGCTGGTGCTGGTGGTGATGAGGCTTCAATCTTCGCAGGAGATTTACTTCGTATGTACCAACGTTTCTGCGAAAAGCATAAATGGAAATTATCTATTACTGACTTCGTAGATGGTACTTCAGGTGGTTTCAACAAAATCGTAGCCAACATCCAAGGTGAAGACGCTTATGGTATGTTGAAATATGAAGCGGGTGTACACCGTGTACAACGTGTTCCTGCTACAGAATCTCAAGGACGTATCCATACATCAGTGGCTTCAGTGGCTGTACTTCCAGAAATGGATGATGTGGAAATTGAATTGAACATGTCTGATATCCGTCGTGATGAATTCTGTTCTTCTGGACCTGGTGGTCAGTCAGTAAACACAACTTACTCTGCCATCCGTCTTACTCACCTTCCTACAGGTATTATTGTACAATGTCAGGATGAAAAATCGAAGTTGAAAAACTACGACAAAGCATTAAAAGAATTAAAATCTCGTCTTTACGCTATCGAAGAGAAAAAACGTCAAGAGGAGATTGGTGCAGAACGTAAGTCAATGGTAGGTTCTGGTGCTCGTTCAGACAAAATTAGAACGTACAACTATCCTCAAGGTCGTGTAACAGATCACCGTATTAATCACTCGGTATTCAACTTACCGATTGTAATGGATGGTGAATTACAAGATTTCATCGATCGTTTACGTATTGCTGATAACTTAGAGAAAATGGAAAATAGCGGTTTAGCTTAAGCACTCTATTTACCATAAATATATAAGAAACGCCTCATCTATTTTTTTATAGATGAGGCGTTTCTAGTTTAAATATTTTGTTATTCATTTACATGAAAGGTCAAAGTGCCTTTTTCTGCAACACATTCTGACTAAGAGTATAAGCAGACATGATGGTATCTACTGACAAAGGTTTATTCAAATACCCTTTCACTGTAGGTAATAAATTGGCCTTTTGAAGATCATCATCATTAATAGAAGTTGTTAAGAGGAAGAGAGAAATCTGTTCCCTTATTTCAAAATCAAGCTTATCATATTCAGTTATAAACTCCCACCCATTCATTCTTGGCATATTTATATCCAGAAATATAATATCTGGAAGAGGATAGCGATCCTTGTCCTCTTGCTTTAAATAATCCAAGCCTTTTTCAGCACTTAAAAAGAAAGTGCATTTTTTAGTAATTTTTGAATCTTCGATAATCAATCTATTGAAGAAATTAATAGATTCACTATCGTCGATTAATAAAATATGTGCTAATTGATCCATTATAATTTTGGTAGGTTAAAAAAGAAAGTACTGCCTTTACCATAAGTTGAGTCTACCCACAACTTACCTCCAGATACTTTTACTATTTTCATACAGTTGGAGAGCCCTAAGCCCGTACCTTTATAACTACTCTGATCATCGTGCAACCGCTGAAAAACCTGAAATATTTTCTTTTGATGCTCTTCACGGATACCGATACCATTATCTTTTACACTGAAAAGCCAACCATTGTCCTGTGGTTCCACCTTAATGATCACCTCAGGCTGATTGTCTTCTCTTTGGTATTTCAATGCATTTTCAATTAAATTCTGGAATAATAATCTCAAGCCTACATCACATCCTTTAAGTTTAGGTAAAGGATCTGATTGAATAACGGCTTTTTTATCTGCAATCATTGTTCTTAAATCTTCAACAATACCTTGCATAGTCTCATTAAGATCTACTTCTGTGATTGTGACGTTGGTTCCTAATCTTGAGTGATGTAATATTCCTTTGATCATATCACTCATTCGTGTCGCTGAATTTTCTAAATAGGATAAACACATCTGACCAGTCTCATCAAGCTGTCCATCATACCTATCTTTAAAAATCTCTACAAAACTCGTAATTGTATTCAAAGGCTCTTGAAGATCATGAGAAGTGATATAAGCAAATTCTTCCAGTGATCTATTTTTTTCTTTAAGCGTAAGGTTGTTTTTGATTAATTCTCTTTCAGCTTTTTTTAATCTTGATATATTATTATAAGTCACCATCACTTCCTGATGTGATAGTGGAATTGCTTTAATGATAAAAGTATTTTTGCTGACTTGACAGTCCCCGTACTCCACTTCTCCTACATTGATAATACGTTGTTCTCTTAGGGATGTGTAATAAAGAAGAGGTAATTTAGTTTCAAATAACTCTGGGAATGACGTCTTAAAATCTGTACCAACAAACTTCCTTAAATCCGTTCCTATTACTTCTTTGTTGACCGAATTGGCATAAATGATATCAAAGTTCAGAGATTCATTTGATTTCAAACGTAAAACATAAATTGCCGTGTTTAGATGATCAAGTAATAAGCTCGTATTATAGGATGGTTTCATGGGCTTCACTGAAATAGTTAATCGGGGTTTTCGGTAAAATATCAATTTAAAATAATCTTGAACTTTAGCACTTTCTGCATTATAAATTATAAGAAAGATGAAAGATATTCTTATTTAAATACTTGATGTTTTCTTATTTCTATCTAACGAATGAACAAAGTAAATCAACAAAAAATATCTCTAACCTATAACATATTATACACTTCTAAGGTCAATCTAGTGCTAGCCCAATTTTAAAATGTAAAGTATTCTTTTACTCTTATTCTTACTTTACAAAACAATAACGAAACGTATTCCTTATTCGTTCGATCTCTATAGAATAAAAACAAAATATTGGTAGAAAAATTAAATCTGACAAATAAGAAATACGCTATCAAAATGGCTTTTTATCCTATTTTGATAGCGTACTTGAATGTTCAGAGATACAATTTAAATTACCTGATAAGCAACCTTTCTCTTACCACTTGACGACCTGATTTGATCAACACATAGTACATACCTGAATTTAAATGTTGTGTAAAATCCATCGGCTTCAAATAAGTACTCGAATCTATTTCATCTACCTGTTCAGCGTATACTTTATTGCCTTGATTATTATAGACCTGAATACTTAAAGCATTTCCACCGTTTAGTCCAGAAATACTCATTTGAAAACTTTCTCCCTTTGTAATATTATTAGGCATAAAAGTGGCATTCATCTCTTGTGTTATGCCATCAGAAATAACTTCAATGGGACCAAATAATTCATATTCCGAATCAAAATCTACTTGCTTCAAACGATAGAATGCATTTGAAATTGGGCTCTCATCAACAAATGTATAACTGATTACATTCTGAGAATTACCTCCTGCTCTGACAGTACCAATGGTTTCCCAATGCTTTCTATCCGAAGAACGCTGTATGTCAAAATGTGAAGCATTATGCTCTGATGCTGTTTCCCACTCTACTATCACTTTTTCATCTTCTCCATAAGCTTCTAAATAAGTCAACTCAACTGGTAAATTGACAATACCATCAATTGATCCAGTCACTATCAACTCGCCTTCCAAAGTTCCTCTAATACCATCGTAATTAAATGGTCCTGCTAAATCAAGGTCACCATTGACAGTGACTATACCATTTTTTCCAACATTAAAGCGATCTCCGAAAGAGTATCCCACAGTATGTGTAAGATTACCATTGACGATCAATTCACCATTTACAGTAAGTTTACCAAACTCAGCCATTGTTAGGTCGCCATTGATGGTTAAACTTGTTCCTTCATCAACAGTCAGGCTACCAAGATCTGTATAAAAAATCACAGTCCAACCTCTGATAATAAAGGCTTCTACATTCCAAACTACATTAGTAGTGATGTCTGGATTGTCATTTTTTTGAATTTTGATATCTGCTCCTCTGCCAGGATTGACAGTGATATGTTCTTGATCCAATATACAATCGGAATCGTAAACTACATTTCCTGATGGAACTGTACATTGAGCATAAGAGAAGTGTGCTAATAAATAGATCGGTAGAATAAAGTACAATGTTTTCATGATTGAGAGATTTATGTTTGATAATAGGGGGAGTGAATGGCCTAGAACTGCATATTCAAGGCAGAATACAGTTGGAAGATGGCTTGGTTATCACCATAGTGTAATACAGAATATTGAGGCTCTATAAAGAAGTTGCAAACCGTACTTCCTACCTTCACTATTTTACCAATACCAAAGCCTACAGGCACATTGTATTCTCCTTTTTCTAAATTGAAATTCCATGTTGGAGCAGTTCTGAAGTACATTCCATTACTCACTTGCCAGAATGCAAAAGGCTGGATCGCCATGAAATTCACATCATTTCTATTGGCATCACCTCCCACATCGGTACGCCATATCACTAAACCACCCATTTGGAACTGTGGAGAGACACTTGCAAAAGCAACTGCTGCCGCACCGGCCGTCCACTTACCTGTACCTAACGATGAGTGAGTAGCTGTTGGAGCTGACAGTGATGGTCCAATACCAACTGACAAAGTGGGTTTTGAAACGGCTAGATAAGCACCGAATAGATCGAAATCACCTAATCCTGATCTACTTACTCCTAACTCTGGATTGGAATAAGTATTAATAGGTAAAGAAGCTCTCCATAATACCCTACCTGTTGGTTTCGCAAATCGCATCCAATACGAACTCTGAGTCGCTTCACTGTTACCAGAAAGGTTGGAGGAATAATATTGTTGGAGGTTAAATGCCGTTATACTCGCTAAGGGATTATTTGCTTGTGCTTTTTCTTCAGCTGTTTGAGCAAATGATAATGAGGATATTAGTAGTAATACAATAACGAAGAGATTTTTCATGATAGAGAGATTAATGTTTTTCGATAATTCAAATCTCTCGAAAAATGCTCCTTCAGAGTGTAGGGTTTTACCCATTCTTTTCTTTTAGGTAAAATGCTTACTACGCTCTTTGTTAGGAAAAAGGACACAAAAAAAGACCTCATAAAATGAGACCTTTAATAGCGATACAAACTACTGACTCAATAGTCTGCTATGCAATGGGAAAATATTATCTTTATAAATACGTCTATATCTGATCAAAAACATCATGTATTGAATCTGTAAAATCCAATATTGATACATAAGCATGATATCCTTCTTCCATTAATTTATTGATCATATGATCTACCTGAAAGCAATGCATTGCCACAATACAATCATTGGGAAACTGTTTTTTGACAATCCTCAACACCTCTGCAGATGGAATACTCACATCCAGCAGGTTTACGAAAACGTAACCTTCCGAACTCAACTCGTCATCCACAACTTCATCTAATTCCACCATTTTAACGGGTGTAAGGGAATGAATCTGCTCTACAAGTTTATGGTTTAGATTATTCTTTTTTCCTATTAATAAATTCATGTATAAAGGGTTTATAAGTACCAATACAAAAATTTTTAATATTAATTCTTACTATTGTTTTGCGATTACCGCCTTAAAAAACTATCAATAGAATTACTATTCATACGTTTTTTTAAGTTGTACTCACAAAAAATATTGAAGGATTAATTATATAACCATTTTTGGCTCAGTACTTACACAAAATTAGAACGTACTTTTTTTCCCTCTATCAGAGAATTACCTATTTTGCTCAAAAAGTTTAGATATCATCGAACAATTCTCGGTCAATTGCGTATAAGATCAGCCCTGCCAAGTTCTTGCTTCCTGTCTTATCCAACAGGTTACGTTTGTGGGCGTCTACCGTTCTTACACTAATGAAAAGTTCTTCCGCAATCTCTTTATTTGTTTTTTCTTTCAGAATCAAATGAAGAACTTCTGTTTCCCTTTCAGACAATGGTACTTCAAGCGCTACATTTGATTTTTGTGGCTTCACTTTTCGGATATTATTAATAATAGCATTCGTTACTTCAGGAGAATAATAAGTTCCACCCGAATACACCATTCTGATGCCGTTGATCAATTCTTGCTCACTACAGTTTTTCAATAAATAGCCCATAGCACCCTCGCCCAGCATTTTCTTGATATGCTGACTTTCTCCCAGCATCGTTAAGGCCATGATCTTTACATTAGGATACTTTTCCTTTACATTTTGAACAAGTTCCAAACCATCCATCACCGGCATATTCACATCCGTCAATAATATGTCTACATCACTATTTTTTTCTAATTGATCCAAACAATCTTTGCCGTGTTCAGCCTCTCCCGTAATCTCAAAATCACTTTCATCCAATAAGAAATTCTTCAAACCTTCACGAATCATTTTATGATCATCCACCAAAAACAGTTTAATCTTTCCCATTTTATCTATTTATTAAAATTTTTTATTTATCTCTATTAATAATGTTGTTCCTCTACCTTCCCGACTTTCTACTTCCAAAAATCCACCAACAGCATCCAAACGGTTTTTCATACTTTTAAAACCTATGCCCGATCCTTCTTTTAAGACTTGTCTTGCATCAAAACCAACTCCATTATCTTCTATGGTTAACATATAGATATCTTCATAGTTTTTCAATTGTATATCTATTTTAGTGGCTTTGGAATACTTAAATATATTATTGATGCCTTCTTGAAGTATGCGGTAAAGGGTCAATTTTATTTGTTGATTTTCGATTTGATGTTCTCCGAAATTATGGAAGAACTCAAATTCAATTTCATCAGTACTTTTATCTACTTCAAAAATTAAACTTTCAAAAGCCTTGATGATACCAAAGTCTACAATGGCTTTCGGCATCAGATTGTGTGCTACACTACGGCTTTCTGTAATGGATTTCTGAAGATAGTCATAAGCCGTTCCAAACGTTTCAATCACTTCTGGTGGAAGTTCATTCATACTTTTTCTTACTTTCTGAAAGTTCAAAGAAGAAACCGTCAAGGTCTGTTGCAAGCCATCATGAATATCTTTAGATATTCTGTTTCTCTCTATATCTTCCGTTTTCATAACAGCATTTAAAATATCTTGTGCTTTTTGTTTGATGGATGTAATGTCCGTGAAAGTGCCCACTACTCGACTCGGTTGACCTTCTTGATCAAAAGACACAACTTTTCCTTTTATTTGTACCCAAATGTACTTTCCTGCCTTATTTTTTAATCTTGCTTCAGTAATCAGATTGCTTTCTTTGCTTTGAAGTATTAGATCCAAATAAGAATTTGTTTCCATTGCTTTAAGGTCATCAGGATGAATTCGATTTTGAATTTCAATACTATCTTCTTTAAACTCATAAGGTGCATAGCCTAGCATCGTATATAAAGCAGGGCTGAAAGTCATTTGATTTGATTTCACTTTCCAATCCCAAATACCATCGTTAGAAGCCTCCAAAGCGTATCTGAGTTGTTCCTCACGATCTGCAATTTCCTTTGATCTTTCAATGACTTTTTCTTCCAAATGATCATTCAATTCATTCAACTCTACAACCTGCCCCTCAATGATTCGTTTTTGTCTTCTCGTCAATCGAACTCTATTGATGGCAAAAATAGTAAACATTGTTACTAAACCTAAAATGATAATCAATGCTGTCCTCTGATTTTTAGATTGCGTCAGTTTCTCATGATTTATCTGCTGTTGACTCGCATAATTGAGACTGTCTGCTAATGCTCTTTTCTCATTTTCATATTTGTATTGCTGATGCAAAACATCTTGCTGATTTTCTAGATTGAGTACGCTGTCTCTTGTCTCAATATAGATTTCATAATTTTTCAAGGCTAGTTTACTTTGGCCTAAATCAGAATAGACCTGATATAACGCCTTTGCAAAATCTCTGGTCTGCTCTATTTCTAAACCTTCTGCAAGCGTCATGGCTTTATTTATATAATAGATTGCTTTATCATAGTTACCCTTCTTTTTGTAATACATACCATAACTATAGTAACAGTTCGCAATCCCTTTTTTGTTGTCTAGTTTTCTATTTATTTCTAAAGTTTGATTGATGATCACTAGTACAACTTCTAATTGATCAGTTCTTAACTTTATTAAGCCTTTGTTTAAAAGAAGATTACTGATAGAAAGTTTACGATCCAATTCCTCTGCAATCAATAATGCTTCCTCATAATACCCTAGAGCTTTATCATACTCTTTTCTTTTATCATAGAAAATCCCAAAACCTGATAGACATCGTAACATCCCTGCTTTATCGCCGATTCTCTTTCTAATATCATAGCTTTTTTGGGTGTATTTCAAGTAGTTTTCATCGTCTTTAAACTGACCATAAGTGTTGGCAATATTCATGTAGGTATAGGCTATTGAATAATCACTTCCCTTCTTTTCGTTTATTTTCAAGGCTTCAAACTGAAGCTCGACTGCTCCACTGACATCTCCTTTTCTTGATTTCAATATTGCCAGATTATTTAAAGGTGCACTTTTTAGGACTCCAGCTTCAGTATAAAGTTCATGACATCTGATTAGATTCTTTTCGGCATTTTCATAGTCTTTCTGTATCAGGTGGATAATCCCAATATTGTTCATCACATCACCCATACGTTCCTTATCATTTAACATCAAGAAAATTGCATAACTCCTCTTATAATATTCTATGGCAGTTTCATATTCTCCTCTAGCATAATATGTGGAACCAATACCATAAATTCCCCTAGAAACGGACAAACTATCTTCTGCTTCTCTTCCTAAAGCTACTGCTTCATTGAATGTATCTTCCGCTTCAACATAACTTCCTTTTCTGTACAATGCCTTTCCCTTTACAACCAATGATGCAGATTGATACTCCAATAAATTCCTTTCTTCAGCAAATTGATAACCTATATCTGCAATGGTAAAAACACTATCTGTATCCTTCTTGATGATTTCTTTACCATGTTTCAATAAAGCCTCCAAGCGAGTAGTGTCTTCCATTTTAGAATCTGACCATACATTCCATAAGGAATCCGCTTTGGTTTGACAAAAAGCTACCTCTGAAACGAATATCAAAAAGATACTTATCAGTATATGTTTATTCCTTCTACCCATATTAAAAGTTCTTATTGATTTCTATTAGTAATGTGGTTCCTCTTCCCTCCCTACTTTCTACTTCCAAAAATCCACCAACGGCATCCAAACGGTTTTTCATACTTTTAAAACCTATGCCCGATCCTTCTTTTAAGACTTGTCTTGCATCAAAACCAACTCCATTATCTTCAATCGTCAACATATAGATGTCTTCATAATTTTTCAATTGAATATCCACTTTTGTAGCTTTAGAATACTTAAAAATATTGTTGATGCCTTCCTGGAGAATTCGGTATAAAGTGAGTTTGATTTGCTGGTTTTCGATTTGATGCTCTCCGAAATTATGGAAGAATTCAAATTCAATCGCATCAGTACTTTTATCCACTTCTGTAATCAAACTTTCGAAAGCCTTGATGATACCAAAATCGACAATCGTTTTCGGCATCAGATTGTGTGCCACACTACGGCTTTCTGTAATGGATTTCTGAAGATAATCATAAGCCGTTCCAAACGTTTCAATCACTTCTGTCGGAAGTTCATTCATACTTTTTCTTACCTTCTGAAAGTTCAAAGAAGAAACCGTCAAGGTCTGTTGCAAGCCATCATGAATATCTTTAGAGATTCTGTTTCTCTCTATATCTTCCGTTTTCATAACAGCATTTAAAATATCTTGTGCTTTTTGTTTGATGGATGTAATGTCCGTGAAAGTACCCACTACTCTGCTTGCCTTTCCATCAGTACCAAAAGACACAACTTTTCCTTTTATTTGTACCCAAATGTAATTGGCATTTTTGTGCTTTAACCGGACCTCTTTTATCAGGTTTTCTTCCTTACTTTGAAGCATCAAATCCAAATAAGATTCGGTCCCTATATTCTTTAGATCATCAGGGTGAATACGGTGCTGAATCTCCTCTCGTTTCTCCTCAAATTCATAAGGAGCATAGCCTAGCATCGTATATAAAGCAGGGCTGAAAGTCATTTGATTTGATTTCACTTTCCAATCCCAAATACCATCATTAGAGGCTTCTAAAGCGTATCTGAGTTGCTCTTCCCTATCCGCTATTTTTTTAGACCTTTCAATGACTTTCTCTTCCAAATGATCATTCAATTCATTCAGTTCTCCCACTTGCCCTTCAATGATTCTTTTCTGTCTTCTCGTCAATCGAACCCTATTAATTGCAAAAACAGTAAATATTGTCACCAAGGCTAAAATGATAATTAGGGCTGTCCTTTGGTTTTTAGACTGCGTTAGTTTTTCCTGCTGGATTTGTTGCTGACTGGCGTAATTGAGGCTGTCTGCTAACGCACGTTTTTCATTTTCATATTTATACTGCTGATGTAAAACCTCCTGTTGCGTTTTTAAATTATTCATACTGTCCTTTGAAGTGACAAATAATTCAAACGCTTCTAAGGCCTCAGTATATCTATTTTGTTCCTTATAGATCTCATAAATTTTATGCGAAATATCCTTGGTTTGCTCCACATCTGTTTCTTTGATATGACGCAATGCTTTCTTGTAATAGAAAAGTGCTTTTGAGTTATTCCCTTTTAATTTATAGTAATTCCCAAAAGCCTTATTACAGAGTGCTATGCCTAGTTGATTATTGAGTTTTTTATTGATAGCCAAAGCATCATTAATGGTGGCTATAGTTTGTGCTGTATCATTACGTTTCACTTGAAGAAAAGCGATATGTACCAAAATATGTGCTTCAGAATTCTGATCATTAATTTCTCTAGCCAAAGCAAGACTTTCTTCTAATATGGGTGAGGCTTTTTCATATTGATCTTTATTGGAATAGCCCAACCCCAAATTCAACATATTATTCAAAATGCCCGCTTTGTCTCCTAGCTTTCTTCTAATCTCAAGACTCTTTTTGATATACTCCTCATATCTTTCAAAGTCATTCAAATCAAAATAAATATTGGCAATATTGGAGTAGGCAAAAGCATTGGAGTATTCGTCTCCATTTTTTTCATTGATCCTTACCGCTTTCAGGTACAATTCCATGGCTTGAATCACATCACCTTTTCTGGCTTTCAATACCGCAAGGTTCGTTAAAGGAGCACTTCTCTGGTCTCCTCCCTCCATATACAATGAGTCACATTTCTTTAAATTCTTCTCTGCTTCTTCATAATCATTCTGTATCACATTGATAATACCGATATTATTCATCACATCACCCATCAGAATATTATCATTCAATACTGAAGATCTCGCATAACTTTTTTGATAATAATCAATGGAAGTTTCATATTCTCCTCTTGCATAATAGATTGTACCAATACCTTGAAAGGAGGTGGCAACCAATAAACTATCAGGTGTTTGCCTTGCCAGAGCAATAGCTTTATAATAAATTTTTTCAGACTCATCATATTCTCCTTTTCTATACAATGCTTTGGCTTGTTTGTTTAAGGATTTCGCTTGGAAATAAAGAAGACCTCCTTCCAAAGCGTATTGATAACCCACCTCCGTCAGTATCAAAAAACTATCAGAATTTGTCTTAGCAATTTCATCACTATAATCAAATAAGGCTTGCAGTCGTGTTGTATCTTCTTGCTCTACATCAACCCAAATATTCCATAAAGAATCTGTATTATTTTGACATAAACTCACTCTTGATAGTAACATCAAAAAAAGGAAGAGCAGAATATAGTTGTTTTTGATTCTCATACTAAAAGTCTTTATTTACCTCTATCAATAGTGTCGTTCCTTTACCTTCTCTACTTTCCACTTCCAAAAAGCCACCTATGGCATCCAAACGGTTTTTTATACCAATAAAACCCAGTCCCGCTTTTTCTTTCAATACCTTGGAAGCATCAAAACCTACTCCGTTATCCTCAATGGTCAGCATATAAATATCCTTGTAGTTTTTCAGCTGAATATCCACTTTCGTGGCTTTGGAGTACTTAAAAATATTATTGATACCTTCTTGGAGAATACGATATAACGTTACTTCAATTTGGTAATTATCGATGTCATGTTCATCAAAATTATGGAAAAACTGAAACTCAATATCCTCACTGCTTTTATCAGCTTCCGTAATCAAACTTTCAAAAGCCGAAATAATACCAAAATCAGTGATTGCCTTTGGCATCAAACTATGGGCCACCGATCTACTTTCGGTGATTGATTTTTGTAAGTATTCCCATCCAGTTTCAAACTTTTCCCAAATGTCCGGCGAGATATCTTTAAGGTTCTTTTTTACGGATTGAAAATTCAATGAAGAGATGGTTAGCGTCTGTTGCAATCCATCATGTATATCCTTGGAAATTCTGCTTCTCTCATTATTTTCAGTTCGAACAATTGCCTCAATGAGATCTTGTGTTTTCTTCTTCTTTTCCGTGACATCAATGTAAGTTCCCACAATACGCAGAGGGTTGCCCTCTTGGTCTCTTTCCACGATTTTACACTTCACTAAAATCCAGATCAGTTTACCATTTTTATGATGAAATCTAAACTCTTGATCTTCTATTTCATCTATTAATTTTTGCCTTCTAGGTTCCTCATAAGTAACAATCCATAAATCTCTATCATCAGGATATATAAAGGGTAAAATGCCAGTATGAGGGTCACAATCTTCAAGTGTATACCCCAACATTTCTGCAGAAGCATCGCTGATTTTCAAGGTATCATAATACACATTATAATCCCATATACCATCTTTTGTGGCTTCCAAAGCATATTTCAGTCGTTCTTCACTTTCATACAGATGATCGTTGAGTTCTGTTATTTCATGTGTTCTTTCTTGTACAATATTTTCGAGGTTTTCATTGAGGTGCTTCAATTCTTGTGTACGCTCATTGACCTTTAATTGTAATCTTCTTCTTTGGGCCTTAAGTACTCTTAATCTCCATTGGAAAATCAGATAGATCAATAATCCAAATAAAACAACATAACAGGTTTTAGCTAAAGCGGTCTTATACCAAAACTCTTTCTTTATAAAATGATAGGGATTTTGAAGGTAAGTATAAGAGTCATCGGTATTAAGTATTCGTGCATTGAAGGTATATTCTCCGGCGGGCAGATTGTTATAATAAGCCACCGTTCTTGTGCCCATTTTCACCCAATCTTTATCGTATCCTTCTATTTTATATTCATAGTTGAATCTTTCTCCTTGCGAAAAATCAAGAGTGGATAAGTAAAACTCTAATTGATTTAAATCTGCTTCAATTTCTGATGGAAAAGTGTTTAATGTTTCTCCATTAATCGTCATGAGTTGTAAACTTAATACGGGTGGAGAATAATACACATCTCTTGGTCTGAATAAATAAAGGTTGTGTTTTGTCAATAAGTATAATTCAGATTGATGATTGACGAATTGAGGAGTATAACCTAATTCATGAAAGGCTCCATCCAGCAAAACCCATCGAAACTTTTTACCTAAATTAATCCGATGTCCGTCTTTGTCTGAAATGGGAATGACTTCCTGTAAATAGGGCTGTCTGGCATGTACCACATAAAACCACTTTCCTTGTGAAGGTGACATGGCAATCATCATCGCTTGGTTAGCAGGTAGATTGTTACGGGTATCATATTTTGTAGCAGTGCTATCATTTATTATATGAACAATACCACTTCCGTAAGTCCCTATCCATAGCGTAGAATCTTCTTCCTGTGCCAAACTCACCACATACTTTTCTAAAGCAAAGTCTAATTTACTTAGCTTCAAAGAGTCTCCTTCTACAGTAAAAACACCCTTATTTGTACTTAACCAATCTTTCCCCAAAGTACGGCTCAGGTTTTCTATTTCTAGAAAACTATCTCTTATCTTTATTAAAGTATCTTCCTTTGAAATATAAAATCCATCGGAATCATTGATAACATAATCTTTATTAGAGAGTTGGAAAAATTCAAATACCTCCCCTTCCTTTAATTGCTTTATAACTTGATAAATACCATTGGCTTTTTGTAACTCAAAAGCCCCCTTGTTTGTCGCTAAAAGAAGATGATTTTCAATAGAAATCGCAGTCTCATGGATCACATTTCCGATATCACCAACGACATTCAGTTTTTCAATTTGATTATTCTTGAAGGTAAAAAGTCCATTTTCCCTTGATCCAAATATAATTTGTCCACCTATATCAATAGGCCTTTGAAAAGCGGCGTTTTGGGCCTCTTCAGATTTATTTATTTGGTGCAAAGCAGTATTGGAAAAGTAGTTTAACCCTGCCATTGTGCCCAGCCAAAGGTTATTGTCTTTGTCAAAAAATATAGAGCGAATAGTACTGTTTGTCAATCCATCATCATCATACATAGAAGAAACCTGATCTTTATAAATACGATGGAGACCAACACCGCCTCCCCAAATTGTACTATCTCCTTGAATAAGTATTTTTCTAACAGGCGATTTTGTATTGTTTTTCCCTACCCATTGCTTGATAAAACCTTTCTCTTTAGCGTATAAACATAGCTCTCCCCAAAGCCCGCCAATCACATAATTTTCACCAAAATCCTTAATCGAAAAAACCATCATATCGATGGGATCATTAAATACTTTTTGGGTGGTGTTGGTACTTGGGTTCCATTTATAAATAATAGATTCATTTTTCTGAAGGAAAGTATGTAATCCATAAATATACCCATCATCAGAAGGGAAAATTCTAAAAAGTCTAGCATTTGGATAATTGTGTTCTTTCAAGATGCTGTTCTTTATCGAATACACTTTTCCATACCTCACAAACCAAATCACTCCATTTTTATCTTTGAAAAAGCTCATGATACGGTTCAGCTTCTGATGGTTTTGATCATAAATTTGAACCGCTTTGTTGTCTTCCAAATAAAAAACACCTCTTCGAGTCGCAAACCATAGCTTTCCATCATTATCAAATTCTATATACACAATAGACTCCGTTTCTATAATAGGATCTGATTTCAGGTTGATGACCTTAATCTGAGAACCGTCAAACTTCAAGAGTCCTCTGTCCGATCCTATCCATAAGTAGCCTTTTGCATCTTGATTGATGGCAAAAACTCTATCGATAGGAGTTTCTAGTATTTCGGTCCACGTTTTTAATTCATATTCATCTAGGGGAATATTTGGATTTAAGGATTGAGAGAATACTATGCTTGAAAATCCAAGTAATAAAAGGAGCAGTACTTTAGTAGTTTTATATAAATAGTTCAGACAGTACATAGTATAAAAACTAGAGAGAAGAATTGTATCATTAAGATAATAGGTAAAAAAGTAGAAGACTAAAATTATGAGATAATTTAGTCACCTACTTAAAGTGCATAACCTAAAAGAAGGTATAAATAAAACTACTTATACCTTCAATATATATTATACTAACTCCATCTTACTAACATCTTTAATAAAATTTTTGGCCTTCTTCAATTTCATCGAAAGCGATACATGATAAACACCTAAAAGTATACATGTCACGCCTGTTAAGGTGATGATGGTAAAGCCTGCAAAAACAGGATTCCAAATTAAGATCAATGAGAAAATCAATCCTACAACACCTATAAACATTAACGGGTCATGAGAGATCAAACCAAATCTTCTCAAGTCTTGTGAAAAGGATATTGTACCTATGGCTCTGATCAAAAATGAGAAGCCTACATACATTGGTAATGTCACAATTGAGATTGCAGGGTTCTTGATCAAGAAGATACCTAAAAGAGTATAGGTAAAACCTAATAACAACTGCCATCCCCAGCCTTTAATTACTTTACGATTTAATATTGAAAAGGTAATATCGGAAATACCCATTATGATAAATGTAACACTGAATAAGGTGGATAATGCTACATAACTTTCAATAGGATAAGTGAACGTAAACACGCCTGCAATGATAAATAATATGCCTGAAATAAGGGGAAGGTACCAATGCTTAATAGATCTTTGCAATGAATTTTTAGTTTCCATAATTTTTAAAGAGAGAGAAATATTTATGCCTACTATTTAGGAGTTCGGCAATTCCTTTTTAAATAATTTTTTATCTCAAGGTTTTTCATTAAAATAAACTGGTTCAAGTCTTTAGCTGAAAGCGTGACTTGGACCTATAGCTGGAAAAAGTCTGAAGACTTTTAGCTTTATTTTTGTGGATCTATAAGTCTGGAGACTTACTAAAGATATAAACACAAGTGACGAACTGTGTTTAAAAGCAAATTTATTTCATAATTCAACCAAATTTTATTTTGGTTTTGTTTTTTGTA
>NZ_JABANE010000122.1 GCF_012844305.1 Flammeovirga aprica JL-4
CTCCCTCTTTCCGTAGCTACCTCATAAATGATGTAAGAATTATCATTTTTCAAATACCAATCAACAAAACGGGTTTGTTCCCTTTTAATGCCCAGCTTTTTCGTATCCGCATTGTAAAAGAATAAAAGTGTTCGGAGAATTGTACTTTTCCCTACTCCTTGCGTACCGCCAAAGTGACAATTACTGTCCAATTCTATCTCTGCATAAGGAATATTCGCACAGTGGATTAATATAACTTTATTGAGGGTTCTCATGTTTAGTTTTCGTTTGTTGTTGGTTCTTCAATATCAATGCTCAAGATCAATTCTTCGAGGTAAGAAAATGAATTCAATACTTTGTAAGTCATAGAAAGATCATCAATCACTTCCACAAAACCTTCCTTCTTTAAGATCTCAAAAAGTTCATTTACACTCTCATCGTACTTCTCCTTTTTAGTGATTCTTTTTAATAAATTGAGTTTATTTTTCAGGTTCTGATTTACCCCAATAATGGATGAAATTTCTGAAGGTGTAATTTGCGTCCCCACTCCAAAAGATTCATCATACGACTTGAAAAAATCGAGAATACTGATCCATCGCATCGCCCTTTCCAACTTGCTTTTCAGTGTGCTCTTTTCTTCCTCTCTACTAAAGTAAAAACAGTCCTTCCCTTCTACTAAATAAAAACCGATCTGATCAAAATAATCCTGTGTCGCTTCCTTCTCTTTTTCTAAATACTGATAGAGTTTTTTCTGTGTAGGGTTGATTGAGTTAGAAGAAATAAAATGTCCTTTACTCAGGATCTCAAAAATTTGTTTGTTATGGTTTTCTTTAGGCATATTTCTTTCTTTTAGGGTAAACTTTTGCAAAATATCGGTCTTCGTATCTTATTTTATCTTCAGTAATCTCAATCTCATTACTATAATAATTAATGATCTTATAATAGCATCCGACTAATTCGATATAAGATACTTCAAAAGGAAATTCATAATGAAACACAAAATTAAATAGATCATTTCCTTGAGCCAGAAAACTTCGTTTCACTTCTTCATGATTAATAAAATAGACGCTTTCAGTTTGTTGGCTTAAAAGATTGACATCAATAGCTTCCGCTGAAGATACTTTTCTACGTTCCTTGTGTTTTTGATTTTGATTGATCTCTTTAATCAATTGATACACTTCATCCTCTTCGAGAATATCCAAATCCAACTTCAACGGATACGTTTTTCTTTTCTCAAAAAGTACCTCCTTCCTTTCATTAAGTATTTCCTTGATATTAGTTTGGGCTTCCAACTCTACCTGATCCATCAGTAACTTCAGCTTCTTAACTTTCTCTACCACTTGAGAGTTATGTCTTACCTGATTAATATACTGAAGTAATTGCCTTTGAATTTCAACCAAATTATGATTCGCTGAATTGAATTCTTTCTTCAACTCCACCACAATTGTTTGTAACTCTTCATCGGCAGAAAATACAAAAAAGGAGACTTCTTCTTTATCAATCAAATGTCTTGATTGAGCGATTAAATTCTGAATTTCTTCGGTTTTCCCTTTAAAGTTTTCGAGCTTCTTTAATTTGATCTGATAGTTTTCTTCCGTCTTAAAAGTCGTATCAATATTTCTGATCAGATCGTCAATATTCCTTGAACAGATTTTACCAATTCTACTTAAATCCTTCTTGATTATTTTGAAGTAACGATGCTTTCTCTGTTGACTATTTTCCTTAGAGAAGTAATCAATATTTTCCTTTATAATTTTAATATGTTCATTAAAAGAGGAAATATTGATGGTTTCATTCACCTGCATCAATTCCTCAAAAAAGGAAAGAAACTGATCTTCTATTTCAAGAAACTGTCCATTTTCTTTAATGATACCTTTATCAATCAATCGCTGAATTTTGACCTCTCCCCCTTCTCCCAACAACTCCAACGCTTGCTCATATTCATAATCGTATCTTTTCCTGTTCTTAAAAATCTCATCAATAAGCTTTTTTCCCTCATTAAGAGTACCTATGATTTCTGATATATCTTGGAAGTGGTACATGTTTGTTGCTTAAATTAATTTTGGTTTAGACTTTCCTCTAAATAATACCATCTAGCTTTAGGGTCAGTCACTCGCATTATTCTACGATTATGACTCCATGTCAATTGGCTACACAGTGTGTAGCTTTTTTGTATTGTTGATTCATCAGAAGAATAGGTAAGATAAAATTGCCTGAAATTTTTAATAATGGCTATTGAAAATCCCCTTCCAAATTCTTCTGTTAATTGAATTGATAGCTCTTTAATTAAGAAACTACCATACTTTGCCTTTGCTTCTCCTTTTTGCTCTTCTTCTACAATACGCTTTCCAATGGACCAATAGGCTTCTACCATAGCAGAATTAACCACTGAGTTCACTTTAGTTTTTGCAGAAGCTAAGATTTTCTTTATTTCTGAATAGAAATTAGTCTCTTCGGGTTGTGTTATTTCTTTCATAATTGAGTTATTCTTTCAATTGCAACATAACATATTAACAGAACGAAACAAGGCTTTTCCATAAAAAACGAAACTGGTTCAAGTCTTAAGCTGAAAGCGTGACTTGAACCTATATCTAAAAATAGTCTGTAGACTTTTAGTGCTATTTGGATCTGCTATAAGTCTACAGACTTTAAAATTTATAAACACAAGTGACGTCTCCAGCTTAACACTTGTGCTAGGCTGGAGAATACCTTCACAAAATCTAAATTTATTGATAAAGAAATTATGCAGGTTTGAAGAACGAAAGTGATCCTTTTGGTTATTAACGATGCCTAAGTTCTAAGCGATGTTAACGACTAAGACCTAAAAACACACTTTACCACTCACTTAATTATTCTTCGTTATAAAAAAGTTTGCTGCAAACTGGAAAGCAACTATACTATATATAAAGTAAACAGTGTATGTTGAGAAGCCAACATTAACCATCGCTCCAATAAAGATATTCATTAGTCCAAGTCCAATAATGATAACAAGGCCAATAATCATGAGCCAATTTCCTTTGATATTGTCGTAATATCGACTTGTTGGAACCATCATTAGAAGAGCAAAAATACCTATGCTTAACCATACTTCTGCTGTAACAAAAAGGCTAACAACAAGGGATATTAATCCTGTTGTGATAAGGAATAAGCTGATTTTCGCGACCCGTTTTTCCTTATCAGAAAGCAAAAATTTACCGTACCGGTTAACGGATAAAATCATATTAGATAACGGTTGAATGATCCAAGTAGAGAAAGCAAAAAGTGCCAAAATATAAATGATAGGATCGATGTATGGAGCATACTCAGGATGGTCTGTACTGAATTTTCCTAGATATTTTGCACCAAAATAAAACCCGATAATAAACAGCCATTGTTGCCCACCTTTTAGGTTACCTAACCAAGTTTGAAAAGCAAAAAATATCCTATAAATGAAATACTTACAGCGTAATGACTCTAATATTACCCACTGTGCTAGCTCATCATTGGGATTGATCATCATCGACTCTTCAGCATGTCTAAGTGCTTTTTTATACTCCTTAGCTTCTAAGAGATTCATGGCTACAATCGCGTGAGTATGACTGTCATTTGGATTTTTGTGAAGATTATCTTCAACCGTTTGTGTCATCTCTTCTTTTAATCCCAACTTAATGGAAGCTGTAGATTTTACATTCAAAGCCAATGAATTTTCAGCGTCAAAAGCCAAGGCCTGATTAGCGGTATCATAGCTTTCTTGATAGTCTTTTTCTGATAAATGAATCTTGGCCAAAAGTGCAAAATAATCGGCATCTTCCGGGTTGTATTCTATAGCTGCCTGAATAGACTTTCTAGCTTGCTTATCTTTTGATAAAATCAGCTGACATTTTGCTAAAGTGTATAGCAACAAATCAGAATCACTCTCTATGCTTAGACCGTGATTTATAATTTGGATAGCTTCTTCTGTTTTATCTAACTGAATGAGTGTTTCTGCATATAGTAAGATCAGGAAAATATCATCAGGAGTTTGCCCCATCAGAATTTGAAGCTCCTTTTCTGCTTCATCATATTTACCATGATCAAAAAGAGTTTTTGCTCTTAAGTAAGTCAGTTCGCTTTCCATTATTTTTTAATTTTTAAGTAGTCCAATACGTCATCATAAATACCTGCGGCATTCGAGAACAAGGCATAATTTCTTGCAGAGGTAAACCACTCTTTGGTAGTTGGTGCATGAGATTTTGCTCCTTGTAAAAGATCTTTGGTTTCTATTGGTTTGGGAATACCGTCTTCGAACGAAGCTTCCAATTTCTTTTCAATAGCGATATCAATAATGGCTTCCATATCGGCACCCGAATACTCTTCGGTCTTTTTAGCTACCTTGGAGTAATCGATATTCCCAATTGGCTTTTTCTCTAATTTTAACTTCAGAATTTCTTCTCTAGCTTCTGTATCTGGAGGCGGAATAAAGATAATTCGATCAAAACGACCTGGCCTTCTGAAAGCAGGATCAAGGTGCCAAGGAGTATTGGTAGCACCTAAAACAAGTACGCCATCGTTATCGTTTTCGGCACCATCTAATTCCTGAAGGAACTGATTGATAATGTTTCTACCACCAGTATTTTTAAAATTATTTCGGTTGGCTCCTAAAGCATCGATTTCATCAAAGAACAAGACACAAGGCGTATTCTGACGAGCATTTTCGAATACTTCATGAAGGTTCTTTTCGCTATTTCCCATCCACATGTCTAAAATATCATTTAGACTTACATGAATAAATTTGGCATTGACTTCTCCTGCAGTAGCTTTAGCTATAAATGTTTTTCCACAACCTGGAGGGCCATACAATAGAATACCTCCGCCTACTTTTTTACCATAAGCTTTGTATAGATCCGCATTTTGTAATGGTTTGATGATTTTTAAATCAATCTCCTTTTTACTCTTTGCATACCTCCAACATCTTTAAAAGTAACCGATGTTTTTGTTGGTTCTTCTAAGATTGAATTGATTTCATCCAAGGCATTATCACTTACTTTTAGATGTTTATCTAATTCTTCATCAGAAAAATTAGGATCAATGGCTTGTACCTTTTGATATATATCGATAGCTGCAGAAATGTTATTCTCTTTGATAAAACATTTTGATAATAACACCAAGGCATCCAAATCAGTTGGATTTTTCTCTACAAATTCTTCTAACATCACAATGGCCATATCAATCCGATCGGTATGGAAATAAGCAATAGAATATTTGTATAAAATATCAGGAAATTGATTGGCATGAGGAATAATCATTTGATAGTGTAAGCATGCTTCCTCATATTTTTTGTGATCAAGTAAAGTATCCGCTAATAGTTTCCTTAGTTGAATATTCGAGGGACTATTGGCTAAGGCGTCTTCCAATCCCTTAATAATATCGTTGCTCATAAATCTAGTTTTTTGTTATTGAAAGTTAGTCATAAAATTCGAAAACACTAATATGTTTCAAATTTCACTCACTCTAAACTGTGAGAAAAATCAACATCAAAAAACACGGTTTCAATCGTGGGAAAGACTACTAATTGCAGAAAGTGCAATAAATCAATAAAACGTACAACTAAAAGTACTTTTCATAATGTAGTATATAAACAACTTCGACTAAGTAAGAGTATCAATAAATCCACTAATTATTCATTGAGATTAAAATTTCCCTTCAAAAAAATTATGAAGTACAAAAAAAGAGGGCGACAACCCTCTTTTCAATATCATTAAAGCTATTTTTTATACCTACATTAATAAGACAATTAATACAAAAACTTCTTCTCATTTTGTATATTTATTAAAATTCTAAATGATTAACATGCTTACACCTGAAGAACAAAATGCTGAAAATGCCCTAGATAATAGCTTCAAAGGATCTATTGAAGTGATCAAGAATGCATTAGAAGAAGAAGATCTTAACACTATTAGAGAAGTGATTGGGAATATTACTGTTTGGTCTGGACATTTGGGAGATCGCCCCAAGTGGTTATCTGGATTTAATCAATCCTTAAATGATCTTTTGGATATATATGGAAATAGTGACGCTCCAGAAGCAAAAACTATTTTCTTTGAAAAACTTCGGTTAGCTTACCATTCCATTATTATCGAAAACAATTCATAATACCTCCATTTAGAATGGTGAAAGCATGATTATATCAGTGATATGCTCACAGACTCAATAGCCTCTTTGAATAGTTTTTTATCATTAGGTAAATTCATACAATATGCCATTTTTGAGTAGTAGACACTCCATTAAATCTTTATAGTTTTCTGTATACAAACTATATCACAAAAAAAGAGGGCAAAAACCCTCTTTCAAATATTTATATACTATTTTTAGTATTACATTATTTTCCGATACAGAACTTACTAAAAATATTCTCCAACAAATCATCCGTTGTCACTTCACCAGTGATCTCACCAAGGTGATGCAATGATGTACGAATATCCAATGCTAAGAAATCTCCTGTCATGCCCATTTCCACACCATTGATTACATCATCTAATGCTTTCATAGTTTCACGGAGCGATTGATAGTGACGGGCGTTGGTGACCATAGTGTTTCCTGATTGTACTTTATCAAGGTTAACAAGGTGTAATGCTCGTTCTTTTAGTTCTTCAACTCCTGTTCCTTTGTCGGCTGAAATTTCTAAAAGATGCTCTGAGAATTCTTTGAACTCAGGTGCTAAACCGCCTTCTAGTTGATCCAATTTATTGGCTACTAAAATGTTAGGAACACCCAATTGCTCTAAGGCTTCTACTTCGGCTTGTACGTCTTCGAAAGTGGAAGTGGCAGCATCGAACATGTACATGATCAATGAGGCTTTCTTCATCTTTTCATAAGAACGTTGCACACCGATGGCTTCTACTCTGTCTTCTGTTTCACGCAATCCGGCTGTATCTACAAAACGGAAGGTAACGCCACCGATATTGATTTCGTCTTCGATAAAATCACGAGTGGTACCTGCTACGTCTGATACAATCGCTTTTTCTTCATTTAGAAGGGCGTTCAATAGCGTTGATTTTCCGGCATTGGGTTTACCTGCGATTACGGTAGGAACACCGTTTTTCAACACATTACCCATTGAGAAGGAATCGATCAAGGCTTTGATCACGCGTTTCAATTCGTTGATCAAATCGACTAATTCATCTCTTGAGGCAAATTCAACATCTTCTTCTGAGAAGTCCAATTCCAATTCGATCATTGATGCGAAATGGATCAGCTTTTCACGAAGTGCTTTGATATCTTTTGAGAATCCACCACGCATTTGTTGCATTGCGGCATCTCTTGAAGCATGAGAATCGGCGGCAATCAAATCAGCTACGGCTTCTGCTTGTGCTAAGTCGAGTTTTCCATTGGCAAATGCACGTTGGGTAAACTCGCCAGCTTTGGCGTAGCGGGCTCCTGTTTTCATAAAAAGCTGGAGCAATTGATCGACGATAAACTGAGAACCGTGACATGAAACTTCCACGGTATTCTCACCTGTATATGACTTAGGGCCATAGAAAATAGTCGCCAAGACTTCGTCTACAATGGTTCCATCTTCTTCACGGATAGTACCGAAGTGAGCCGTATGACCTTCTTGTTTTTCTAGGTTTTTTCCTTTGAAAACTTTGTTGACAATTTTGATGGCATCAGGTCCTGACAAACGAATGACATGGATGGCTGACTGCCCTGGTACTGTTGCTAAGGCAACAATTGTATCTAATTCTAACGTATTATGCATTAGGTTGATATTAAATTCAGTGCAAAGATACAGTTAATTTTTTTAAGGTCATTTTTATTCAAAGTCATTCGTATTCTACCAATAAAAAAGTGGTAAAACTATATCAAAATAGCTTTACCACTTTTAAATATCTATTGAATTTATTCTTTTGACCTAGAAACTAATACACTTGAAATTAGTTCAATTGCTTCAATAATTTTTCAGCTACTAACTCTGATGAAGCTGGATTTTGACCTGTAATGATCAAGCCATCTTCTACTGCATAGGCTCCCCAATCTGCACCTTTTGAGTAAGTACCGCCGTTTTCTTGTAACATATCTTCTACTAAGAAAGGAACGATTTCAGTTAATTGAATTGCCGCTTCTTCACTATTAGAAAAACCTGTTACTTTTTTACCTTTTACTAATGGAGCACCATCTTTTGCTTTTACATTTTTGAAAATAGCCGGTGCGTGACAAACTGCAGAAACAGGCTTACCTGAATTGTAAAAGTCCTGAATCAATGCAATTGAATTCTCATCTGTTGCCAAATCCCACAATGGACCGTGACCACCTGGATAGAAAACAGCATCATAATCTGCCGCATTTACCGTAGATAGTTTCAATGTATTGGCCATTTGAGTTTTTGCCTCTTCATCAGCTTTGAAACGTACAGTCGATGGTGTTTGTGCATCTTTTGCATCACTTTTCGGGTCAAATGGAGGTTGTCCGCCTTTTGGTGAAGCCAATGTAATTTCAACGCCTTTATCTTTTAGGAAATAATAAGGTGTAGCAAATTCTTCGATCCAGAAACCTGTTTTTTCACCTGAATCACCTAATTGATCATGGCTCGTTAAAACGAATAAAACCTTTTTTACAGCTTTCGTTTCACTCTTTGTTTCTTTTGATGATTGAGAAGAATTGTCTGCTCCACATGAAGCAAAAATTAAAGTCGATAATAAACCGATTAAGAAGTTTTTAATATTGATCATAACTGTTTTATTTTTTGATGACGCAAAGCTCAAAAAAATAATTCAGTGAAAAAATTGATCTATGATAAGAAAATACTAATCCTTCGCGATTTCCCTTCTAATTCTACTTAAGCTCTCTGTTGTAATGCCCAAAAAGGACGCAATATGATAGTTTTTAATATGGGTTTCAATTTCCTTATGAGTTTGAAGAAAATCAAGGTATTTCTCTTTGGCTGTTTTTGATAGATCATTAATGATTCTCTTTTGAAAGGCACCAAAGCTATGTTCCATTTTTTCTCTGAAGAAACTTTCTACTTTAGGGATACTTTCAAAAATCTCTATTTGTGCTTTCCTTGTAAATTCTAATACAATTGTTTTCTGAATACTTTCAATCGTTAAAACAGCAGGGTTTCCATCAAAAAAGGCAGTATAATCACTAATCCACCAATCATGAATGGCAAATTGCAATGTATGATCCCGCTCCTGCGCATCTTCAAAAAAAGAACGTAAACAACCTTCTAACACATAATATTGAGACAAAGTAGGCTGTCCTTTTTTTAAAAGTACCTCCCCTTTTTTAAGTGCTACTTTCTGACACCTTTCTTTGATAAAAGCATATTCTGAATCGGTGAGTTCTAAACCTTTGAAGATTTCTGTGATTGATTTCATTTTATAAAAATAGCCAATCTGATGATTAAATGGTTTCAATTTTCGTAAATGTATTTCATTTACTTTTATTGCAAAGAAAGCTTACACCTTAAAATCTACTCTTATTTTTTTGATAAAAACAACTCCAATAAATACTCTTGTAACACTATGAATAACCTTTCGACTAAGAATTAAAGCAACAAAAAAGTCACCCTAAATATAGAGTGACTTCCTTGATTTATGTATGAAGGGTTCTAATTATTTTAAAACCACTGTTCCATCTTCTAATTTTTCAAAATCGCAACCTACTACTTCTGAAACCTGCTCCATCACTGTTTCTAGCGTTTTATTTCTAAAGATACCAGTGAATTTACGTTTCTCTAATTGTTTATTCTCAATCACAATTGAAGTATTGTATGCTTTTCCTATAGCTTTGACTGCATCTGATAAATCAGCTCCATTAAATGACAGTTCTGATTGCATTAGAGCCGCCGCATTTAAGTCTTGCTTGTAGACTTTCTTATCGACCGTTCCGTCAGCAACAGTACCTGTTTCGTTTTTCACTAAAACAACATACTCGCCAGACTCTTTGCTTTCAAACCTCACTTTACCTGTTACCACCTCAACTTGATTTTGTGTCAAGTGGAATGAAGTACCTAACACGGTAGTAGTTGCTTCTGAAGTGATGATATTAAAAGCATGCTGCTCATCTCTTTTCACTTCGAAGAAAGCATCACCTTCCAAAGAAACTACTCTGTCGTTATCACCAAAAGTTTCAGGATAACGGATTGAACTTTCTTTGTTCAGCCAGACTTTTGTACCGTCAGGTAATAATACCAAAGCAGTAGTATTGCCCGTTTCCTCTTGAAGCATCTGCACTTTATCACTGTCCAGGTAATAGAACATTGACAAGCCCAAAGTCAATAAGATAGCCACGGCAGCTGCCATGCTATTAGGGAATGACCACTTTGATGTATTGCTTTTCTTAGCTGAAAGATTGTTCTCCACTTTAAAAGTCGGAGCTTCTTTCTTTTCTTCCTCAGAAACGTTCATTCTCAATAACATTTTAGCCATTGCAGCGTCCATGTCTTCAGATGAAACTTCCTTACGTTGTTTTTTGCCAAGAGAACCAGCAGTAGACCAAATGTCCAATACCTCTTCACTTACCTCATTAGATTGGTTTTCCAATGTAGTAGCAATTTTTGTTTCTTCGGATTCTACCTCCAAAATCTTATCCCAGATTTCGTTAACCTTAGCGTCCAATTGAGAAGTATTAAAAATGCGCTTCTTTTCTTGACCGATAGTTGTGGATTGAATCCAGATCTCTGTTACTTCTGAAAGTACACTCTTAAAAGTCTCGTCGGTTTCAGCCAGCTGCTTTGCTTTAGTAACAGCCATTTGATCACCACCTAAACTTTCTGCAATAAGTGTCCAATCAATGTTAATTTCCTTATCCATATTACCTCGGATAAATATGTTTAATTCTTTATTACTCTAAATAAAAATAGCTTTAAGGACAAGTCATGATGAATATTCATTGTTTAGCCCTTTATTCTTTATGACTCTTCATAGCGGAATCACACAGTTAATCGTCCTTTTATCAATGACAATCGAGAAGAGTGTGAAGACAAAAAAAATTCTAAAATAAATTGAGTTGCAGTAAATAGTCTATAATCAGACCAATAACAACTGCTCCTTCTAGAGCCATCAAGCTAGGATCTACATGCCCTTTTAATTTTTCTCTTAATTGTTTTAAAGCTAAGCCAATTTGATAATGCACCGTTCTAACCGGTATATCTAATGCATCTGCAATTTCTTTATAAGTCAAATCTTCAAAACGACTCATCTTAAAGATTTCCTTCATTTTTTCTGGAAGTTCTTCAATCGCTTCTGAAAGTCTTTTTTCTAATTCAGAAAAGTGATAAGTATCTTCCGTGTCATTGCTGGAAATGACCATTCTTTCTGCCACTCCTTTCTGATAGTCACGTTCGAAATTTCTCCTTTTGATGAAATTCAGGGTGTGATTTCTAGCAGAACGGTACAAATAAGCTTTTAATGACAGATTTATATTTAAAGATTCTCTTTTACTCCAAAAATTGACAAATATATCCTGAACTAATTCTTCAGCAGTTTCCCAATCTTTTACCATGCCATTGATAAAGTTAAGAATTGCCTGATAGTATTCTTTAGTTATATATTCCCAAGCGAAACGATCTCCCCCTTTTACAAGGTCAATCAGAGCCTCTTCTTCTAAGTTTTCGAAATTCATTGATTAAATATCGATTGTTATTGATTTTAGTACTATTAAAATGCTTTTGGTTATCCGTTAATTTCTGCTACTCCTTTTTGGAATATTGTTTTCTCACTCTTATTTGGTTTCACGCTTCAAGATCAACTTTAATATGAATGAAAAACAAAATCAACGATTCCTGATCACCTTTATCTTAGTACTTTTATTTATTCTGAAGCCAAGTACTAGAAAATAATAAAACGAACTTTTCATTTTTTCTTTTTTATCCTACTCTGTGTTAGATTTTTATCACGTAGCAAATGCTATGCTCTGTAAATCTGCCTTGACTAGAATAAAAAACAATAACCTAAAATTGCCCGTTTTCTTTTTTCCTTGTACTTATAAACACACAATATATTTAAAATTTAGTGTATTATAAACCTCAGTGGTGAAAATTTGAATTATTCGTTATTACAATATTAATATAACCTTGATACTTTTATAAATTGCTGCCACAATTAAAACTATAAACAATGACTAAGCAGGAAAAAGTTCAAGATATCGTTCAAACTTTACAAAGTTTATACCCTAATCCACCCATTCCATTAGACCATAAAGATCCTTTTACTTTATTGGTGGCTGTGGCACTTTCTGCACAGTGTACTGACGAAAGAGTGAATAAAATCACACCTCTTTTATTTGCCAAAGCGGATAATCCTTATGATATGATGCAATTGAGTGTGGAGGAAATCAGAGAAATCATCAAGCCTTGTGGACTTTCTCCTATGAAATCGAAAGGGATTTATGGAATGTCTAAAATTATTGTTGAAAAGTTTGGCGGTGTAGTTCCTGACAACTTTAAGGATTTAGAGTCTCTTCCTGCTGTTGGTCATAAAACTGCTTCTGTAGTGATGTCGCAAGCTTTTGGTGTACCTGCCTTTCCTGTAGATACGCATATTCATAGATTGATGTACCGTTGGGGACTTTCCACTGGAAAAAGTGTGGAGCAAACGGAGAAAGACGCCAAACGCTTGTTTGATGAAAAAGACTGGAATGATCTTCATCTTCAAATCATCTATTTTGGAAGAGAGTACTGCCCTGCCCAAAGACATGATCCAAACGAATGTCCGATCTGCTCTAAACACGGAAGAAAAACTCTTTTTACGGAAAAAAAATCATCAAACCCTAAAAAAAAGACCAAGAAAAAAGCTTAAATCAACTTCCTGTTAACATAAGGTTGAAGTTGTGTTCTAAAATCACTGGGAGTTAACACGCCTTTAAGTGGTTTAACAATCATTGTTGCTTTAAACGGCACCCTTTTACGACGAACGGCGTTTAACCATAGACGAATGCTTTGTGCCGAAAAATTTATGTACAATCTACACCTCTACATAAATTTGGGTATAAATCAATAAAAAAGCATTGATTCTATCTTATCACACTACTAAGTAAATTTAATGATTATGAACACAACATTGTTGAACCAACAAGTTATGACGGACAGAGAATTTGAACGTCTTCAAACCTACACTTTTTCAACAAATGCTGAAGCGTCTGTAGTTATCGCTCACGAAATCGCTGATCTTATTAGAGACAAAGCGTCGAAAGGTGAAAATGCAGTTTTAGGCTTGGCTACTGGTTCTTCTCCTTTAAAAGTATATGACGAATTGATTCGTTTGCACAAAGAAGAGGGGTTATCATTTAAAAATGTAGTGACTTTCAATTTGGATGAATATTATCCTATGCAACCTGATTCTGTACATTCTTATGTACGTTTCATGAAGGAAAATTTATTCAACCATATTGATATCGAAGAGAAAAATATCCATATCCCTGACGGTACTTTAGCAATGGAAGATGTTTATGCTTTCTGCAAAGACTATGAGGCTAAAATTGCTAACGCAGGTGGATTGGACGTTCAAATATTAGGTATTGGTCGTACAGGTCACATTGGTTTCAACGAGCCGGGCTCTACTGAAAACAGCCGTACTCGTATGGTGACTTTGGATGCGATCACTCGTATTGATGCTGCTCCTTCATTTGGTGGTTTGGACTTCGTTCCTAAGCGTGCTATTACAATGGGTGTGAAGCCGATTATGCAAGCTAAAAGAATCATCATGATGGCTTGGGGTTCTGGTAAAGCGCCTATCGTGAAGAAAATGGTAGAGGGCGATATCTCAATGCAAGTACCTGCAACTTTCCTACAAAAACATGATAACGTGTCTGTATTCATCGACGAAGGTGCAACGGAACAATTAACACGTATCACAACTCCTTGGTTAGTTTCTGAAGTAGAATGGACTACTGCGATGACAAAGAAAGCGGTAGTTTGGTTAGCTTACAAAACAGGTAAGCCGGTCTTGAAATTAACGAACAAGGACTATTTGGAAAGTGGTTTAGATAGTTTATTATCCACTAAAGGTTCTGCTTACGATTTGAACATCGAAGTATTCAACCTTTTACAACATACAATCTCAGGATGGCCAGGCGGTAAGCCTTCAGCAGACGATACACAACGTCCTGAAAGAGCTGTTCCTGCTAAGAAACGTGTAATTATCTTCTCTCCTCACCCTGATGATGACGTAATTTCAATGGGTGGTACATTCCAACGTTTAGTGGACCAAGGACATGAAGTACACGTTGCTTACCAAACTTCAGGTAACATTGCTGTTTCTGATGATGATGCTCGTAGATATGCTACATTTGCGAACTCATTGATGGACAAATTTGGTTTCGGATCTGCTGAATCTAAATCGAAGTTCAAAGAAATCACTGGTTTCTTAGATGCAAAAGAGGAAGGTGATATCGATTCATTAGCAGTAAGACAAATCAAAGGTCAGATTCGTAGAGACGAGTCGATCGCGGCATGTCGTTACACTGGTATTCCAAAAGAACAAGTACACTTCTTAGATTTACCTTTTTATGAAACAGGTAAAGTTCGTAAAAACCCAGTAGGTGAAGCGGACATTGAGATCATCAAAAATATCATTTCTGACATCAAGCCTCACCAAATCTACGCAGCAGGTGACTTAGCTGACCCGCATGGTACTCACCGTGTATGTTTAGATGCTATCTTCGCTGCTTTGGAAGAGTTGAAATCAGAAGAATACATGAAAGACTGTTGGGTTTGGATGTACAGAGGTGCATGGCATGAGTGGCCAATCGACGAAATCGAAATGGCTGTACCAATGTCTCCAGAACAGGTTCTTACAAAAAGAAAAGCTATTTTCTTCCATGAGTCACAAAAAGATGGCGTAGTATTCCAAGGAACAGATGACCGTGAATTCTGGCAAAGAGCAGAAGAGCGTAATTCAGGAACTGCGAAATTATACAATGCACTTGGTCTTGCAGAGTATGAAGCAATGGAAGCGTTTGTGCGCTACCACTTCATCTAGAGATATATAAAGTGTGCGATAAAATAGATTGAATTAAACGTCTGGGAGAAATCTCAGACGTTTTTTTGTTTCAAGGCAAACCTGTATTAACAAATCAATTTTTTATTGGCTATATTTATTTGACGATAAGTACTGGAAAAAAGTTTTGAAACTTTTTTAATGAAGAATTAAGAGGGAAGAATGAAGAATAGATGGTTCTTAGGATTATCTTTCAATTTACATGGATTACTAAATTGAGAAGGTATCTTTTTGTATAACCACAACACGAACCAAAACTCTACATTTTACATTCTTAATTCTTCATTAAAAAACTTCTCTTCTGTCCTGATACTTCGGCTTTGTCACTCCTAAAAAGTGTATCTCAATATAATTTTTAACTTACCTATTTTGAATGAAATCCTCTAAATATTATCCTCAAAGAACGTTATTACTATTAACCCTTTTCTTTTTCAACTCCATTATTTCCCTTGCCCAAAACACCACACCACTCGTCAAAGTAGGCATAGAAGTATTGAGAGATCAAAATTTTAAAGCATTAGAAGGTAAAAGAGTGGGGTTGGTCACTAACCCTACTGGCGTTGACCATAGTTTTATTTCTACTGTAGATATTTTACATCAAGCTAAAAATGTAAATCTCACTGCTCTTTACGGACCCGAACATGGTGTGCGTGGTGATACAGATGCTGGTGCGCATGTGGATAGTAATACGGATGTAGTGACTGGACTTCCTGTTTATTCACTTTATGGAAAAACAAGAAAACCTACTCCTGCCATGCTTCAGAATGTGGATGTAATAGTATATGACATTCAAGATATTGGTGTGAGATCCTATACTTTCATCAGTACTTTGGGGTTGGTGATGGAAGCGGCGGCTGAAAATAATAAAGAAGTAATTGTATTAGACAGACCTAATCCGCTTGGTGGTACTAAAATAGAAGGCAACATTGTTGAACCAGGCTACTTTTCTTTTGTGAGCCAATTTCCTATTCCTTACATCTATGGATTGACAGTGGGAGAATTAGCCTACATGATGAATTATGAAGGATGGCTGAAAAATAAAACGCAGTGTAAATTGAATGTGATTCCAATGAAAGGCTGGAAAAGGGATATGCGTTTTAAAGATACTGGCAGACATTGGATTCCTACGTCACCTCATATTCCTTTCCCTGAAGTGGCTGAACTTTACCCTGCCAGTGGAATTATCGGTGAACTGGAAGGAAACTTTATTGGAATTGGCTACACCCTCCCATTTACGCTTTTCGGAGCAGAATATATCAATACTAGACAGTTTGCTCAACAACTGAATGCTTTAAACTTGGAAGGTGTTTACTTCAGAGGGCTTTCTTTTACTCCTTATTATAAAGAGAAAAAAGGAATGAAGTTGCATGGAGTACAGATCTACATCACGGACTATGATAAAGTGCGACTGTCAGAAATTCAATTCCATGTTTTAGAGGTACAGCATAGGTTACATGCTACCAAAGATCTTTTTAATGCACACAAAGACCGATGGGCCATGTTTGACAAAGTTTGTGGCAGTAATAAAATAAGAGAAGGATTTATGGCTTCTTACAGTTTTGCAGGAATGAAGGATTACTGGAGAAAAGATGAGGCAGCCTTCAGGAAGAAAGCTGCCGTGTATTTGATGTACCGTTAAGCTAGTTAGTCACTATAGTTTTGCTTTAAAAAATCGGGGAAAGTAGTTTAAGATTGCATTGCATCAATATCATTTTTAAATCGAGTTAGAAGGTCTTGGGAAAAGGACTGCATTACGGCTGTTTCATTATCATCAATGCCGTCTGCAGCTTCCGCCACTACCTCCATTGCTTTAATGAATTCTTGATACTCATTTGCTGGGCCATAATGTTTACAATAATCTATCACCTTATTGTAAACAACATCTGCAGGCGTATTTCTTTTCGCCTCATAGTTAAATGACCACCTGATGTCTTTGCCGTAGGGATGATCTTTGAAGTACGTTTCGAGAGCCTCTTTTTCTTCGTCTTGAATAACACCGTCTGCTTTTGCAACCACAAACAATAGTTCGCCTAAAATTTCGTAGAGTTTTTCTTTATCCGACATAACAATTAAGATATTAAGTTGAAATAAGTACTCTTTAGTATACGTTAATAAGTGATAATGTGGATGTGTTTTTAAACGTACTACTTACGTATTTATAAATGTTTAACAATAGGTTAAAATCCGTTATAAAATATGGTGTATAACATATATGAAGTATATAATTTTACGCAACCGGTTTAATATAAAATTATATACGGAATGATCTTTTCGGTAAAATCCGATATTATGCCACAATGCTATTATTGGGCTTTCATGTTAGTTTAGAATTGAGGCCGGAAAATAATTTGACATATACCAGCTGAACTCTAGGCATAAAAAAAGCAGTGAGTCTTTCAATCCACTGCTCTTCTTTGCTTAAGAATAGTCTAATACCATTCTACTATATCTTTTAGCGGTTTCCTTGTAATATTAGGCACCTTTGCATCTTCTGTTGGATACCCTACCGGTATTAATAAGTAAGGTCTTTCATTTGCGGGGCGTTTCAATTCCTTTGCCAAGAAGTTCATTGGAGAAGGAGTGTGCGTCAATGCCACCAATCCTGCTTCATGAATAGCGTTTAACAAAAAGCCACTGGCTAGTCCCACGGATTCATTCACATAGTAATTATTATGTCTTATACCATGCTCATCAATCTCATATACCTGCTTGAAAACCACTATTAACCATGGAGCTGTTTCCAAAAAAGGCTTATTCCAGTCCGTTCCGAAAGGTTTTAAATCATCAAGCCATTCTTCACTCATTCTGCCGTGGTAGCCTTCATACTCTTCTTTTTCCGCCGCAATACGGATGTTTTTTTTGACTTCCGGACTCGATACAGCACAAAAAGTCCAAGGCTGTTTGTTGGCTCCTGATGGGGCACAACTCGCTGCCTTAATGATATTTTCAATCACTTCTTTTTCTACTGGCTTGTCAGAAAAATCTCTTAACGAGCGTCTTTTATTAATCTTCTCATAATAGTCCTGCGTGACCTGAAGCATTTTTTCTTCCGAGACTTCTAAAGAATGATATGGTATAAAATCTTCCACAGCGTGCATATGTGTCAATGGGTTGAACGAATAAAAGTATCTATAACACCTAAAAATACAATAAAAACTTTAATAAATTAAAAAATAAAGCTATTAATTGCCAAAAGTAGCTCCTGAGGCTTCTCAGCATGTACCCAGTGCCCTGCTCCTTCTATCATTTCGATAGAAACTGAAGCAAATTTTTCATTAATTTCCTGTTGATCTGTTTGTTGGATATAGTTGGAGTTTGTTCCTCCTATAAATAACGTTGGCACTTCAATGGTATGTGTCATGTCTAATGCCTTTCCTACTTCTTCAATTTTAGCAGTAATAACAGGCAAATTGACTCTCCAAGCAAAACCTCCTTCTTTCTTTCGATAGATGTTCTTAAGTAAAAACGATCTTTCACCGAAGTTTGGTATATATTCCGCTAACAACTTGTCCGCTTCCCCCCTAGTTTTAATAGAATCGATCGGTAATGCGTTCAATCCTTCTAAAATAGTTTGATGATGCACCGGATAAAAACGTGGAGAAATATCTACAACAATCATTCTGCTCACCATATCAGGATAGTTAGCGGCAAATTGCATGACTGTTTTACCTCCCATTGAGTGTCCCAGAATAATCGGCTTTTCTAATTGATGTGTTTCAATGAAAGCTTTTAAATCATCGGCCATTAATTGATAATTGAACTCATCGCTGTGCGGCGACTGACCGTGGTTTCTCTGATCCACCAAAAAAACATGTAATTTCTCAGACAGGTGCTTTGCCAATGTCATCCAGTTGTCGCATTGCCCGAAAAGCCCGTGTAATATGATTAGTGGTTTATTTCCTCTTTCACCAATTTCTCTGTAAAACAAATTCATTCTATATGAAATTTTAATTAGAAAATGTAAAGATGTAGTTTTGAGGAGAAATAAAAAAAACATCCTCTTTAAAAAGAGAACAAATGAATTCTAGATATCAACCAATTTTTGCCTGTTTATTTATAACGGTGTCCCTGTTTTCTTGTGGATTGAGAACTTCTGACAAGATTGATGCTAATAGTGTAAATAAGCAGATCAAGGAACGTAAAATAAAACAGATCAAAGAAAATGACATCGCTGAAAAAGGATATTCAATTGGAAGGTCTATCGTAAAGGCTACTTCTATGGATCAACCTTGCGGTGAGTTACCAATGGATACTTTTGCGGACAGCCTAAAACCCTACATCAAAAAAGCGTGGGTAGAATGCAGTACGCCTACTGATGCGATAGAAAAAAGCGTTTGGGAAGCCTATCAATATAATATAGCCAACAAATTACCACTCAGTGACAATATTCAGAGGATCATCACTCCTTCCAACAAAAAGTCTTATTTGTTTTCTTCTCCAATGAATAACAATGATTCTTTAAAAGTAATTCAGATTGAGCTCAATCATAAAGCTTTGGTGTTGTCACTATATTAAAAAAATTAATTGCTTTGAAAGTACCTCAAACATCATTTGAATTAAAAAAGGAAATTGAACTTTCTGAGAATCAAAAAGGTGACTTACGAGTAAGACAGCTTATTAATATTCTTCAAAAAGTAGATGATGAAATTATTTCAGATGGTGTTTTTTTGACTATACAAGATAAATCCAATGGTTTTAATGTTCAGAAAATTGCCTCTAGGATTTTAAAAGAATTAAAACCAAAAAGTAAAAAATCTTCCAAACAGATTTTATTTGAAATTCTCGATAACTGGGACAAAAGCTGTCAAGAAGTGCCTTTTTGGTTTTTAGACCAATATGGGAAACAAGAATTAGCAAATACACTAGTAGAAATTGAAAATAACGGTATAACACAGAAACAATCCGAAAAAATAAAAACTGTTAGATGGTGGTTAAAAATACAATCATAGTCTTGATACCTTAATAGGTTCTTTAGCATTTATAAAATAGTTTATAAGTCTATTTAATAGTTTAACTTTTAATTCACGCTATTAAAAAATCTAGAAAATAGTACCTTTGCGTATTAAATTCGTTATCAAGTAATTTCTTAATACAAACAATGAAATATTTAATCGTAGGCTTGGGCAATATTGGTCCTGAATATGCAAAAACACGTCATAATGTTGGTTTTATGGTAGCTGATTATTTAGCTAAAAAACATAATACCTCTTTTGAGATGGATCGCTTAGCCTATGTTGCCGATTTTAAACATAAAGGTAGAAGTATTACGGTCATCAAACCGACTACTTATATGAATCTGAGCGGTAAAGCTGTGAAATACTGGGCGAATCAACTAAAGATCAAAACTGAAAATATTTTAGTGATTGTAGATGATTTGGCTATTCCTTATACTAGCCTTAGAATGAGAGGCAAGGGCGGCGCTGCAGGTCATAATGGTTTGAAAGACATTGAAGCACAAATGCAGACGGCGGCCTATCCAAGATTACGTTTTGGTATTGGTGATAATTATTCAAAAGGAAAGCAAGTGGATTTTGTGTTGGGTGAGTTTACAGAAGATGAAAAAATTGACTTGGATGGTTTGATTGAAAAATCAGCAGATATGTGTCTTTCTTTTGCTTCTATTGGTTTATCTAGAACTATGACACAATACAATAAATAATATGACAGACAAAAAAATCAAAGGTATTTCAGGATATATCATGATCATCGTTCAAGCGGTTTTGTTTGGTGCGGCAGGTTATGTTTTATCCCTTCCTGACCTCGGAGCTATCGCAATGCTCCTTTTCTTTGTTGATTTAGTTTTGTTGAGAGGATATTTTATCGTGGCTCAAGGTGATGCCAATCTAATTTCTCTTCTTGGAAAATATAAAGGCACTATCAATGCTTCTGGTTTTTACTGGTATCATCCTTTTAGAAGTATTCAAAAAATATCTCTGAAAGATGAGGTGCAAATGGTGGGACCTTGGGATACGTTTGCCAAAGATGGTGTACAGCTTGAAATGAGCGTGGAACTGAGATGGAGAGTTTCTGATGCCGCCAATGCGCATTTTGGAATGGCAAACATCAAGGATTCAGTACTTTCTATCGCAAAAGAAACGGCTCAAACGTTAATAGAAATGTATCCATATGAAGATTTTGGTGAAGAACGTGTTTCTTTGCGCTTACATTCTACCACAGTGAATCATGCTTATGCCACTGCGCTCAAGAAAAAACTGGAAGAAGTGGGAGTTCAATTGGAAAGTGCCCGTTTCAACAGTATTCGCTCCCTAGGAAAGAAAAGAGCGGCGAATGAAGCAGTAGCAATAGCAGATCAGATGATTCAAGAGGTGGATCAGGTCAATCAGTTGACAGAAAGTGAGAAAGCTGGAATGAAACTGCAGTTGATGTCACTTTTAATGACTGAAAAATAACATTGGATTATAGTTTAAGATATGCATAAAGATGAATGTTTCGAGTTTGGTAAAATCACCAGAACTCATGGTCTAAATGGTGAGGTATTATTTTTCCTCGATGTGGATGATCCTTCAAAGTATGAAGGTCTTGATGTTGTGTTTTTAGAGAGAAGAGGAAGTTTAGTTCCTTTTTTCTTAGAGTACTTATCGCTTCACAACAATAGATATATCGCTAAGTTTGAAGATATTGACAGCATTGAAGCTGCAACTGAATTAAAAGATGCTCAATTGTATTTGCCTTTAACAGCTCTTCCAGAACTAGAAGAAGGTCAATTCTACTATCACGACATAGAAGGATTTACAGTAGTGGATAATAACTTAGGTTCTTTAGGTACTGTTCATAAAGTATATACTAATTCTGCTCAAGACATTTTAGAAATGAAATACAAGGGCAAAGAAGTTTTGATTCCAATCAATGATGAAATTATCATCAAAGCGGATCTAGAAAAGAAGGAATTGTATACTAATATCCCTGAAGGATTAATAGACATTTACCTAGAAGATTAATCTTGAATAACAACTTCCTTTAAAGAAGAATATATTCACTAAAAAGCTTCATTTTAAGAGATTTTTAATTCTTAGAATGAAGCTTTTATATTTTGTAACATAACAGTTGTTTATATTCAAACTCATTTAATTTACACGTTAGCGCTTTGTTATTCAGTCACGTAAGTTTGTATATATATAAACATTAATCTGATTTACTTGATGTTTATATCATTGTCATTATCAATATTTAAACTACTTTACGTGAGAAAGCTACTACTAATTTCTGGCATTGCATTGCTAGGACTATTTACTTCCAAAAACGATGCTAACGCACAAACAAGTGTTCAATACTACTATGGTATGGGCAATGTTCAGCAGATATCTGTCTGGCAGAACATTGACGAAACAAATCTGTTGAACTTTCGTGTTGGTTATCAAGATTTTGCTGAAGAAAACATAAGTATGTCCATTGGTTATGGTCATCTATTTGGTAAATTTTTACCTTATCTAGTCTTTAATAAAGACGTTACTTCCGAGTTAAATAATTACTCGTTTACCAACGGTTATTATTGGGCTTCAGGCGGACGTTGGGACTGGGCTGTGGGCTGGACGCTCAATCAGCATGAAACAATGAGAGGTACTTCGGAACGCCCTGAGGGAACCTACTCTGCATGGTCTCAAAGTTATTGGTTTGATGCTTATTATAATCTTATCGATTGGAGAGCACAAATTGGAGTTGAAGTGGGTGTTACTTCTTCAGGAGTGAAATTCTGGGGAGTGATGTTCAGTAAGGCCTTAGATTTTAGCAAGAAAAATAAAATGAAGTAAGTACAAATACTTCTTTCAAAAATAAATTAATCTTCAAATACATTTTCACTTTAGTTTCCACTAAAGAATGTATTTGAAGATTTTTTCATTTAAATTATTTTTTCATGAAAGCCGTGAAAAGCTGTTCCATTTAGAAGAGGACTCTTAAAGCAAAAAAACACCCCTAAAATAGGAATGTCTTTAATGTATTAATTATATGTTATTTCTTATCATCTCATTATGATTCTATAAAGAGATCAGTATCCTAAAGAATCAAGCTAATTCAAGTTGGTTTTTAACCAATTCATAATAATTATTTTTATCATTAACCAATTGTCTATGATTACCTTCTTCTATCACACTGCCATTGTCAAGTACAAATATTCTATCCGCATTTTTTACTGTACTTAATCGGTGTGCAATAATTATCACAGTTTTATCCTTAAAATAAGTGAGTAGATTATTATGAACTTCTTTTTCATTTTTAGCATCTAAAGCTGAAGTCGCCTCGTCCAATATGATTATTGATGAGTTCTTATACATAGCCCTTGCAATTAGGATTCTTTGCAATTGCCCTTTACTTAAACCAATGCCATTTTCACCTATTTTAGTTTCACTTTTTTGTGGGAGTTTTGTAATAAAATCATAACAATTAGCCAGTTTTAATACTTCCAAATACCTATTTTCATCCAATTCATCTCCCATAATGATATTATCTTTAATTGAATCCGAAAAAATATATCCATCTTGAAAAACAGTGCTTATATTTTGTCTCCAATCTTCAGAGTCAATATTATTGATATCCGTTCCCTTGTAATACACTCCTCCACTATTCGGTTGATAATATTTTAATAATAGTTTTAGTATAGTTGTCTTACCGCTTCCGCTACTACCAACAATTGCTGATATTTTATTTGTAGGAAAACTTAAGTTCAAGTTGTCAAAAAGTTTATTATCACTGCCGAAATGAGAGAATGATACATTTTTTAGCGTTATACACTCATCGTTTGAAATGTTCAGGTATCTTTCATTTGTCGTATTATCACTTTTTTCATTATATATATCTGATAGTCTGTTTATACTTATCGATACATCTTGATATGAATGGATAAATTCTACTAAATTCTTAAACGACATATTTAGTTGACCAATAATAAAAGTGATACTAAGTAAAGCGCCGAGTGTTAAAGTATTGCTAATTACTAATAAGGATACATATCCAATAATGAGTATATTTTTAAGTTGCCCTAAGTAGTTTACACCAACCTCTTGCTTTAAATCTAATTTTAGCTTTTCGTTATTTAGCTTGAATAACTTATTCTCGCTTTCTTCCCATTGTTGTGTTTTGAAAGAGGTAGCATTATTATTTTTAAGATCTGAAATACCATTTACGATCTCTATTAAAATATTTCTATTCTCCCTTTCTAAATCAAATTTTTTATAATCTATATCTTTTCTTACTCTACCCGATGATTTTTAGATAGTTCATCCTAAAATGAGAAATCATCTTTGTAAAGTCTTTGAAATCAACACTTTTAATCATCTCTCTCACTTTATTAAGTCCTCTTCTGAATACACT